>JAZNXT010000001.1:0-10534 GCA_045594005.1 Victivallales bacterium
AAGAGCGATACCGCCGCCGGGGACGATACCTTCTTCCACAGCCGCGCGGGTGGCGTGCAGAGCATCGTCCACACGATCCTTCTTTTCCTTCATTTCCACTTCGGTAGCGGCACCGACGTTGATAACAGCCACACCGCCGGACAACTTGGCCAGGCGTTCCTGCAGCTTTTCACGATCGTAATCGCTGGTGGTTTCTTCGATTTCACGCTTGATCTGGCTGATACGGCCCATGATGGCACTTTCGGTGCCGGCACCGCCGACGATGGTGGTGCTTTCCTTGCCGATGGTGATGCGCTTGGCTTTGCCCAGCTGTTCGGTGGTGACATTTTCCAGTTTCAGACCCAGATCTTCGGTGATGCAGGTGCCGCCGGTAAGAATGGCGATATCCTGCAGCATGGCCTTGCGGCGGTCGCCAAAGCCGGGAGCCTTGACGGCGCAGACGTTGAGGATGCCGCGCATTTTGTTGATGACCAGCGTTGCGAGAGCTTCGCCTTCCACATCTTCCGCAATGATGAGCAGGGGCTTGCCGGTTTTGGCAACCGCCTGAAGCACAGGAAGCATATCATTGAGATTGCTGATCTTCTTTTCGTTGATCAGGATGTAGGCATCGTCCAGATTGCAGACCATGTTTTCGGTGTCGGTGACAAAATAGGGAGAGAGGTAGCCCTTGTCGAACTGCATCCCTTCCACGATGTCAAGGGTGGTTTCGATGGTCTTGGCTTCTTCCACCGTGATGGTGCCGTCGTTTCCGACTTTATCCATGGCGTTTGCAATGATCTTACCGATCTCAGCATCACCGTTTGCAGAAATGGTGGCGACCTGTGCGACCTGTTCGTTTTCGCTCACGACCACTTTCATGTTATCCAGTTCAGCCACGATCGCGGCGACCGCTTTGTCGATCCCGCGTTTCAGGCACATGGGATTGGCACCGGCAGTGACGTTTTTCAAGCCCTGTTTGAAGATCGCTTCAGCCAGAACTGTGGCAGTGGTGGTACCGTCACCGGCAATATCACTGGTCTTGCTGGCGACTTCGCGGACCATCTGGGCACCCATGTTCTGGAAGGGGTTTGCCAGTTCCACTTCTTTTGCAACGCTCACACCGTCTTTGGTGATGGTGGGAGAACCGAATTTTTTATCGAGGACCACGTTTCTGCCGCGGGGACCGAGGGTGGCTTTGACGGCAGCGGAAAGCTGTTCGACACCGGCGAGGAGCTGGCGGCGGGCTTCATCATTGAAAAGCAACTGTTTTGCAGGCATTGTATTTTCTCCTTAAATTTGTAGATATATGAAATCAGTCGATCACGGCGAGGATGTCGGAAGAATTCAGGATCTTGTATTCCTGATCTTCGTATTTCACTTCGCTTCCGCCGTATTTGCTGGTGAGAACGATATCGCCGACCTTCACATCAAAAGGAACGCGATTGCCCTTGTCATCGATCTTTCCGGTGCCGAGAGCGATCACTTTCGCCTGCATCGGTTTTTCTTTTGCAGCATCGGGAATGTAAAGCCCGCCACGCATTTCTTCCTTGACTTCGATCGCCTGAACCAGGACTCTGTCACCCAGGGGTTGGATTTTAGCCATTGTTTTTTTCTCCTTGACTGAATATTTTTTTGTGTTGGTTTTTTGTGTATGAAAGGGAGCGGATCATAAATCCGCCCCCGTTGTTTTTTTCTTACTTGCCGTCGTCCACGATCTCTGCATCGACCACGCCGTCATCCGGAGCCTGACCGCCGGGAGCTGCGCCGCCCTGCTGTGCCTGCTGCTGCTGATAGACCGCCTGCCCGATCGCCATCAATTTTTCTTCCAGTTCTTTCATGGTGGCTTTCATGGCATCGGTATCGTCGCGTTCGATATCCTTTTTGAGTTTTTCGATGAGATCGGTCACCGGTTTTGCGACTTCCGCCGGAGCTTTATCACCCAATTCCTTGAGCTGTTTTTCGGTCTGATAGACCATGCTTTCCGCGCGGTTTTTGGTTTCGATCTTATCTTTTGCGGCTTTGTCTTCGCTTTCGTGCGCCTTGGCATCGTCCACCATTTTCTGGATATCCTGTTCGGAGAGACCGCTGGAGGGCGTAATGGTGATCTTCTGTTCCTTGCCTGTGCCGAGATCTTTCGCAGTCACATTCAGGATACCGTTTGCGTCGATGTCGAATGCCACTTCGATCTGGGGGACGCCGCGGGGAGCGGGTGCGATACCGTCAAGACGGAATCTGCCGATGCTCTTGTTGGCTGCCGCCATATCGCGTTCACCCTGGAGAACATGGATATCCACGCTGGGCTGATTATCTGCCGCAGTAGAGAAGATCTCACTCTTTCTGGTGGGGATGGTGGTATTGCGTTCGATCAATTTTGTGCAGACGCCGCCGAGGGTTTCGATACCCAGAGACAGGGGAGTCACATCCAGCAGCACCACATCGCCGAGGCTTGCATTACCGGAAAGCACACCGCCCTGAATGGCAGCACCGGCAGCCACCACTTCGTCCGGGTTCACGCCCTTGTGGGGTTCTTTGCTGAAGATCGCTTTTGCAGTATCCTGCACTTTGGGCATACGGGTCATACCGCCGACGAGAATCACTTCATTGATCTTGCCGGTGCTGAGACCGGAGTCTGCAAGACATTTATTGCAGGGCTGTTTGCTGCGTTCCAGCAGGGGATCCACAAGCTGTTCCAGCTGGGAACGGCTGAGGGTCATCTGCAAATGCACAGGTCCGCTGGCATTCATGGTGATGAAGGGAAGACTGATATCCGTTTCCATACGGGAGGAAAGTTCGATTTTTGCTTTTTCCGCAGCTTCTTTCAAACGCTGGAGAGCCTGACGGTCATTGCGCAGATCCACACCGTTTTCCTTCATGAAATCATCTGCGATGTAGTCCATGATCTTGGCGTCGAAGTCATCACCGCCGAGGTGGGTATCGCCGTTGGTGGCTTTCACTTCAAACACACCGTCACCGATTTCCAGAATGGAGATATCAAACGTACCGCCGCCGAGGTCATACACCGCGATGGTTTCGTCTTTCTTTTCCTTATCCATACCGTAAGCAAGCGCGGCAGCCGTGGGTTCGTTGATGATGCGTTTCACATCCAAACCGGCAATACGACCGGCATCTTTCGTTGCCTGGCGTTCCGTATCATTGAAGTATGCGGGGACCGTGATGACCGCTTCGGTGATTTTTTCGCCGAGGAATGCTTCTGCATCGTTTTTCAATTTCTGCAGGATCATCGCGGAAATTTCCGGCGGGGTATAAAGTTTGCCGTTCACATTGATGCAGGCATCGCCGTTTTTGCCTTCTTCCACTTTGTAGGGAATGCGCTGGATCTCGTTCTGCACTTCGCTGAACTTTTTACCCATGAAACGCTTGATGGAGAAAATAGTGTTTTCCGGATTGGTCACAGCCTGACGCTTTGCAGTCTGACCGACGAGGCGTTCGCCGCTCTTGGTGAATGCCACAATGGACGGAGTGGTGTTTGCGCCTTCCGCGTTGGGAATGATCTTGAATGTGTCGCCATCCATGACAGCCATACAGCTGTTGGTGGTGCCGAGGTCGATACCGAGGATTTTGCTCATAGTATTGTTCCTTTCTTATTTGAATTTGTTTTTGTTCTTTGTCGTTCATTCAACCGATGCCAACATATTAAGCAAACTTAATGCCAACTTTTCAAAAAATAAATTTTCAGGCACAAAATCAGTGGGTCAGAGTATTTTTGTGCCGGAGAAAACAAAACCGGAAAAAGAAAAAGGTGCGACATCGTGTCACAGCGTTTTGTCGCAGGTGTGACACGAAAAATAAAAAAGGCCGGTACGCGTTTTTTGTGTACCGGTCTGCAAAATCCAACAGGCGTTCCGTTATTTCCGGATCTGATAATACGGCACAGCATCCACCGGTCTGATATTCGTCAGATCACCGCGATAATGCCGCAACTGCGTCGGAATAAAGGGATATTTTTCCATTTCTTTTTCGTTCAGCTCGATCCCGAGTCCGGGTCGTTCAGGAATGACCACACAGCCGTTTTCCACAGTCAGCTGTTCATCACAGATATCCGCGCGGTATGGGACATCGGTCATCATCATTTCCAGTTTGACAAAGTTTGGCACGCACGCCGCCAGCTGGAGCGTTGCCGCATTCGCCACCGGTCCGGAAGGATTGTGAGGACAGAACCCGATATGACGCGCTTCTGCTTCCGCACCGAGAAAACGCAATTCCATCAATCCGCCCGCATGAGAAATATCCGGCTGGATATAATCAGAACAGCTCAAATCAAAAAACTGCCGGTATTCGTAACGGTTGTAAAGCCGTTCGCCTGCCGCAATGGGAACCCGGGAGCGGCGTTTCACTTCCGCAAGCCCTTCTTTATCATCCGGCGGGATAGGTTCCTCAAACCAGAAGATATCAAATTCTTCCAACTGCCGCGCGATTTTCACAGCCGTGGGAATATCAAATCTGCCATGTCCTTCGATCAACAGATCCACATCGTTCCCGGCTGCCGCCGCAACCTGCCGCACACATTCCATTGCCGTGGCAAGATCTTTTTTGCTGATCTGAAGCCATGCTTTGCCGAAAGGATCCCATTTGCAGGCGGTAAATCCATTGTCACGCACCTGAATGACTTTTTCCGCAAACTCCTCCGGTGTTTTTGCCGGTGAAAACCAGCCGTTCACATACGCGGGGACCGCATCCCGTACTTTCCCGCCGAGAAGTTGATAGACCGGAACACCCAAAGCCTTGCCTTTGATATCCCACAACGCCATTTCCACTCCGGCAAGGGCACTCATCAGGACAGGACCGCCACGCCAGTAAGCATCGCGGTAACAATCATGCCGGAACGCTTCGATATTCTGCGGATCTTTTCCGATCAGATAATATTCCAGATCATGTATCGCTGCGACCACGGTGGGTTCTTTGTATTCCAGAGTGGCTTCTCCCCATCCGTGGATATCAGAATCTGTTTCGATCTTCACAAACACAAAATTAGTACGGAACGCATTACAGACAAATGTTTTTACTGCGGTGATCTTCATTGCTTATTTTCTCCCCGCTTCTTATTACGGTTCATAATACATCCCGCCGCTCACATTCACCATACTGCCGGTGACATAGCCATTGCGAATCACAAAAAGAACCGCATCCGCCACTTCCTCGCTGGTTCCAGCTCTACCCATGGGAATCGCAGCCTGCTCCTGGGCTTTTTTCTCCGGGGAAAGGCGTTTATCAATATTCTCAGTCACGATCATACCCGGACAGATACAATTCGCGGTCACATTATACGGCGCGCCGTTATCAGCAAACGCACGGGCAACGGAGTGCATTCCTGCTTTGGAGGCACCGTAAGCAATCATGTGCATTTCCGCAGGACGGTACGCGCGGACAGAACTGATATTGATGATACGCCCGTAACGGCGTTCGCACGCACCCGGGAAAAACGCCATGGAACAGAGAAACGCGCCTTTGAGATTCACATCCATCACACGGCTGAACCAATCGCCTTCGCTCATCGTATCGTGCAACCAGGGATCCAGACGGGCATTGTTCACCAGGATATCCACTTCGCCAAGATCGGCAAACATTTTTTTAACGGCGTTTTCATCGGAAACATCACAGGCATACGCGCTTGCTTTCCCACCGGAGGCTTTAATTTCCGCCGCAACTTTTTCCGCATTGGCAACATTATGCGCGCAATTCACAACCACTTCGCTGCCCGCAGAAGCAAGGGCAAGAGCGATCACTCTGCCGATTCCCTGAGATCCGCCGGTGACCAGAGATTTTTTTCCTTCCAGAAAACGATCCATATCAGAATATCCTTTCAATTTGAATTTGCATTGATAGAGAAGATACTTTCCTTACCGCAAAAAATCAAGTCTGCTTTTACGGATATTCTGCAAAAAAAAGGAAAATCCGATCAGAACTTGAAGATCTCTTTTATTTTTCCGCCAAGATCCTCTGCGCCTTCTTTGAGGTCTTTTGCGCCCTCTCCGAGTTTCCGGATCCCCTTCCCTGTGTCATTAAGCAGAACGCCCCCCACAGATGTCAGCTCTCCGACAATTTTTTCATAGACAGACTTGCAAACCTCATGCAGGATCTCGCCGGCAGTCATTCCTTCCGCATCCTCTCCAATAGGACCAAGCACCGGCAACGAAACGGCAACCGCGAGCAGCTGATTCCCATCCACAAATGCACGCAGCCGGACATTTTCAATATCCAGTTCATTCAGCTGCATTTTCTGTTTTTCCGGATCCTGTTGTTCTTTCTCTGCTCCGGTTATGATATCCACAAAACCGATCAGCGTGTTGAGATTGTCACTCAAACTGGTCACTCCCGCTTCATAATTGACCAAAACATCCTGCAGCCGGACCTGACGGATCACCAGTTTTTCCGCTTCCAGCGTTTCAAGCTCGACCCCCGCAGTAACTTTTTCCAACTTCACAGCAAAATCATTGGCTTCAAACCCCGGCGGATTGCCTACGGTCAGACCGGTAATCTCCGCATGCCCATCTGCGGGTAAAGAATCCAGTTTATCCAGCGTCACGGTCAATGCAGGTGTTTCCGCATTGCCGATATATGCCCGGACTTTTACATTTTCGATTATTGCCTTTTCCAACCGGACTTTCTGCCCTCCGGCAGGAGCCTGTTCTTTTTTTCCGCTGAACGCTTCCACATTGGCAAGGATCGCTGTCAGATTGCTCTCAACAGATTCCGGATCCTTCTGCTCGTGATTGAACGAAATATCCTTCAGTTTCACTTCGCGGATGACCAGTTCGCTGCTGAATATACTCCACACATCCACATTCGCAGAAGCATTCCCCAACTTTACAGTATGCCCGCCGGCACTGTATCCCTCCGGATGCCCAACTGTCAATCCCGTGATACTTGCGCTGCCGGAGAAGGGAGAAATATCAATGTCGTCAACTGTGACTTCACAACCGGTCACATCCGACGCAATGGTCTGTATCGCAAATTTTGCAATGGGATTGAGGAAGATCAGTACGATCACTGCCAGCAGAATCAGAAACACGATCACTCCACCGGCGATCATACCGATCCGTTTCAAAATCTTCCGGATCCGTTCTTTTGTCATGCTTTCCTTCATCCTGCCATCTCCTTTATCTGTTCTGTCTTCCGGAAACAAAAAAACCGGAACTTGCCATCAGCAGGTCCCGGTCAAAATAATCAAAGAATGCCAAACGCTCAGCAAGCCTTCTGAACTTTGCCGGAACGGATGCACGCCACGCAGACTTTTTTACGGACAACAGAGCCGTTTTCCATCACGCGGATGCTCTGGATGTTCGGTTCAAAAGTACGGGGAGATACTTTCACAACGTGCATACCGATACCACCCTGCTTCTTCGCCAAACCTTTACGGATAATACGGGCGCCGTTGACTTTTTTCTTGCCACAGATTTCACAAACATTACTCATTTTTTCACCTCCGGATCACTGTCCGTTTTCTATTTAAATTTTTCTTGTTACACATGTAAAGTGACTATAATATATAGCTTTTTCAGAAAATTGCAAGCACTTTCAGAAAAAAATTGCGATTTTTCATTCCAGCGGCAATTCCATCTCCACAAATCCGGGGCTGTTCTGACGCAAAGGTTTCGGCTCCGTATCCACTTTAAACTTCACATTATAATAAACCTGATCCCCGCGGGATGTCCCGGAAATCGGCATTTCCAGAATCGTCACCTGATACTTTGTTTTCGGATCATGTTCCAAACTCCGGAATGTTCCTTTCATGCCTTCATACATCCGCAGCGCATCCGCTTCCTTGAAATACGCATAAACGATTTTCGCGGGAACACGATAAACTGTGGCGGCTCCCGATCCTTCCGTCACATATCCGTGAACGGTATCATGGTGCAGTTTGCATACGCCGTCAAAGGGTGCAATGATCTTATAATACTTCTGTTCCTCTTTCAGCAAAGCAAGTTCCCGTTTCATATTTTCAAGGGTTTGTTTCGCTGTCTTCAGTTCTTTTTCTGCAATTTCAATATAGCACTGTTCCAATCCGTTTTTCACCACTTTGGAGTCATTGATGGAACTTTCATATTCCGCCTTCGCATTATTGTATGCCTGGACTTTTTCCCGATAACTCAAAAAGGATACGATATTGTCCTTATGCAGCCGTTCATAGACTTCCATTTCGTTGCGGAGCTGTTCCAGTTTATCTTTGGCGGCAGACTGTTTCTGCGAAGTGTTCCGGTATGCGGCAGGGACAGGGTCCAGTTTCTTCAATTTCAGCTGAAGCGTTTTCAATTCGATCGTTTCCTGCTGAAGGCGGATCTTGTTTTCCGCCGCTTCCATCTTGGTGCGCCATGCATGATCATCGTATTCCAGAATCACATCCCCAGCCTTGACTGCCCTGCCGGAATAAAAATAGATCTTGCGGACATAGCCGTCATATTTACAGTTCAAGGTCACCTGTGAACTGGCACGGGCATAGCCGTAACCCTGAGCAATATATTTCGTTGCTTTCGGCGGCGGCGCGACAACCGGCTTCTGCGGCATTTCCACCACTTTCACCTTGATTTCCGACGGAAAGACCGGTGCCATATCCAGTGTCTGTACCGCCTGAACAGCCTGAATCCGGTTCTGTTGTGTCTTTTGTTTCTGCGTCTTCTCCGCTGCAAAAACTGACAGGGACAATGCTGCCAAAAGACAATATATAATTCTTTTCATAAACATCTGCCTCTTTTTCCGGCATCATTTTTCTGTAAACGATGGGGGACCTTTTACAAAAAGTAATATATCACCGTTTTCATTTTTTTTCAACAGTACAAAGAAAATTACCGCAAAAAAAGTATATCGACAGACTCAAATCAGGATCATTCCGGACAGACCGCAGAAGGCAGCCCTTCCTCTTTCTGCTGACGCAGATATTCCGGCGGCAGCACCGGAACAAATCCCGGATCTGCCAACACAGATTCCAATGTCTTGCGCCAGAATACGGGAAGGTCTTTCAAGTGGGCTTCACAGCAAAGCTGTTCCTCAAGATTCGGATTCTGAAGCGACGCTTCGTAACGGACCTGCAGGTATTTTTGCCAACGGTCCATCTGCCGGAAAAAGTCCGCCGGAAGTTTCGGCGACTGCACCAGTTTGATCATCCCTGCCACATTGGGCGTAATGACTTCCGCATAGCCTTTCCCGGAAAAATGAAGTGCATCGTTGGTGTAAAAATCCATCTTCAATGCCCGGTCATCCGGATTCATCAGATCATTGGAAAATTCGTAGTAATACACATCCTTCCAATCCGCCAGCGTTCTGTATCTCACATTCACCGGATCAATATGCCGGAGTGCTTTCCGGGCAAAGGCAAGCCCGCGGGGTGCCAATCCCAGCACGATCACCTTCGTCTGCGGACAATAGCCGCGCAGAGTCCGGACCAGATTTTCCATCCCGTACAGGATCTCATCCGCTGTATTGCCGCCGCTGTTGTTGGTCCCGATAAAAAACACTGCCACAGAGGGCGGATTGGCTTTCAGCATTTCTGCCATGTCATTCATACGCCAGAGAAGATGTTCGATCCGGTCGCCGCAAATACCCGCATTCACGATCCCGTTCCCGCCGAAGATCTCTTTCATACGGGCAAAATGTTCACCGCGCCAGTTGTCGGTAAGGGAATCCCCGAACAGCACCACCGGATTTTTCCCGGCTTTACTGTAATCATTTTTGATCGCTTTGTGACGGGGATTCTTTTTCCGGAGAGGATCGGGAACCATGGTATTGAGATACTGTTCGTGTCCTTTCTGCCATTCATTGACAAGCTGGAACTTCTGAAAATCAAATGCGCCCTTGCTCTTGATTTCCACGATCGTTTCAATGCCGGACTGCGTAAAGAAACGTATACTGAATGTCACCGTCTTTGCTTCTTTTGCCGCAGGCAGACGCTTCGTGCGGTAGCGGAATACGGAATTGACCGGTTTGAAAATGATCTCCACCGGTTTCTCCGCAGTATAAGTGACCGTACAGAAAATCGGCAATTCTATCCCTTTTTCCGCCGGGATCTTTACCGCGAAGTTGTTTGATTTCAAGTCTTTTTCACTGAACTCAAGCGCAGCAGCACTGCCCGCCGCCAGAAACAGCAATGCAACAAGGATGTTCTTCATAAATATCGTTCCTCCATGGATTTCGTTGATTGCGGAATATACACGCAAAATAACAAAAAATCAAGTTCATACCAATATTTTTTTGACGCTTGAAACTTTTGTGGATCCGGGTCACTGACCCGGGTCCTTCCGAAGGATCGCTTTTTGACGGGTTCACACCGGATGTTGGGGGTAAGGGGGGAGCCGTCAAAAAGCGGGGCGCAAAGCGCCCGATTCCCGGGCGGCTCAGCTGCGCTTGCCGCCTACCGGCAAGCAGGAGTTTTGTTTAACGCTGCGCTGACGTGCGTGGCAAACGAACGAAGTGAGTTGAGCCACCGATCCAGAAAAGGCTTTTCAGCTTGCTATCGCTCGCTTAAAGCCTGCGGTATTTATTGGACGCTTTTTCAGTCAGCGGCAAACAAGCGCAGCGCAGTTGAGCCGCCAATAAAACGGGT
>JAZNXT010000002.1:0-34235 GCA_045594005.1 Victivallales bacterium
CGCAAAGATCAATGTGGGAAAGACTGCCGCTGAAACGAAACAGGATCGCAGGATCATAAGTTTTCTGCCGTATTTATCTGCAAGATATCCCCACAACGGCGCGGCAAGACAAAAAGAAAGCATCCCGAAAAAATTAAAAAGAGCCACCTGCACCCCCAGCTCCCCTTCATCCGTCACACCGAATTTCCATTTGATATACAGAGGAATAAAGGGCATGATCGACGCAAATCCTGCCAGCGAGCAGATTTGTGACAACCATACAAAAAGCAGATTTTTCTTCCAAAGCTGCATTTCTGCAACACCTTTCTTGTTTTTTCCGGAACGGGATAATATACCATACATCCTCATAAAAAACAAGACAGCTGCAAAAAAAAGCTGTTTATTGCATTTTCCGCAGTTGCAAATCAGCTCCTGGATGCTATATTTTTCTGACAAAACATCCTCATACAAATATAAATTTCTATCAAGGATCAAAAACGATTATGAACATCCAGCATGATTTTCCGCCCTTTGTCCACGATTTCCCGCTTGCCTATATCCACGAAGGCGCACCGCTTGGCAACGCGTATCTCGGATTGTGCGTCTGGGGAAAAGATAAAACTTTGAACATCACTCCCGGCTGTGCCGATCTCTGGGATCACCGCGGCGGTATGCCCTGGACGGAAAAGCAGAATTACAAAGACATCCGTGCCGCATTGGAAGCATACGATACGGAACGGATCGCACAGATCTTCAGACTTCAGACTGCCGGGATCCCCGGTCAGCCCGCCAACCCCACCATCCTGCCCGTCGGCAGAATCGAACTGACGCTGAAAAAAACGCTCAAAGATGTGGAGCTGGTCATGGAACACGGGCTGGTAAAAGTCCGCTGCAAAGATACCGATGAAACGGTCTGCGTCCGGATCGACCTGAAAAATAAAGGGCTTTTCGCTTTCACTGCGTCCGATGATCTGGTGGAATTTGTTCGGGTCATCCCCTCTTATGATCTGACGGAGATCCTGAAAAATATATCCTTCCCCGAACCGGAACGCCATGAGCTTGGTTTCCTTCAGAAACTGCCTGTGGATCCGGGGTATTCTCTTTCCGTGAGAAAAGACGGCAATGTGTATTCCGGCAAATTTCAGCGCGGCGAAACATTTGCCCCCGCCGAAGCAGTCGATTGGGAACAGCTCACAGAAAAGAATACGGCATACTGGCGCGATTTCTGGTCAAAAGTTCCTGCGGTGAAATGCGATAACGAAACATTGAACGAACTCTATTATTCCGGTCTGTTCCGTTTCCAGTCCATGACCATGCCCGATGGTATCCCTGCCGGACTTCAGGGGCCGTGGATCGAAGACGATGCCACCCCGCCGTGGAGCGCGGATTATCACTTCAATATCAATGTGGAAATGTGCTACTGGCCCGCGTTCCGTTCCGGATTGTGCGAAAACCTCAAACCCGTTTTCAATCTGCTCAAATCCTGGAAAGAACGGATGCGGGAAACCGAAAAATTCTTTGCCGGGATCGAAGACGGCTATATGCTGCCTCATGCCGTGGATGACCGCTGTACCGTACTCGGCGGCTGGTGGTCCGGTGCCATCGACAATGCCTCCTCCGCATGGATGGCACAGATGATGGTGGAAGCATACGATTATACCGGCGATGAATCCTATCTGCGGGATTTCACTTTTGATTTCATGAAAGGGATCATGCGCGCCTTTGTGGTCATGCTGGAAAAAACGGATGACGGCAAATTCATCCTCCCCATCAGTGTTTCTCCGGAATACAATGCCGCCGAAATCAACGCATGGGGTGCAAATTCCAGTTTCCAGCTTTCCGCCATCCACAGATTGGCTCTGGATCTGATCCGCGTGGCGGGGATCCTCAAGGAAGAGGAAGATCCCATCTGGCGCAAACTCCTTACCGATCTGCCGGAACTCACACTTTCGGAAAAAAATCCCGGCACCATCGCATTGTGGAAAGGTCAGGATCTGGATATAAGCCACCGTCACCATTCCCACTTTGCGATCCTCTGTCCCTTCGGACTTTATGCAGCCGAAGATGATAAATGGCGGGATGTCTTCTACGGCAGTTACAGACATTGGATCTGGACGGGGACCGGACTCTGGTCAGGCTGGAGTATGCCGTGGGCTGCCATGCTCCACAGCCGCTTCCGCAACGGCGCGATGGCGGAACTGGCGTTGGATATCCTGGACCGTTCCTTCCGCAACAAAGGCGGCGGAACGCGCCATGATGCCAATTTCCCCGGCTACTCCGGATTGCATTTCTCCCCCCGGGAGATCATGCAGATGGATGCCTATATGGGCGGAGTCGCCGCGATCCAGGATATGTTCGTTTACGCAAACAGCGGCAGACTTTATTTCATGTCCGGCTGTCCGCAGCGTTGGAAAAATATTGATGTGAAAGGTCTTTACTGCGCCGGTGGTCTCCGTGCCGATATCCTGAAGAAAGATGGTGTCGCCACGCTGACCCTCACCGCTGAACGGGATTCCGATGGCGAGATCGAACTGCATCTGCCGCAAAAAACATATTCCCGTTTCAGCGAAGGCGGATACGAAGAAAAAATCGTCCGCAAAGCATTTGCAAAAGGCGAACAGCTGACGATCACATTGACAGATTAAAAGTTTTTTTTGGATCGGATTTTTTGGATCGGGCTTTTCAGCTTCGCTCTTGCTCGCAGTCCGACCAATCCGACACGCATGGAGGGGCGTTTTATTTTTGGGTGGACAGATGGGACATTGGGGACATTTTGGACCTGTGGGACACGGATGAGGCGTAGTCAAAAGGATTTTTTATTTTGGTGAACCGGAGGGCGGGAGCCGCACCACAAAAGACAAACTGAAAAAAGTTTGCCTTTCGGTCAATCTTGTCCCATAAGTCCCATAAGTCCTATAAGTCTCAAAAATGCGCCTGCGGCACCGTTTGAGTGTCCCAGCCAGTGAGCTTGCCGATAGGCGGCAAACGAACGAAAGTGAGTTGAGCCGCCCGAGAGAAGTGCGCTTTGCGCACCCCGCAGATGAGGCGTAGTCAAAAGGATTTTTTTCATCCGTACCCATCCGTACCCATCCGTACCCATCCGTAATCTTTCGGCGAAGCCGCTCATCCGCCCTGCCCGTGGCGAAGCCAGCTGAAGACTGATGACTGAAGACTGAAGACTTTTTTTTACTTTTTCTGTTTTGCGATTTGCTTTTTTCAGAATCAGGTGTATTTTATATATTCTGAAAATGCGGGGGCGGTTCCCCGCCAGTAAACAAAATTTTTGGAGTCACAAAAATGGCAAAGACTTACACTGTTGCGATCGCCGGTTGTACCGGTGCGGTCGGTATTGAAATGCTGAAAACCCTGGAAGAACGGAACTTCCCTGTGGGTACACTGAAACTTCTCGCCTCTGCGCGTTCTGCCGGTAAAACATTCAAATTCCACGGCAAGGATGTGGTGGTGGAAGAAATGACAAAAGACTCCTTCAAAGGTGTCGATTTCGCCCTGTTCTCCGCAGGTGGCGATATTTCCAAAGAATATGCAAAAGCTGTGGTTGATTCCGGCTGCGTGATGATCGACAACTCCAGCGCATTCCGTATGGATCCCACCGTTCCGCTGGTGGTTCCGGAAGTCAATGCCGAAGATGCGTTCAAGCACAACGGGATCATTTCCAACCCCAACTGCACCACTGCCATCATGTGCGTAGCAGTGTATCCGCTGCATCAGGCAAAAGGTCTGAAACGCATGATCGCCTCCACTTATCAGGCGGCATCCGGCGGCGGTGCTAAAGCCATGCAGGAACTGGTGGATCAGACTGCCGATGTGCTTGCCGGCAAGGAAGCGGAAGTGAAAGTGATGGCACAGCAGATCGCCTTCAACCTGTTCCCCCACATCGACTCTTTCACCGAAAACGGTTACACCAAAGAAGAAATGAAGATGGTGAACGAAACGAAAAAGATCATGCACCTGCCCGAAGCACAGATCTCCTGCACCTGCGTGCGCGTTCCGGTCTCCCGCGCTCACTCCGAATCGCTGAACCTGGAATTTGAACAGGAAATCACCGTGGAAGAAGCACGCGCCATTCTGGAAAAGGCACCCGGCGTGGAACTGCGGGACAATCCGGCAGAAAAGATTTATCCCATGCCCATTCAGGCAACAGGGATGTACGATGTTCTGGTGGGCAGAATCCGCCAGGACGTCTCCAGAAACGATAAACGCGGTCTGGATATCTTCATCAGCGGCGACCAGCTGCTGAAAGGCGCGGCTCTCAATGCCGTCCAGATCGCAGAAGTTCTGATCAGCAGAGACTGATTCAGAAATCGCTGATTTTTGAAGATTTGATTGCGGGGAAAAACTTTTTGAAAAAAGTTTTTCCCCGTACCCTTTTTCAAAAACTTTTGTTCGCAAAGCCTCATCCTGCATTTCGCAGAATGAGGCTTTGACTTTTTTGGATCGGGCTTTTTTGGGATCGGGCTTTTCAGCTTCGCTGTCGCTCGCTTAAAGCCTGCCGACCTCTCCGTCTTTTTTATCTTAAAAAAAATTCGTGCGCGGCACTTGAAAAAAGGGCTTTGAGCGTGTATCTTTCCGGCGTAATTTCAACAACAGGAAAACAGGCGGCAATGGATATTTCTTACGGACAGACTCAACAGACCTCCGCACGGCAGGAACATACCCTTGCCGCGCATCAGTTCCAGGGCTTGGATCTGCTTGCCGCCACCGCGTTGGAACTGGAAGCAAAGATCGTTGCCGAACAGGAGACCAATCCTGTGCTGGAAGTGGAACTGCCCGACGGCAATGAAGGTGCGGTGAATGACCCGTTTGAGGAATATTACGGCGGAACCACCGGCGATGAACGGGCAGAAGATTACAACGAAGACCGGGACGGATTCAATGAAACGCTGGAGCGTTACACCGAACGGGGGGAAGACTTTTTTTCCGGGGGAAACGATCCGGATATGAACGAACGGCGACAGCACTTTTTTGACTCTATCACGACGGAGATCTCTCTGCAGGAACAACTGTTGGAACAGCTCCGTTTTTCCGATTGCCCGGACCGTCTGAAAACGGCGGCAGAGGAGATCATCGGCAATATCGGAGACAACGGATTTTTTGAATCCGCGCTTTCCGAAGTGGCGCAAAGTTGTCTGTGTTCCGTGGAAGATGCGCAGGAGGCTCTGACTCTGATCCAATCGTTCGATCCACCGGGGATCGGTGCAAGGGATCTGAAAGAATGTCTGCTGCTGCAAATCGCCCGGGATCCCGGCAAGTACGATCCCCGTCTGCAGGAATTGATTGCCGATCATCTGGACGATGTGGGAAAAAACCGTCTGCCGCAAGTGGCAAAGGCAATGAATATTTCCATGGATGAATTGCAGGAACTGCGTGCGGAACTGAAGACTCTTTCACCTCATCCCGTCAGCAATATCGCATCGGGAAGAATCGACTATGTCCGCCCGGAAGTGACCGTGTTCCGGGATGAGGACGGCGAATACAGAGTCCGTTCGGAAAAGGATCTCATCCCCCGTCTGACGCTCAATCCGGCATATCTGGAAATGCTGGAGGATCCCGACACACCGGAAGATGCCAAAAGTTATATCCGGGAAAAAGTCAATGCCGCAAAATTGCTCATGCGGAGTCTGGAACAGCGGACAGGCACCATTGAACGGATCGCCGAACTCATCGTGGCGGGTCAGCACGATTTTTTTGAAAACGGTATGGAATCCCTGCTCCCGATGACGATGCGGGAACTTGCAGAAAAGATCAACCGGGATGAAAGCACCGTCAGCCGCGCCATTGCCAATAAATATATGCGGACACCCCGTGGACTGGTGCCGTTCCGCACATTTTTCACAACATCCGGGTTCACCGGGGACAACGGAAACGAAGTATCCTCCCACGGGATCAAGGAGATCATCCGCGCGGCAGTGGACGGGGAAGATCCCGCCTCCCCTCTTTCCGATCAGGACATCAGTTTGCTTCTGAAGGAAAAAGGATTTGCCGTGGCGCGCCGCACGGTGGCAAAATATCGTGAAGAATTGGGGATCGCATCATCTCAAGGCAGAAAGGTGTACCGCTGATGATGACTGCGTTGAAAACATTTTTATACCGTCACCGCAGCGGACTGCTCACCTTTGCATTGTTCGCGCTGTGTGTTTTTGCAGCGTTTCTGATGCGCACCTGGCATTACAATACATCGGTTCACGCGTTGGCAAAAGCCATCGGAGATGTGCCGCAGACGGAATTATCTGCTCCGGGGATGCTGCCTGCCTTCCACAAAAATTTTGCTCCATTCACCATTGAAAGTGCCATGATGTTCACCTATGCACAGGACATTGCCACCGGCAAAGGTGTACCGGCACGGGATGAACTGCTCAACGGCATGGAGGATATTCCGCCTTACGGTCAGATGAGTATGACGCTGGAATGGTTCCTCGGCTGGGGTTGGCGGATCAAAAACTTTTTTGCGCCCGATCCGCCGCCATCGGAAAATGAGTTGCGTTTTCAGGATCACCCGCGCATGGCACAATGGATGAGCGGTCAGTTGAGATTCTGGGCATCCATTACCTCCGGATTGCTGTTCCTGTGGCTCGTGGTGATGGGTTGTCCGCGAAAATTTGCGGTGATCGCCGGCCTGCTTCACGCGGTTTCTCCGGCAGCCATTGCGCGCTCGACGGGACAGGATATCGTTCACGGGGAATTCTGTATTCCTCTTATCATGGCAGCTTTTGTGCTGGCATATTCCATTTACCGCAAACCGCAAATATGGAAATATATTCTGCTTTTCTGCACAACGGCACTTGCCTTTGCCACCTGGGATCTGTGTCAAATGCTGTTCGGCGCGTGGGCGGCATACGAAGTGCTGCGTCTGATCCTGAAATACCGTTTCACGAAAACGCGGCTTTATGTGTGGCTCACGATCACGGCGGCGGTGCTGTTCAATGCGGCATTTGTTCCGTTTTATCATGTATATTCCCTGTGGCGGGCGCAGATTTTGTGGACGGTGCTGCCGACGCTGTTCATCGGCGGGATCTACCTGATGAAACACGATAAGCGCACGAAACTGCGGTTTCTGATCCCGGTACTGTTTCTGGGACTGCATCTTTTCTGGAGTGTGTGCATCAATACGCCGGAATATGCCTCCAATTACAGTCATTTTTCCGAAGCGATGAACGCGAAACTTGCGTTCTGGAACGAAAAACCGCTGGACCCGGAAAAAATCAGCTACGATGCACGGATGCTGTGGACGCCCGCCATGACATCGGTCACATGGGAAACAAGCGATACATTCTTCCCGTCGCTGCGGCGGCAGACCTCTGATTTCCGGCCGTGGCGTTTTCTGACCGGCTGCGCACCGGCAAGTCTGCAGCTGTTTGCGATTCTTTTGGGGAGCGCGCTTCTGTTCACACCGGTACGGAATGTTTTTCTGCGGCACGGCACAATAAATTTCATGCCCGTTCTTTTTACCGTCGGTTTTCTCATCGGCTATATTTATATCATCCGCTACCATGAATTTCTCATCATCTTTCTGGCGGTATCGCTGGCTCTGCTGGTGCGGGATCACGCGCAGGGATGGAAAATGCGGGAAGTCCCTGCCGGTGCGCCGCCGTGGATGAATATTTACCGGCACAAAAAACTGACTGCCGTCCTGCGGTGGTGTCCTGCGGTTCTTTTCGCGCTGCTGTTGTGGCACGAAACGGATGTATCGTATTCAGCCCGCCGTTTTTATACCGGCGATGTTGCCATGCGTCAGACCGCCATGCTCATTGAATGGATGCGCAGCGATCCGGCGCGATTCAAAGGCAAAGGTGTTGCAGCCAATTTCACCATCGGTCCGATGCTCCGGGCGTATGCCGGAACAGGTGTGGCAATGAATCCGCAGTTCGGGATCAAGCGTTTGCGGGATGCCACGGAGCTGTATCTGATGGCATTGTATCACGGATCGGAAGAAGATATGGCGGAATATTTCCGGGAACGGAACATCTCTTTTCTGGTGTTCGTCCGGGAAGATCCCGATTCGGTCCCGGTGCCGCGATTGGGACTGCATCTTTATGCGTCCAGCCGCGCAGAACTGGACAGGATCAAACGCATTTACACACCATCCTGGATCTACGGGAACCGTTATATCGCCGGAGCGGAACAGATCGGGCAGGATGTATTTTACCGCAAACTCTACCGTGCCTCCATGCCGGGAAATACGAATAAAAATGAGCTGAAATATTTCCGGGTCGTTCCGCTTCCGGAAAAATGGAAAGCCCTTGCCGCGACTCATGCCGTTTTTGAATTTGTGCCGGGAGGGATCCAGCCATGATCAAACCGGTAAATCCCAATCAGAAACCGCAACTGGTCGTGAGCGATGCGCTTGTGCGGACGGAAAAATTTTTTTCGGACAACTCTCCATTGAAGCGTTCGGAAGAATTCGGCGGCAGAGCCTATGAAAAACGGATCCAGCAGAGCGAAATGGCAAAAGCCGTGGCAGAAGCATTGGAAGGCAATCACAATCTGTGCGTGGAAGCACCCACCGGTGTGGGAAAAAGTTTTGCGTATCTTGTTCCGGCGATCTATCATGCCCGCGCCACAAAAACACCGGTACTGGTCACAACAGAAACCATCACTCTTCAGGAACAGCTGGTCAATAAAGACCTGCCTTTTCTCAAGGATCTGATGGGACTGGATTTTACATTTGTCCTCGCAAAAGGCCGCTCCAACTATCTGTGTAAACGGCGTCTGGCTCTGGCATCCGGGGAACTTTCTGCATCGATCCTGCCGAATGCGAATATGACTGAAGATCTGGCGAAACTGCGGCAATGGGCATCCCAGACAGAATCCGGCAGCCGTTCGGAGATCCCCTTCCGGATGGATGGCGCATTGTGGCAGAGTGTCTGTTGCGAAACCACCAGCTGCCGGGGTCCGAAATGTGCGGATTTCCACCGGTGTTTTTACTGGAAAAACCGGAAGATGTGGGACAGTGCCGATGTGGTTGTGACCAATCATGCACTGTTTTTCACCGATCTCAAGATCCGGGAGATCGAACATCAGGAAAAATGCCCTTTGCCCGTTTACGGTGCCGTGATCTTCGATGAAGCCCACACGCTGGAAGATAATGCCGCCAATCATCTGGGGATCCATGTTTCCAACAGTGCGGTGCGGTTCTTCCTCAACCGCTTGTTCAATCCTGCCAGCGGACGGGGCTTGCTGCTGAAACCCGGCGGCGATGCCATGACAGTCCGTGCGAAGATCGCCGCACTTCACGATGCACTGAATATCTTTTTCTCTCAATACGATATGGATCTTTCCCGGATGAAAGATGATTGTCTGCGGATCAGCAAAAATTCCCGTTACGAAAATTTCTTCAGCGCACAGCTTGCGGAACTGGAAGAAAAACTTAAAGATTATGCCGAAGTGCAGGATAATACCGATTTCAAAACAGAGATCAATTCCCAGCTGGAACGCTGTTCCGCACTCCGGGAGGAGATCACCGCATTCGTGAATATGGATCTGCCCGAACACGTTTATTGGGCGGAAAAACACGAATCCGGTTATTCCCGGGACAGCAATATCGAATTGACCAGTGCCCCGCTGAATGTTTCCGGGATCCTGCAGGAGATCCTGTTCACCCGCACATTCCCCGTGATCCTCACCAGTGCCACGCTGGCGGTGAACGATTCACTGGATTATTATGCAGGCCGTGTCGGATTCTGCGGCGGTGAAGGCATGATCCTGGATTCACCGTTCGATTATTCCAGACAGGTGAAACTGTATCTTTCCCGCACCATGCCGCAGCCGGCAGATATGAATTTCAATGCGGCATCTGTGGACGGCATCCGGCGATTTGTGTATCAGACCAACGGACACGCCTTTGTGCTTTTCACCAGTTTTGCCATGCTCAAATATTGTGCAGACCGTCTTTCCGGTGAATTTGCAAGCAGGGGGATCCGCCTTCTGGTACATGGAGATGATATGTCCCGTTCCGCCATGCTTCAGGAGTTCAAAACATCGAAAAACTGCGTGATCTTCGGAGCCGCCAGTTTCTGGACTGGCGTGGATGTCCCCGGTGATGCCCTCAGCAATGTGATCATTACCAAACTGCCGTTTGCTGTGCCGAATCACCCGCTGATCCAGGCGCGCAGTGAACGGATCCGGGATCGGGGCGGAGATCCTTTCAGCGAATATTCCATCCCCGATGCCGTATTGAAGTTCCGTCAGGGGATCGGCAGATTGATCCGCAGCCGTACCGATTCCGGGATCGTGGTGGTACTGGATCCCCGGATCATCACAAAACGGTACGGAAAAAATTTCCTCGGCTCCATCCCCTATTGTCCTGTTGAATACTTTTAAAGTCTTCAGTCTGCAGTCTTCAGTCTTCAGCCGGGGTGCCACGGGCAAAGCGGGCGCGCGGCTCCGCCGGAGGCGGGGGGGGGTATTTTTTATAAGACTTACAGATCCTACTTAGACAATCGGCAGTCCCTCTGAAACGCCGCCAAAAAGCAGCTGTCCCGTCTGTTTCTTCGGCTCTCACCAACCCACAAAAACGCCCACGCCCCCCTCAGCGCGCTTTGAGCTGAAGGTCGGAGACAACCGGCAGGTGGTCCGAGATCCGGAACAGGATCGGTGCAACCAGCAATTTTGTGGAAAGCACATTCCAATCGCCGCTCACAAGCAGATGGTCGATATGCCGTTTGCCGGGAGTCGGTCTTTCGGCATAACGCGGTCTGGTGTAACTGCTTTGAAATTTATTTTCAGATTTGACCGCTGCATCTGCGGCATCCGAAAAACCACTGTCTTTCAGCAGATTCTGAAAAGGCTGACTCGTGACAAAACAGTTGAAATCTCCGGCGCAGATCACCGGAACTCCGGGATATTTTTTCTGAAGTTCTTTGAGATACTTCGTCATGAGTTCCGCATTTTTCAGGCGGGTCTTATTGCTCAAATCCCAATGGGTATTGGTGAAAAGATATTTTCTGCCGCTCTTCAGATCTTCCAGCAGCACATAACGCAGATTGCGGATGAAAACAGCCCGCATATAAGGCAGTGAACCGCCGTCGATCTGCTTGTATTTTGTGCTGTCATAGATCACGGCATTCATCACATCCCGTCCGGGATTCGTGGCAAAACGGTAGGGCGCGATCTGTTTTCCCAGCAACTTGTACCAGATGGAATCCATTTCCTGCAAAGCGGCAAAGTCAGGTGCCACATTACGGATGACTTTCGCGATTTCCGGCGCGCGATGCATCACCGGCGGCAATTCTCCGCCCCAGCAATGAGCGAGAATATTGTAGGACATGACCCGCAACGATGTTCCGGCAGGGCGTTCTCCCGCAGATGCCGGATAGTTGATGACACATTCCGGAAGACTGGTATTTTCCGGCGGCAGTTTCAGTGACAGCAATTCCTGTTTGATCTTTTCAATATCAAGCGCAGGATCCAGAACAAGATAATCCGGCTGCAGGATCAGACCCGTCACAACATCATTGATCGTCTTTGCGGTCATCAGGCACACCTGCATCCCGCACTGACGCACATAAGCCACATTGGAGATCGATGAAGTCTGGAGAGAACCGGCAAGGATGTTGTGTTTTTCTTTCTTCGCTTTCAGCCATGCCATGTGATTGACCGTATGTTCCGGCAGCACCAACGCGCCGGCAGGGACTTCCTTCACAAAACGGATCTGTTTGAACAGGGCTTCTTTTTCCGCAGCCGTTCTGTTCCGGAACACGGAGAACTGCGGTGTGTGGAAGGAAAGTTTTTCCTCCGGCACAGCAACTTTTTCTTCTGCGGAAAAGACATGGCTCCCCGCAGAAAAAAGAAACAGTGCGGCAGAGAAAACGATCCCGGAAATCGTCCGTTTGAACATCATTCGACCTCATTTCTGCAACTGTCCGGTAAATCAAAAAATTTACCGGACAGCACATTCAGTATTGTTGTTTCAGCAGTACAGGGCAAGTTCTTTCTGCACCCGTTCCGCAATGATCTTCGCAACCTCCGCCACGGGGATGAGTTCCGTATCGCGGCAGGAACGCAGACGGAATTCCACCATGCCGTTGGCGAGGCTCTTCGGAGAGACCACCATACGGAAAGGCACGCCCAGCAAATCGGCATCGCTGAACATGGATCCGGCTTTTTCGCCGCGATCGTCCAGCAGGACTTCCACGCCCAGTGCGCTCAATTCATCCGCCAGTTTTTCCGCCGCCGCGCCGACACCTTCCTTATCGGGATTGAGCGCACAGACCTGCACCTGATAAGGCGCAATGGACATCGGCCAGATGGGACCGTAATCATCGTGGGAATCTTCCACCACAGATGCCATCGTTCTGCCGACACCGATACCGTAGCAACCCATGATCATGGTCTGGCTCTTGCCGTCTTTGTCAAGATAGGTACAGCCCATGGGTTCGGAATATTTCGTGCCGAGCTGGAAGATATTGCCAACTTCGATCCCGTGATGGAATTCCAGCGGCTCACCCGTCACCGGACAGGGGTCTCCGGCACGGACACAAGCCACATCCGCCACGATCCCGCCGGTCAGGTCACGATCGTAGTTGAAGTTTTTGTAGTGGTAACCGCCTTCGTTTGCACCCACCACCAGATTGGCAGTTCCTGCGATGGAGGGATCAATCACCAGCGTGATCTTGCTCTGATCGATCCCCACGGGAGACGCGTATCCCGGCACAGCACCGGCATCCAGGATCTGTTCATCGGTGGCAAATTTGATTTCGGGGAGACCAAGCAATGTTTTGAGTTTGGCTTCATTCACTTCAAAGTCACCGCGGATCAGCACAAAAATCAATTTTTTGCCTTCCATATCGGAATAGAACACGGCTTTCCCGGTCTGATCGGCTGTCACATTCAGGAACGCTGCCACATCTTCAATGGTCTTGCTGTCGGGCGTGGCAACCTTTTCCAGCGGCAGAGCTTCCACGCCGGATTTATCAAATTTCAGACCGGACACAGCAACTTCGCGGTTTGCCTTGTAGCTCTTGCCGTCGGGGGAGATGAAAATGCTGTCTTCGCCACATTCAGCCAGCGACATGAATTCGTGGGAAACGCTCCCCCCCATCATACCGGAGTTGGAAAGGATGGAAACGACATGTTTCAAGCCCACGCGGCGGTACACATTTTCGTATGCCTGATGACAACGCATATAGTATTCGTCCAGCGATTCCTGACTGGTGTGAAAACTGTACGCATCCTTCATAGTGAATTCACGGACGCGGATCAACCCTGCACGGGGACGCGCTTCATCCCGGTATTTCGTCTGGATCTGATAGACCATCACCGGCAGCTGTTTATAGCTGTTGATCTCGGTACGCACCAGATGGACAACTGCTTCTTCGTGGGTCATCCCCAGCAGCATGGCTTTATTGTTACGATCCTTGAAACGGAGCAGTTCGCCACCCACGCTTTCGTATCTGCCGGATTCCTGCCAGAGTTCCGCCGGAAGCACCACAGGCATCAGGACTTCCTGACCGTCGATGGCGTTCATTTCCTCGCGGATGATATTTTCGATTTTCTGAATAATGCGTTTGGCAACAGGCAGCAGGGAATAGATCCCCGCAGATACGGGACGGATATAACCGCCACGCACTAAAAATTTGTGGCTGATCGTTTTTGCATCTTTGGGATCTTCGCGCAAGCGTTTACCCACCATCTGGGACATTTTCATTTTCATTGGGTATAGTTCCTTATTTTTTCAGTAAAGTTTCTGTAAAATAAACGGCTTCGTAACCATGATCGGTCAGACTTTTCACCACGGATTCCATGCGCTGGAAATGTTCCGGGATATAGTTGGAATAGAAGGGATAACTGTATTGCTCGTGGGTTCCGCAGAGAATAAGATCCCTGCCCTTTTCTCCGTAAGCACCATCCAGTTTCGCCAGCAGTTCGTCCTCCTTCAGCAGATTGACCATAAAGAGCAGCTGCAATTCCAGCTGATTGAATCGATAATCGTATTGTGCCAGCACTTTTCTGCCGGATTTTTCAAAGCGTTCCTGCCACACCCGTTCCGGCTGGGTGAAACAGGTCATCCCGGCATCTGCAATAAATTTGCGGCTGTTGTCATCGGCGATCCCGTACCAGTGCATCAGCACCGGTTCGATCCAGCTTTTTTCACCGGCATAACGTTTGATCTCCTTTTCCAGGATCTTGTGATGTTCCGGCAATTTTTCCGGATATGCTTCAGAGTACGGTGCGTCTGGAAATTCTCCGTACGCGTGAAATGCCAGTTTCAGCCAGTCGGCATTGTCCTCAAATTCAGATTTATATTGATCCGTCAGCATGGAGGTATTGAATCCTCCGGCGTAAGCGTGACAGTTTTCATAAAACATATTCAGCGTGACTTTGAATCCGTATTTGCGGTGGAGCGAACGCAGAAAATCCAGATAGAAACTGTCAAAAATAGATTTATGTTTTTCGCGGACGATCTCCGTCAGAAAGAAAATATTGTCGTCGATGAAGAAATTGTAGCGTTTGCGCGTATCAAAATCACACACGAAACGGCACTGCACCGATTCAACACCGCAAGTCACTTTCACATCATTGAACGCGTTTTCCACCTTGTACGGAATGGCAAAAATGCCGTCCGCTCCGGCAGTAACGCTTGTTCCGTCCGGCAATGTGACCACTGCACGGGGAGCCGTTTTTCCCTGAATGGTCAGGATACGATCTGCGGTCATGTGGGTGTGGTTGATCAATTCACCCGTCAGAGGGAACAGGATCTCCAGCATGATATTTTTCCTTTCGTTTCATTTTCCTTATTGCAGACGCATTGCCGGGGTCTGACTGTCCGGACGATCCGGATTCGGCGTTCCGCTGGGGACATCCAGCACATCTTTGTCATCAATACAGAACCCCCAGCGGCGGGATACCGGCCAAAAAATATTCAACGCTCTGCCGATGATGTTCCGGCGGGGCACAGCTCCCCAAAACCGGCTGTCAAGGCTGTTCCGGGAATTGTCCCCCAACGCGAAATACTGATTTTCCGGGACCTTGAATTCCCGTCCGTCCATCAAACATCCTTCAGCGATATGTCCGTGATAGCCGCCTTTTCCGGAATAAAGTTTTTTCATCCGGGGAGCCAGTTCATAAACGGGTTTGAAATCCGCCGCGCCTTTTTCTTTCACCATCAGTACACCGTCCACGATCTTGAGGGTATCGCCGGGCATCCCCACCAATCGTTTGATGTAGAAAAAGCCCTGCAATTTTCTGCCGTTGGCAAGTTCCCGCAGACCTTCTGTATTGAAAATAAAGACTTCGCCGCGTTTCAGCGGATAAAAATGGATACTCACACGATCCACAAAAAGATGATCGCCGGTACTGCGCCATCCGTCGCAGATCACCGCGCCCGCAGGGTATTGATCGGGATTTTTGTCCGTGTAGCGGTAAATATCGTCCTGACTCCACACATTGAAGGGGACAGGCGCAATGCTTTTCACATCTTCAGCAAGCAAACTGCGGAAGGCGCGTGTCAGCGGTCCGCTGTACGGTTCCGATTCAGCGCGGTCGATGTAATGCACTCCGAACAGTGTAGGCTGCATACTGCCCGTGGGGATCTGGAACGGCTGCAGGAACAACGCCCGGATCCCGAATGCCACCGTCAGAGCAACAAGCAGCACATCCAAAATCGCCCGCATGGTCATGTGGAATGAATTGCGCTGTGTCAGAGAATCAAATTTTTCCTCCAGCGAATCCAGTTTTTCCGCCGCCTTGCTGTCAAGCTCCAACGCAGCCGCCTCCGTCTGAAGGCTGTTCAGCTGTGTCTGCATTTTTTCCGTCAGGACATCCTGTTCCTGAAAGATCCAGTTCCGGATCGTGTTGCAAAGATCCTTTTTCCGGGCTTTCAATCGCCGCATCCGGTAAGAATGTAAAACTTTTTCAAAAACATTCATAGTTACTTGTTTTCGTTGGACTTGAGAACTTCGATAAAGGCTTCCTGGGGGATATTCACTTTGCCGATCTCTTTCATGCGCTTTTTGCCTTCTTTCTGTTTTTCCAGCAGTTTGCGCTTACGGGTGATATCACCGCCGTAACATTTTGCCAACACGTTTTTACGCAGCTGACGCACCGTTTCGCGGGCAATGACCTTACCGCCCACCGCAGCCTGAATGGCGATCTGGAACATCTGCTGGGGGATCACGCCCGCCAACCGTTCCGCAAGCTGTCTGCCGCGATGATATGCAAAATCGGTATGAACGATACTGGCAAATGCGTCCACCGGCTCCCCGTTCACAAGAATATCCAGTTTCACCAGTTTTTCCGCCTGATAGCCGTCCGGCTCATAATCCATACTGCCGTAGCCGCGGGTAATGGATTTGAGTTTATCGTGGAAGTCGATCAGGATCTCGTGCATAGGCAGACGCGCCGTGATCATCACATGTTTGCCGTCGATACTTTCCGTATTGGTACAGATCCCCCGTTTCTGCATCACCAGATTCATGATCTCCCCGATGTAATCGGTGGGTGACATAATGTGTGCCTGGATCATGGGTTCTTCAATGCGATCGATTTCGGAAGGATCGGGCAGAAATACAGGATTGTCCACCTGGATCATATCGCCGCCCTTGAGATACACATGATAAATCACACTGGGATAAGTTGCGATGATGTCCATATTGTATTCCCGGCGCAAACGCTACTGAATGATCTCCATGTGGAGCAGACCGAGAAAACCGCAGCGGAATCCGAATCCCAGCGCAGCACTGGTTTCCGCCTGATATATGAACGCAGCATCGTTCAGCTGAAGTTTCGCCATACTGAACTTGAGCTGTTCGTAGTCCGCCGTGTCGATGGGATAGATCCCGCTGAAAACCATGGGTTTGATTTCCTGAAAACCCGGCAGCGGTTCCGGACAGGGATCTTTCACCGTGGTCACGGTATCCCCCATCTTCGCATCGGAAGGACTCTTGATATTGGGGATGATATATCCCACCGCTCCGGCTTCCAGCGAATCAGTTGCTTTCATTTCCGGCTTGAATACGCCCACTTCCTTGATTTCACTTTCCAATCCGGTGCTGAACATCCGCATTTTATCGCCGCGCCGGAGGGAACCGCTCACCACGCGGACATAGATCACCACGCCGCGATAAGCATCGTAAATAGAATCGAAAACCAGAGCCGCAGTACCTTTTTTCTCATCCGTTTCCGGCGGCGGAACCAGTTTCACGATCGCTTCCAACAGGTCATGGATCCCCTCCCCCGTCTTTGCGGAAACGGCATACGCCTCTTCCTTGGGAATGGCAAGGATCTCCTCCAGCTGTTCGCCGCACATTGCCACATCTGCGGCAGGCAGGTCGATTTTATTGAAAATCGGCACAATGGCAAGATCATGACGGATCGCCATATTGATATTGGCTACCGTTTGTGCCTGCACTCCCTGCGTGGAGTCGATCACCAGCACCGCGCCTTCGCACGCGGCAAGGGAGCGGCTGACTTCATAAGCAAAGTCAACATGCCCCGGAGTATCGATCAGATTCAATTCGTAAGTTTCACCGTCATCGGCAGTATAGGTCATGCAGACAGGATGGGATTTAATGGTGATCCCCCGTTCCTGTTCCAGATCCATGGCATCCAGCAGCTGATCGTGAACCAGATCCCGTTTTTCAATGGTATGAGTTTCTTCCAGCAGACGGTCCGCCAGCGTGGATTTTCCGTGGTCGATATGCGCGATGATCGAGAAGTTTCTGATGTGTGAAATATCTGCCATAATTCCTGTTTTTCTTCCGTTGGATTCGTTACTTTATTCTTGCATCCCCATAATATAATACATAAAATGAAAATTTCAAGAAAAAAGGGTGCAAAGTACTCAACTCTCGGACGGCTCAACTGCGCCGATGCGGATTTGCCGCCAGTCTTCAGTCTTCAGTCGGCAGTCGGACTGGTCGGACTGGTCGGACAGTCACTCCGTACAACTCCGTACAGATAGATACGGATTGGGACGGATGGGTACGGAGAAAAAAACTTTTGATTACGCCTCATCCGCATCCCATTTGTCCCATAAGTCCCATTTGTCCGCCAAAAAAATAAAAATCCCCCCGCGCCCTCCATAACCTCATCCGCGTCCGATGCAAAAGTTCAAAGATCCGGGCGAGAGAACACACCGAACCGCCAGGCGAAATACAATCCCACCCCGATCAATCCCAGCAGAAGAAGGAAGATAAGCCAGCGTTTCCATATCAGGGACCGCATCTGTTCCACGCTCCGGATCCCGAAATTTCCCAACTGTTCCGCCATCATCCGGACATGACGGTGAAGCATGGGTGTATAGGTAAATACGCGCCCCATTTTCAGGGACAGGCGCATCCGGATATTCATAGCATTTCCGTTCGCTTCAAAGAACCGGGAAAGATTCCTGCGGAACAATTTGACCAGCGAAATCACGATCACCGGACCTCCGAAAATCAGCAGGATCCCCAGAATCACCGAAATCACAGTAGTCAGAGAAATATCCTGCAATGTTTTTACCATAAATGCCGCCGCACTGCCGATCACCGCAAAACTGATCCCGCCCCCGATCAATGCAAGAGGTCCGGCGTTCGGCGGGGTATTGGCTGCCGGTGCCGGGGCTGGTTGGAGCGGCACCACCGGACGGATGCTGTCGGCTTTGGCATTTGCCGTGGTCTGAATACTTTTTTCCACGCTGTTTTCGTAGGCTTTGCTCCGGGTCAGGAAAAATTTATCTGCCTGTTTCTGAAGGAAATCGGCAAACCGGTGATACGGTTCCAAAATCGCTTCCATAATAGAAACGGGCTGTTTCACAAAATCGAAGATCTTGGCATCCCACACTTCGCCGTCGTGAGTAAAAAACACACCCGTTTTCCCGATAAAAATATTGTAAACTCTGCCGGATGTGACCGCCACCGCCAGTTTCATCTTCCGGTCGCCTCGTGTAATATCCAGATACATCACGCAAATATCGCTGTCCATCACGATCCGTTTGTGTTCTGCGGGATTCGGCACCAGCGTACAGAGCGTGAAATTTCTGCCGTCCATCACCAGTTTTCCCACCTGGATCATACTGGATGCATCAGTTTTGAAAAGTTCTGCAAGCGATACAAAATTATTGAGAAATACGATCATATATTTCTGAAACAGAATCAATTTTTTCACCGTGCGGCAGTTACTCAAATCTGCCGAGACCGCTTTATCCGCCACGATCATTTCACGGATGCGGTCATAAATCTTTTCCGCCTTGAAAACACGGAGTCTTTCCGCATCAAAAGAATCAAAAATATCTGTATTTTTTCCTT
Source organism: Victivallales bacterium (assembly GCA_045594005.1). Taxonomy (GTDB): domain Bacteria; phylum Verrucomicrobiota; class Lentisphaeria; order Victivallales; family UBA1829; genus SIG77. Next base: position 19,221 of record JAZNXT010000002.1, read on the forward strand.
TGATCCACTGTTCATAGGGCGCAATCTCTTCTGTGATCTCCTGCCAGAGTGCGCGGTCGATCACGATTTCTTTGCCTTCACATCCGGTCACCTTTCCGCGCAACTGCAAAAATGTTTCCAACTGACGGATATACAAAGGATTGAGTGCCACGCAATTTTCATAAATACGATCCGTTTTTTCCGGATTGGCAATAGGTGCCGATTCCAGATAACGGCGTACACTTTCCGGATCGTTTGGATCATATTTCAAATTTCCGGCTTTGCCGTCCCCGGATCCGTCAAACTCCAATGCTGCGCGGCTGCGGAAAAATTCATCCGTCTTGCTGCGGATGGCATTCAGCGCATTTGCGTATGCGGCAGAATCATCACCGAAGGGCTGGATCTTCCCTTCCAGCCATGTCAGATACCCCTCCGCCAATTTTTCAAACGTATCAAGATCTGTGCCATCCACACCGTCCAGACCGCCGAGGTCTTTGTGTTTACCCACCAATGCCATAACAGCACGGATACATTCTGCGCACAAAGGATCGGTCACGGGATCGGGCGGGATCACGCCATCTCCGTTCTGTAATGCTGCGGAAAGGATCTTTTCGTGATCGCTGATCTGTGCAAGATTGATCCCGCTCCGGTCTTCCGCACCCAAATTCTGCAATGCCGCAAGAATGGAATGACGGATCGATTCCGCTTCTCGCTGCGTTTCATCCAACGCATCCAAACGCAGAAAATCACTCTGTTCCGTCGCGCCGGAAAGATCTTTCAGTATGGATGTCATCCAGCGGACGGCACTTTGCACTTCGTCACAGCGGATGGAGCCGTTTCCATCCAGATCGATCGCCTGCAAAAATTCAGCGTCTCCCACCAGCGCATTCCGCTGTGTGGCGGTCATTGCCCAATGTGCCACATCCAGATCCGCAACTTTCCGCAGATCCTCCCCGGTAACGACCCGCATCTGTTTCGCGCCGCCCAGCAGATAGAAACTCAAAAGATCCGTTTTCTTTTTTTCAGCCATTTTCCCGTCACTCCCGTTACTCTTTTCCCGGTTCACGATTCATGCGCCGCCGAGACGCATTGCATAATACTCAAAACAGTCAGAAACACCACTCCCTGTGCAAACAGAATCACACACGTTTTCCAATCGCCCCACAGAATGGGCAATGCACCCAATCCGATAAACAGACACAGCAAATGCACCAGCAGGACCGATTGCGCGCGACTGAATCCCATTTTCAAAAAACGGTGGGATATGTGATTATTGTCCCCCACATAAATGGGTTTGTGATTCCGGAGGCGGATCAACACCACCGCAAAGGCATCAAACACCGGCAGAGCCAGAATAAAAAGCGGGATCAGCACCGCAAAACGGGATGACGCGATCTCCGGATTGTAATAAGTCACTTTTACGCTGATCACCCCCAGCAGAAATGCAAGAAAATGACTCCCCGCGTCCCCCATGAACATGGATGCCGGATAACGGTTGAAAAGCCAGAATGCCGCACCCGTCCCGAAAGAACAGGCACAAAGCAACGCCACAAAATATTGTCCGTTCACCATCGCCGCGATAAAAAACATGAGGAATGAAATGGTGGCGGTCCCCACAGCCAGCCCGTCCATGTTGTCAAAAAAGTTGATGGCATTGAAAAGAAAAAGCAGCCACAGGAGCGTGACAACGCAGGAAAAAATCTCACTGGGGATAAAAAGGGAGATCCGCAAGTTGCCGAAGATCACCGCGATCAAGGCGATCACAAATTGACCCGCGAATTTTGTGTGGGCTTTCATCGGCTTTCTGTCATCGATCAACCCCAATACAGCGGCAGCGGCGGCACAGGCAGTCAGCACCAGCAGTTCGGGCAGCACGGATACAACGGATCTGACGGTCCCCTGATCTGCAAAAGAGATCGTGGAAAAAGCAAGACATCCGCCGAGAACGGTCAAAATCCAACCGCACGCCATGGCGAGTCCGCCGAGAAGCGGTGTAGTCCTTCCGTGCTGTTTGTGCGCTTCTGCCTTCGGGACATCGATGCACCCGATCCGGTACGCCAGTTTTTTGCACAAAGGCACAGCCAGAAGCGTCAAAAGAAATGCACACAACCCGATCACCGCGCTGCAGGCAAGTATATTTTCAGAATTTTCAAACATCGTCATGCCCCGTAAGTTACTTTATTGTAATATAGCGCAACTTCTCCACATTTACAGCAAATTCGGCATTTTTCGCGCGGGCATTACACCGTCACTCTTGTTCCGGTGTCGGCGGCTTTCACCACGGCAGAAAGGATCTTCTGGAGATATACGCCGTCCCAAAGATCCGGAGAGGATTTTTCGCCCGCAGCCACATGGCTCGCAAAATTCCAATAGGAATGGATATGAGTCCGCAACCAGCCGATGGCAGATTTCGCCGCAGGAAATCCGGATGCCGGAAATTCGTACCGCTGACCGCAATCGATCGCAGTCCAGCCTTTGAATCCGCCAAGGGGCTTGTCACTCAAAGTATTATCGTAGAAATAAAGATGGTGCGGATCCATTCCGCTGTACCGGATCGCGCCGTCGGAACCATTGATCTCAAAACGCAGATCATCTTCCGCGCCCGTAGTCAATTTGCTGGAACCGACCATGCCGTCCACGCCGCCGTTTTTCAAACGCAGCAACACCATCATATTATCTTCCGTAGGCACAGAAACAGTACCGCCCTGCCCGTCGGGACGGGTGGGATATGCCGTGCGGCGTGTGGCGGCAAGGGATTCAAAATCCCCCAGCAGGAAACGGATCACATCCAGCGTATGGCTGCCGAGATCCGCGATCACTCCGCCCTGAAGTTTCCACGGCTTGATCACCGTTTCCGGTCGTGCCGAACCCGCATGGAGAAAATGCGCACGGAATTCCAGCAGATTGCCCAGTCTGCCCGACTCGATGATCTCTTTTGCACGGATCACCGGCAGGGCAAAACGGTACTGCAGCACCATTTGGGAAATACCTTTATAACCCGGCAGAAGCGCAGCGATCTTTTCCGCCTCCTCCGCCGTGGCAACAAGGGGTTTTTCGCAATAAATATGTTTCTGATTGCGGATCGCGGATTCCAGCACGGCAAAGTGACCGTCGTTGGGTAACGCGATATCCACAATATCGATTTGAGGATTTTCCGTGATCGCACGATAATCCGTCACGGGAACAACATCATCCCCAAGCTGCTGCGCGGCAGCCTGTGCCGTTTCCAGCCGGGAGGTGCAGACATGGGTGATCCTGACCTTGAATCCGCAATCCTTATAATAGAACGGCAGGTTGGCTATGGAACAGGCATGGACTTTTCCGATCGCACCGAATCCGATCAGACCGACACGCAGCGTCCGCTCCGCCATCATCAGATTTCAAACATCCAGTTGTGGGTGTCTTCCAGTTCGCCGTACTGGATCCCCGTAAGGATATCATACAGTTTCTTGGAAACAGGACCGCATTCGTTGCCGTAGGTGATGGTCTTGCCATGGATCGTCACAGAAGAAATGGGCGTGATGACCACAGCCGTACCACAGGCACAGACTTCTTTGAAGGTGGGCAGTTCTTCTTCCGCCACGATGGGGCGTTTTTCCACCGTCATACCCAGGTCGCGGGCAACTTCCATCAGGGACATGTTGGTGACGCTGGGGAGGATGGACGGAGAATCGCTGGTCACATACTTGCCGTCTTCCGTAATGGCAAGGAAGTTGCTGGTGCCGAATTCATCAATATATTTGTGTTCCTTCGGGTCCAGGAACAGCGGAACGGGATACCCTGCCTTCTTCGCAAGTTTTGCAGGCATCAGACTCGCGCCGTAGTTGCCGGAGCATTTGTACTGTCCCATTCCTTTAGGTGCCGCGCGGTCGTAATCTTCGATCACCAGTGTGGGAACGCCCTTGAGACCTTCTTTGTAATATTTCCCCACGGGCATGACCATGATGATGAATTCATATTCATCTGCCGGAGCCACTCCGATCATGGGACCGGTCCCCAGATACAAGGGGCGGATGTAGAGAGATCCGCCGGATCCGTAGGGCGGCACATAATCAATATTATCAAGCACCACTTTGTGCAGTGCATCCAGGAACAATTCTTCCGGGATCTCCGGACCGAGCAGCTGGTGCGCCGTACGGTTCATGCGTTTGGCATTTTCCCACGGGCGGAACACGCGGACTTTGCCGTCTTTACAGCGGAAGGCTTTCAGCCCTTCAAAGGCGTTCTGCCCGTAGTGCAGACAGGTCGCCGCAATGGAGATCGATACATTGACATCGGTGGTGAGTTCGGGTTTGCTCCATTCGCCGTTTGCCCATTTGCAGCGGACATTGGAGCGGGTGGGCATGTAACTGAAGCCAAGACTTGCCCAGTCGATGTCAGTTCTGATTTCGCGGTCGTAAGACATTTTTTCTTCTCCTGTACTGTTATGTTCGTCTATACTTGAAAAACTGTTTCGTTTTCACACCGAACCATGCCGGAAAAAGCTGTTTTTTTTCTTCCGCCGGCAGTTTTTTGTGAAATTTACTATAAAATTACAATCAAAATCGCAAATAGTCAAGAAAATGTTGAAAAATTTTGTTGAAATTTTGCAAAAAGGGGTTAAATTGATAGGGTAAGGATAGAATAACAGTAAAAAAACACAACCAAAAAGGACAAAAGATGAAAATCACCAAAATGCTCCTCCTCCTTTCCGCAGCCGCAGGTCTGGCTTTCACTGCCACAGCCTGCTCCGATGAAGATGAAGAAATGAAGGCAAGCCGGTTCTGGGTGGACGATGTAAAAGCACCCGCACCCGAATCTGCCGGTACAACAGATGTTTTCGGCGATGCCGACATTGCCGGAGGCAGTCTCAATAACAACGGTCAGGGCGCGGATATCCTCAATCCCAATGATCCTGCCAATGATCCGAACAAACCCGGTGATTACGGCTCATTCAATGCGGAACAGAATGATTATGTGCAGGGCTTCGGCAGACGCATCACCGATCCTGCCGCAATGTTTGCACCCGTCTATTTTGATTTCGATACTTTCTCCGTCCCCCCCACAGAATCTGCAAAGATCGACGCTGTGGTCAAATTCATGCTGGCACATCCCGGTACCGGTGTTGTGGTGGAAGGAAATTGCGACGATCGCGGTACGCAGGAATATAACCGCGCACTGGGTGAACGCCGCGCGCTCACTGTGAAAGAAGCTCTGAAAAGCCGCGGGATCGCTGATTCCCGTATCAGAACTCTCAGCTACGGCGAAGACAAACCCGCAGTGGAAGGTGCTGCCGATGAACTGGCTTGGAGCCGTAACCGCCGCGCTGAATTTGTGATGGTCCTGATGAACCAGCAGTAATCAGAACACACAAATTTCCTGAATGACAAGATCCCGGTGATTGTTCGCAGTCAACCGGGATTTTTTTGTGGGTGCGCAAAGCGCACTTCTCTCGGGCGGCTCAGTTTCGCTGCACTCACTTGCCGCCTGCCGACAAGCAGGAGTATTATTTAATGCTATGCGTGCCATTTGTGGCAAACAAGCGAAGCGCAGTTGAGCCACCGATCCAGAAAAGGCGGGGTGCATAGCACCCGTTTCTTGGGCGGCTCTCGCTGCGCGTGCCGCCTGTATATTGGCTTTAAGCAAGCGACAGCGAAGCTGAAAAGCCCGATCCAGAAAAGCCGCCAGTGGCAAACAAGCGAAGCGCAGTTGAGCCACCGATCCAGAAAAGCCCGCGAGACAACGCACCCATAAAAATTTTTGATTTTTTTTCAAAATACCACTTGACATTTCCAAATTATGGTGTATCTTAAAGGCATAGTCTGAAACGCGTCCCTATCGTCTAGAGGCCTAGGACACCAGGTTTTCATCCTGGTAACACGGGTTCGAATCCCGTTGGGGATGCCATTTTTTATTTTAAACTCTGAGATTTCAGAGAAATGCCATCCCGATCACCCGGAATTTCCCGTCGTCGCCGATCCCGGAAACAAAACGGAACAGAACCTGCTGCAAAACGATCCTGCCTTTGGAATCCTTGCGCCGGAAAGTGACCCGCCAGATATTATTATCCACCAGCGGAGTTTCCAATGCGGTGAGATACTCGTATTTTTCCAGCGTTCCGAATTGTGCGTGAAGGGATTTTTGTGACGCCTGAAATTCCTGTTCCGTGACCATATCACCGAAATATTTTGCATAGGCTTTGTAATTGCCGCTCCGGATCGCGTTCAATACGGCATCTCCGGCAGTGAGAGCCTGCTGCTGATCGCGGCTCTCCCGCACAGATGTCTTTTTCTCATCCGGAATGACGCGGCAGGCGGGGACGCAGATCAGCACGGCAAATACGATGGAGAGGGGGAGGAAAAGTTTTCTCATTGTGTCACCTCCGGCGGCACAAATCCGGGCTGGATTCGGGTCCCTCTGCGGATGATGCCGCTGTTGAGGTTCGGGCGCGGTGCATCCCATTCACATTCGGCAGTCACCACCAGTTCGGAGTGTTTCACAGAATCGCTTTCGCTGCAGAAAAGATATCCGAGAATGGGGATCTGCATCAGATAGGGGATCCCTGTTTTGGATTTGACAAGTTCCTGTTTCCGCAGACCGCCGATCACAAACATCCGGTTCCCGTGAGGCAGGCTCACATCCTGATTGACTGTATTGCCTTTTGCGATACGCGGTGCGCCATTGGATGCGAAACCGATCAAACTGCTGTTGTTGAGCGTGATATTGAACCGGGTCTCTTTCATGTTCACCGACGCATTATTGATCTTCATGGTAAAACCGAAACCGCCGATCCCGGTCACCACCTGTTTTTCCCCTTTTGCCACCGGGATGTCATCGCCGGGGACAGTGGAACGCTTTTTGGTGATCACCTGCCCGATGAGAGAGGAGAGCAGTTCGTATGGACCCACGCCCGTATCCGGCAGGGTCAATGCGTCATCCACGCTTTTGGAATCATCCACATAAAAGATCTGTGTGGTACGGTCGAATACGGCGGAGGTATTGTTGCGTACAAGCATTTCTCCGGTATGAGCGATCCGGGCTTTACCGAGACTCACAAGGAAATCGATATAGCGCGTATTCCATTTGGGATTGAAATTATAGAAACTGGAGCGTTCCGAACCGAAAGGCTTCGCAAGCACATTTCCATTATACATGGCTGACCAGTTATTGCGGAATCTGCCGCCGCCGGAAAAGAAATCGGTGCCTTCATTGTTTTTCCAACTCTGAAAATCCAACCCCATTTTTTCATCATCTTCGCTGTAAACTTCATAGACCGTGATCTTCAAACGCACCTGCGGGATGGGGACATCGTACTGTTTGATCATCTGTGCGATATTATCGCAGGAAAAGGTGGCGGTATCGAAGATCAGCCAGTTCAATTCCGGATCGTATGCCACAATATCCTGTCCCTGCCAGTTTTCCGTGACATCACTTACATTCATACCCATATTTTCTATGAGGGGCATCAGATTGCGTGCAGGCACAAATTTCGGCATATAAAAGAACATTTGCGAGCCGTAGGAGATCGTACCCATGGCGGGATTGTCAAGCGTTTCCACAATGGTATCGATCCCCATACCGCCATCGTGATCGTAAAAACGGTATTCTTCCGCACTGACAAAAAGCAAGCCGGTCCCGTCGGAAAATTTCAGACACTCCACGGCTGTATTGCTCCCCAGTTGAAGTGCAGGATCATAAGTGGGCTGTGCCGTGGCAGGCGCAGTCACCACAGGCACATCCACAGTGGATGCAAGAGGATTTTTCGTATTGGCGGGATACTGCTGCTGCAAGGAAGTATTGCCCACGCGTTTGCTCTGCACGATCTTGCGGAGCTGATCACGGAATTCATAGGGATCCACATGATCCAGCACATAGGTCTTGGTGACCACCCGGGGATCATTGTTGTCACGGATAAAATGCAGAACTTTTGTGCCTTGTTTCACAGGAACCACAAGCTGTGCCTCCACGCGGGTGCTGTCATATCCGCCGGTATTGTTGAAATTGGAATCCCGCGGTGTGCCGGGAACCTCTGCGGCATAAAGCGAAGCCGCAAACATGAATGCCGCAAAGGAGGATGATGCACCCGTCCCGATAAAAAGCCTGACAAGAAAAGCCAATGATTTTTTCATAGTTTTATTTCCCTTTCTGCTGATTTTTCTTTTTCATTTCCTCTTTCAGCGATACAAGTTTCCCGGAAGCAAAACACGCCGGCGGCGGAGCGGTATCCAACACCGTTGCCGTGGCTGTCAGACACACGATCGTGCGTTCTTTGCTGGTGGTGGTGGTCCCGAAAATATATTTCAGAATAGGGATCCGTGAAAGAAACGGTATCCCGATGGTCTGTTCCACTTCCTGAACTTTTTCCCATTTTGCCAATACGATCTCTTTATTCAGTTCCATGGTCACACTGCCGTTGACAGTGCCGGTTTCTATCAATTCATTTCCTAAATTGTTCCGTTCCACCACATTGGCAGTCTGAAGGGAATAATCAAAAAATATGGTCCCGGGAATGTCGTTGTAATCTCCCGGCTTGTAAGGGATCACACTGAATGCTTCATTGTCCGGAAAGCCTGCCTGCGGCGTGCCGTAATGCAGATTCACAATGGGAGCTGTGATCTTGAGATACGCCTGATTGTATCCTGCCCCGGCACCGACTGCAGAAGCGATGACACTGGTCTGATCGTTGTTGCTTTTCACAATATTCTGAAGCTGGGGATTGAAAAAGATCTCATACACCGCACTGTCGGAATTGGATACGGTCAGACTTGCAGTATTTTTGATCTCTGCCGTGCCGCTCTGTGCCAGAATACGCACAAAACTGGCATCAAACTGCGGCGCAAAAAAGAATCCGCCCATCGGTCCGCTCATCGCCTGAAGCGCATCAGATCCGCTGGAGGAAAGACTGAACGCCCGGAATGCCGTCTGAAACATATTCAACCCGGGTCCGTTTTTCCAGGAAAGATATTCGATCCCGATATCCTTCAGATCGCTTTCCCGTATTTCCGTGATCCGGAAGGAAAATGTGATCTGCGGCGCAGGACGGTCGATCCAGGAAAGAAACTGATAATTGTAATCGGCATTGGCACTGTTGTCCTTCCAGTAGATCTGATTGGAATTGGCATCCCAGCCGTACACAGATCCGTAGGGGCCCTCTCCGATAATGGATTCCACCATCACATTCACCATCACTTCACCGGAACGGTATTTCGGACGGTACACACAACGGGTGATGCCGGATCCTTTGATCACTTCTCCCGCCTGACGCCCGTCGATCACGATCTTGCGGTCGATCTTGGCAATAAAATCATCCACATAAGGAATAAGCAATGCAGGACAGGTCACAAGGATCATCTGTGATTGATCGCCGCCGTAGGACATATCGCTCACACTGGAATTCATGTTGCACCGCATCACGATCCCGATGAGAAACGGTGCCACATCGTTCGCCTGCGCAAATTTGAGTTTGTAGAGCTTGGAAACCATGCGGTCCTGCGCATCATCCTGCACAAGACGCAATGTCTGGACCGCTTCCTGATCCTGTTTCCCCATTCCCAATCTGACGCGTTGGGGAATCTCATCTCCCCACAACGCACTCCCGGTTGCGAGCAGCGCAAAAAACACCGCCCGGAATACATTTTGCCTCATATACGGCGCCCTCCTTGTTTTTTTGCCGGATCTTTGTAATATGCAGAATGCACAAACGGGTGATCCCGGCATGACCATATATCACCCGCAGACACTCATTAGACCATAAAATCTCCGCAAGTGTGCATCGCTCCGGCACCCTTTTTTGATTTTTTTGAATGCCGGGGGTGCATAGCACCCGTTTCTTGGGCGGCTCTCGCTAACGCGTGCCGCCTGCCACGGGCAGAACGGATGAGCGGCAGAGCCGACGAAAAGTCGGCAGTCTTCAGTCGGCACGCCACCTCTCCGGCAGAAACACTCAAACGGTGCCGCAGGCGCATTTCCGGGACTTATAGGACTTCTGGGACTTATAGGACAAAGGCTGACCGAATGGCAAACTCTTTTTCAGAATGTCTTTTGTGGTGCGGCTGCCGCCCTTCGATTCAGCGAAAAAAAACTTCAGATTACGCCTCATCCGCGTCCCATCCGTCTCTGATGTCCCAAATGTCCCATCTGTCCTCACCAAAAATAAAACTCCCCCGACAACCCGCGCTTTCTGGAATGGAGGTATGGAGGAACACACCACCGGATTTTACAAAATCCCCTCCGTACAAATCCGTACAAATCCGTACAAATCCGTACGCACACCCTTCCCGCCATGTGTGGAGGGTGCAAAGCACCCGACTCTCGGGCGGCTCAACTGCGCTGACGCTTGTTTGCCGCCTACCGGCAAGCACACCGGCAGAAACACTCAAACGGTGCCGCAGGCGCATTTCCGGGACTTATAGGACTTCCGGGACTTATAGGACAAAGGCTGACCGAAAGGCAAACTTTTTTCTATATTATCTTTTGTGGTGCGGCTCCCGCCCTTCGATTCAACAGATGAAAAAAACCTTTCGACTACGCCTCATCCGTGTCCCACAGGTCCCTGATGTCCCAAATGTCTCATTTGTCCTCACCAAAAATAAAACTCCCCCACCGCGCTTCAAAATTACAGTTTTTTGCAAAGGAGGAACAGTTTGAACTCAAAATGAGGGTAAAAAAATGGTGCACCCGACAGGATTCGAACCTACGACCTATTGCTCCGGAGGCAATCGCTCTATCCAGCTGAGCTACGGGTGCACACTTGTTGCAGTCGTATATTATATCACGCAAGCGGCAGATTTTCAATAGCAGATCGGAAAAAATTGCAAAAATTTCCCCGGTCAGGCTTGATTTTTTGTTCAGGGTCAGATACTTTACTACCGGAAATTCATACTGCAAATACAAACAGCAAGGACTTTTTTTATGACGAAAACAGATTGCGGATGGGCGATCCTTTATTCCTCCTGCAGCGGGATCGGGAATCGGGTGCTGGAATTTCTTACACGGGAAACCGGGAAATATATCCTGCGGGAAACCGGAACTTATGCCGTTTATACTCTCCCGTGTCTGAATGTTGCCGGGAAAAGTGAAAACGATCTGCCTGAAAAAAATCTGATCATCGTGGGGACACTCACAGAAAATGCACTGCTGCGGCGATTCATCCAGCTGGAGGAACTGCCGCCGGATGGAAGTCTGGTACGGGTGATCCCGCATCCGGTCTGCGAAGGGAAACAGATCGTTCTCATTGCGGCATTGACGCAGGAAAATGTGTTGTACGGAGCTGTGGATTTTGTGGAAAGGTTCCTGCCGCTTTCCGCGCCGCAGCAGAGTATGGTGGATAATCCCCATTACCGTGACCGTTTCTTTTCAAAACCTTTTCCCGTGACTGATTTTGCCAATGCGCCCCAAAGCACAGTCCGCAGTATTTTCACCTGGGGGCATACCATTCACGATTTCCGGAAATATTTTCAGGATCTCGCCCGGTTGAAATTCAATCGTGTGATCATCTGGAACGAATATCCGCCGGTCAATGCCCGTGAAGTGCAGGAATATGCCAACAGCTGGGGGATCCGTATTTATTGGGGGTTTGCCTGGGGATGGAGTACAAATTGTGCCAAATCTTTCAGCCGCGATCCGGAAACACTCAGCGATGCTATCGCAGAGGAATGGCGGACAGTCTGGCGGGATCTCGGCGGGGACGGGATCTATTTTCAGACTTTTACGGAACTCTGGCGGGATCAGGTGGACGGCAGTTCTGTGGCGGAAAATGCGGTGGCTCTGGTCAATATGACCGCAAAAAAGATCCTTGCGGAAAAACCGGATCTCAAGATCATTTTCGGACTCCATGCGCCGTCTGTGAAAGAGCAGCTTGATGTGATCGCGCAGACCGATCCGCGTCTGGAGATCCTGTGGGAAAATTGCGGTGATTTCCCCCACAATTCCACAGGGATCAAAAATCCGGCGGCGGATCTGGAATTTGTACGGAAAGTGCTGAAGGAAAAGAACCGGAAAAAAGGATTTGCGGTGAAGTGTCAGATGATGATGGATTGGGGAAATTTCAAGCATCAGGCGGGACCTTATATGCTGGGATGTGCTTCGGAGGATATGCGGGAACATGATCAGCATTTTGCGGATGTGGTATGGGATCATCTCATGCCCGATTGGCTGATGCATGGCAGGATCGCTTATGATCTGGTAAAGTGTCTGCATGCCGCGGGAGAAGATATTGAATTGAATCTGGTGGGATCGCTTTCCGGGACGATCCGTTTCCCCACACGGCTGATGGCTGCGCTCTTTTGGAGATCTGATGAGGATTACGATTCCATCTTCAGGAGATGTGTGTCGGCTCGCGGATAATTACGGACCTTTGCTTGCGGGTCTTTTCGGTCATGGACCGTTAAAAAGCCCGACCAAGAAAAGGCGGCAAACAAGCGTTAGCGCAGTTGAGCCGCCCGAGAGTCGGGTGCTTTGCACCCCGCGGATGAGGCGTAGTCGAAAGGATTTTTTCATCTGTTGAATCGAAGGGCGGGAGCCGCACCACAAAAGACATTCTGAAAAAGAGCTTGCCATTCGGTCAGCCTTTGTCCTATGAGTCCCATAAGTCCTATAAGTCCCGGAAATGCGCCTGCGGCACCGTTTGAATGTCCCAGTTGGTGAGGTGGCGTGTAGGCGGCACGCGTTAGCGAGAGCCGCCCGAGAGAAGTGCGCTTTGCGCACCCCCCGCGCAAAAATCCGAACTACTCGGACAGGTCGGACAAGTCGGACAGGTCGGACAGGTCGGACAGCGGTGTGCAACAGACAAAAACAGACAAAATAACACCCGTCCGTATCGGTCCGTATCCTGCTCTGCCCGTGGCAGGCGGCACGCGTTAGCGAGAGCCGCCCAAGAAACGGGTGCTATGCACCCCCGGCTGAAGACTGAAGACTTTTTTCAGCTCTGCTGAAAATCCCCATCCTGAATCGCTTCGCGTTGCGCGGCGAAGATGGCATCGGTTCCTTTTTTTGCCAGATCCAGCAATGTATTGAGTTCATCCCGTGAGAAGGGTTCTTCTTCCGCGGTCCCCTGGATCTCCACAAATTTTCCGGATTCGGTCATGATCACATTCATATCCACATCGGCGGCGGAATCTTCCACATAGCAGAGATCCAGCAGCGGTTCGCCATTTACGATTCCGACAGAGATGGCAGCCACATTTTCCCGCATGGGATTGCGTTCCAATGTGCCGTCTGCAACCAGTTTCTGAAATGCCAGCTGCAATGCCACGCTTGCACCGCTGATGGATGCACAACGGGTCCCGCCGTCGGCATCGATCACATCACAATCGATATAGACCGTATTGGCACCTAACGCCTCCAGATCCACTACGGACCGGAAAGAACGGCCGATCAGACGCTGGATCTCCATAGTCCTGCCGCTCTGTTTCCCTTTGGATGCCTCCCGGCTGACGCGGCTGCCGGTGGATCCGGGGATCATGCCGTATTCGCAGGTGACCCATCCGCCGGAGACATTTTGCGCGCGCATCCACGGGGGAACGCCCGGTTCAAAAGAAACGGAACAGATCACTTTAGTGCCGCCGGTTTCCATAAGCACGGAAGCAACGGGGTGTGAAAGATAATTTTTGGTGATGCGGATCGCCCGCCCTTCATCATGAGTTCTGCCATCGGTGCGTTCGTAAGCCATAAGATCTTCCTTGAGTTGAGAGGTGATTTCAAAAGTCTGACTCCTGAAATCTCCTCTTGAAATAAAAAAACGCCATCGACCGCCAGATGACCTGCGGCACCCGGAATCATCGCTTAGTGCTGCTTTGTTCCCAACCTGACACGGTTCACGCGATTCCGTCGCACAGGGTCCGGCGACCGACGGCGAAAAATTCAATTATTCTGCTGTCTTCGTTTTTTTGCGATTTCCTATTACTTTACTGCAGGAAACGAAATATTCAAGCAACAAAGCGAGTTCTTCCCGCATTTTTTTCCGTTCCACGATGCTGTCGATGAGTCCTTTCTTCAAAAGGAACTCTGCAGTCTGGAATCCTTCGGGCAATTTTGCCTGAGTCGTATCGCGGATCACACGGGGACCGGCAAAACCGATCAACGCCTCCGGTTCCGCAATGATCAGATCCCCCAGCGAGGCAAAACTGGCAGTGACTCCCGCGGTGGTGGGATGAGTCATGATCACGATATAGGGCAAGCCTGCTTCTTTGTGTTTTTCCACAGCACCGCTTGTTTTAGCCATCTGCATCAAACTGATCATCCCTTCATACATACGCGCGCCGCCGCTTGCGGTCACGATCACACAGGGCAGTTTATTTGCGGTGGCATATTCCAGGATACGGGTGATTTTTTCGCCCACCACAGCACCCATACTGGCACCGAGGAACCGGAAATCCATCACGGCAAGGGCGTATGGGATTCCGTTGAGAGTGGCTTCACCGCAGATCACGGCATCTTTCATACCGGTCTTTTTGCGGTTGGCGATCAATTTTTCCGTGTAGGAGGTGACCCCTTCAAAATGGAGGGTATCCACCGCTTCCAGATCTGCATCAATCTCCCGGAATGAATCCGGATCGGTGAGCAATTCGACTCTGCGCGGTGCGGGCAGGGGGTTGTGAAAACCGCATTTCGGGCAGGTGTTCCATTCTTCTTCGCGTTGCTGCGTAAAGATGATCTCATCACATTTCTTGCATTTTTCCCACAATCCTTCCGGAATATCGCGCCGTTTGGAAAGTTCGGAGGAAATCCCCGGACGCTGTACGGGCGGCGGCACGGTCACGCCTGCGGGCGGTTCCATGGCAGCACCATCCTGTGCGTCATTCGTTTTCTTGAAAAAAGCCATATTGATGTTCCTTCTCGTTCAAAAAACAACTTCATATCCGCAGAATCACCACCGGTTACGAAGATAATCTTTTTGTAATATAGCACCGTCTTTTCCTGTTGTCTAATCCAACCATGAAAAAAATGACAAAAAATATTTTTCAGATATGTTTGAGGTGACTTCAAAAGTCCTCAAAAGTTCTGAATCGCTTTCGCTTCGATTGGCAAAAGGAGCATTTTCGGTGATTACTCTACGAG
>JAZNXT010000003.1:0-10579 GCA_045594005.1 Victivallales bacterium
ATTTCGGACCTTTGTTTGCGGGTCTTTTCGGTCATGGACCTTTAGTCCACTCCCTCAAAGCTTCCGCACAAAAATCCGAACTATCTCCGCAATACTGCCGCGCCCGGCGGCAAGTGAGCGCAGCGAAACTGAGCCGCCCGATCCAAAAAAGGTGCTATGCACCCTAATCAACAAGGATTTTTTCATCTGTTGAACCGGAGGGGGTGTCGGACAGGTCGGACAAGTCGGACAGGGGGTGTGCGTGCAACAGACAAAGACGGACAAAAAAACAACCGTCCGTATCGGTCTGTATCCGGTTCCGCCCGTGGTAAAACCGGCTGAAGACTGTTGACTGTTGACTGAAGTTGCGGCAAACGAACGCAGTGAGTTGAGCCGCCCGAGAGAAGTGCGCTTTGCGCACCCCGCGGATGAGGCGTAATCAGAAGTTTTTTTCGCTGAACCGGAGGGCGGGAGCCGCACCACAAAAGACAATTTTAAATAAAGTTTGCCATTCGGTCAACCTTTGTCCTATAAGTCCCAGAAGTCCTATATGTCTCAGAAATGCGCCTGCGGCACCGTTTGAATGATCCAGCCAGTGAGCTTGCCGGTAGGCGGCAAACAAGCGTCAGCGCAGTTGAGCCGCCCGATCCAAAAAAGGTGCTGTTGCAAAACCTAATGTTTCGCAGCAGCCTCTTTTCTTTGCAGCTTTTTTATAATTTTTTCCATCTTGGGAGTTTTGGGGAGTTCTGCTTCAAGCACGGCAGGAGCAATCCAATAGTCAATTTTTCCTTTACCGGCAATCAAGGTAAAAAACTTGCGAATATTGTACCCCAAACAAACCAGCATACATTCACAACTGACATTTTCCAATCCTTTTCGCCGAACCCGCTCATAGTCCATATCTTGTTTGATTACCCCGAAAGCTCCTTCCACTTGAGATGAACGATTGATCCGCATTTCAATTCCTTTGGAAGATAGCAAATTATCTATGGCTTGATTTCTGAATACATAAAGATCGTAACACACCTCAAAAAATCTTTCTTGTCTGCTTTTATCTTTTGTCGCTTTCATACAATAAGGCTTAAACTTGCATCTCCGGCAATTTTCTATATGGTAGAATGCAGTTTCTCGACCTCTGGAATGTGTGTTGCCGTTCTGACATTTGCTTGCAATTTTTCCATTCAGGCAAATTAAATTTTTGTTTTCATCAAAGTGATATAACTCCATCCATTCTCCACAAATCATCTTTTGCCATGTTTGAGGTTTGATATAATTCCCGATTCCTGCTGCTGCCATGTATCGGTAATTGTCTAATGAATAATAACCGCTGTCAGCACATAATCTCTTGGGATAGCTGTTGTAATCAGCGTAATACTGATTAAGCAATGGAATAAAAGTTTTTGAATCCGTCCTATCTTGTGATACGAGAAAATCCAGTATAAAACCTTTGGCAACAATAATCTGCAGCGCATATGCGGCGTGCATATTGCTGCCCAGTCCAGAATAATAATCCGACTTCAGACACATTGCAGTCGCATCCTTGTCTGTTTTATAATAGGAATTTCTCCCAGAACCACAAATTGCTTCTATTTCTTCGTATTCCAGAGTTTTTAGCAACATTTTCTTCAAGGAGTGAAAATCCCGGACTATTTCAGCTTGTCGATGTCCGGAACCACTAGCAATAACAATTCCAGTATCTGCTATTTTCTGTTCAAGTTGCGAAAGGTAGTTTGCTACTTCTTTGGATATAAATTCTTTCTTTCCTGAAGCCAGGGGGAAATATTTTGAAATGATTTTTTTCAGACCGTCATTGAGTCTGTCATGTCTTTGTCTCGGCTTCCAAACAAATTTGTATTTGTTAGCATTAGCTTCAAGTTTTGTGCCGTCAACAAAAACATCCGATATGTCGATATTGTATTTTTTGATGATAGATTTTACAATGCAAGAGAACACCTCTGGCTGTCGTGCAACAACTATGTTGTTGCAAAACCTCGAAATGGTGGAATATGATGGGATCTTTTGTTCCATCAAATACATGAATCTGGTGTCGAATTTCAAGCTGTCTTCAATGCGGCGTAAACTGCCGGAATGTTTGGCAAAAGCATAAAGTATTGCCGCAAATAAACGATACGGATTGTATGATGGACGTCCGCCTTTTTCGGAGTGTTTTCCTATCGCTTGTTCTATTATCTTGCCAACCCCGGAGTCTTCCAAAAGTTGGAGGTAATCGTCCAATTTTTGTTTTTCCTCAAACGGAATGTCTGAGCAAAGGAACAAATAGCCTTGAGAATTTGTAAAATAAGCCATGATTTTCTCCTATCATGACTTATTATACCTCCAACTTTCTGTTCAAACAATAGAAAAAGGCTGTTGCTCACCTTTTTTGAGGTTTTGCAACAGCCCCCTAATCAACAAGGATTTTTTCATCTGTTGAACCGGAGGGGGTGTCGGACAAGTCGGACAAGTCGGACAAGTCGGACAAGTCGGACAAGTCGGACAAGTCGGACAAGTCGGACAAGTCGGACAGGGGGTGTGCGTGCAACGGACAAAAACAACCGTCCGTATCGGTCTGTATCCGGTTCCGCCCGTGGTAAAATCGGCTGAAGACTGAAGACTGTTGACTGAAGTTGCGGCAAACAAGCGTCAGCGCAGTTGAGCCGCCCGATCCAAAAAAGGTGCTATGCACCCCCCTGCAGTTCGGAACGGATATCGTTCATATAATTGCGCAGGTCGTTCATTTCCTGTTTCAGGTCTTTGATCCGGGTGGAGATCGCTTCTCTTTTTTCGGTGACGTCCTTCATGATCCGTTCAAAATGTGTGGAGCTGACAGCCTGTTTATAATTTTCCGCGGTGGCAGCTCTTTCTTTCCACAGTTGATCCTGTTCCTGCAGCAGTTCGAGTTCATTTTGTTTCAGGATCAGTTTCCGGTTGGCGAACATCAGATCTTCCCGCAGATTCTGTATTTTCTGTGTCGGTTCGTTCCTGCGGCGGTTTTTGTGCGCGAGCTCTTCTTCTTTTCGCAGAGCTGCGATCTCTTTTGCGATCTGCTGATTCTGCAAGTGCAGTTTAGCCCGTTTTTCCGAGAAGCTCCGGTTGCCTTCATTCCAGAGTTTTTTCAGCCGGAGATGTTCTTCTTCCGCCTGTTTCCGTGCTTCTTCCTGGAGCTGCTCGTGGAGTCGTTTCAAATGTGCTTCCTTCTGTTGTTTCGCCTGTTCTTCTTTCAGGCGTTCCGCTTCATCTTTTTTCCGTTTTTCTTCAGCGATACGGCGTTGTTCCTCCTGTTGACGGCGGGCATCTTCGGCGATACGGCGTTTTTCATTTTCGGCATTGATCCGCAGTTTGAATTCTTTTTCCAGCAGCGGGATGAGATCGATCCATTTTTTACCGTCCGGATCGTAAAAACTGCCGCAGAAATAAACATTGTGCTGTGCAACATCCATCCAATTCTTCCGGAACAGTTTTTCGGATTCGGCAGAGAGCAGCAGATCCAGTTTTTTCTGTTGTTCCGCAATATAGTTCTGCCGGTCCTGTTCCGCATATTTCTGACTGAACAGATGCCAATATTCGCGTTTGATGATCTTCCATCTGTAACGGGTATCATTGACCAGTACACCGGTATCCGATGCTTCATAGAAAAAGCCTTTTACCGCCTGATTCCGTACCGTTTCAAAACGGACGACTCTGCCGGTCTTTTTCGTTTGAAAAAGCGACTCCGCCTGTTTGGCGAATCCTGTTTTCTTTTCGTTGTACGCAAGTTGATTTTTTGCCAGCGATTCACATTCCGTCCGCAGAGATTCCCGGGTGACATCGATCACATTTTTTTCGGGATCTTTCTGAAAACCGGTCAGGTTCAGGAATCGTTCAAATGCTTTCGGCGAAAATTTGCTGAATTGTTTTTCCCGGATATGAGAATCCATTTTTTCACAAATCAGCATCAATGCTTTGTCAGGCGTCAGGCTGTGCAAATCAAATTTTTCTGCAGATTTTTCCTGTGCGGAAACAGCCGCAGTCATGCCGCACAACAACAAAACGGATACGATTTTGAGGAACGAATGAATATGTTTGTTCATAGTTTGTATTTTATCCTTCCGGGATCACAGCTTTTTGATATTGTCAGGAAAATAATATACATCATTCTTTTTCAAAAATCAAGCAGCCGGAAATATCCGTACGGCAGAACGGATGCAGAAAAAAGGCTGTTGCTTACCTTTTTTGAGGTTTTTGCAACAGCCCTGTGAAAAATCACTTATTGCAGAAATCAAACCTGCTTCGGAGCATCCATCATCCGGAATTCACCGGGTTCCAGCGTGATCTCATCGGTCATGCCGTACTGATGGAGGAAGAATGTCACTTCGTTATCGGCATCGATATTCAGCAAACAGATCTTTCCGCCTTCGGGGAAGTAGGAGAACGCCACGCGGCGGCATGCCACGCCGGTTTCTTTTCCATCGTCCGTGATATACACCATGGGACGGTTTTCTTCCGCGATGGCGCGATAGACATATCCCAGCAAGCCGCCGGGTTTGGAAATGGAGCCGGGGCAGAGGTCGATATCGAAACAGCCCGGATAGGACCAGCTGGTGAGGGTATAGACCTTGCCTTTTCCGTATTTGTGAAGTGTGACCACGGGGCGTTCCACTTCGTCATCGCAAGCCAGGACTTCCAGTTCAGGATCGGTGATCTCCAGATTTGCGAGGGGCGTGCAGAGCGTACCGAAACGGCGGGGGAATGTGAATCCGAGTTTATCCTGTCCGATGGGAGCAGTTGCCCACCACAAACGGTCGCTTTTGCCCAGCACTTTGAAGCCGCACAGTTCGGAGAAATCGCCGCCGTTGACCAGTTTTTCCACGGGGAAATCCAGATCGCGGGTCTCGTCGGTGGAAAGTTGTGCCAGCCCGATAAAGAGGGTGCCGCCCGCTTTCACATATTCCTTCAGAATCTTGTACTGTTTGTCGCTGCAAGTGTTCCAGCCGGTGAACAGCAGGGCTTTATATTGTTTCGCCAGAAATGCGGGATCAACGGCATCACAGGCAAAACTCACAATATCCACCTGCCCGTAGGGAGTCCCGGAAAGCTGGATGTTCACGCTGTCTCCCACCACAGGTTCTTTGGGGAAGAATACTTCCTGTGCGACTTTCCAGCCGCGTTCCGGTGCGCCCTGATACCAGTTCGGATTCTTTTCCGCAATGGGATACATTCCGCCGACTGCAAAGTTGGGGTTGAGCGTCGCGCTGGAAAGGTCGTAATTCCCCTTCACCAGTGCCACCGTGGTTTCCGGCTGACCTTCCGGTGTGCCGTAGGTCTTTACAAAATCCCAGAAATCGGAAATGACTTCCCGGTATTTGCGGCAGACGGGTGAATCGTAGTTGAGTGCGGGGAAATATTTTTTTGCTTCGTCCAGCAGAGCTGCCGCTTTTTCCGGATCTTTCTTGATGAGTGCCTTTGCTCCACCCCATCCGATCACGCCCACTTCTTTCCGGGCAGTCTGGGGCATGGTGAATTTCGGAGAATCCGGCGCAAGAGTATGTTCCACAAACCAGTTTCCGCTTTCATTGATGATCATTTTACTGCCAGCCATATATTTCAGCCAGAACGCCATACGCAGCTGACTCCAGCGGTGGGGATCGCAGTTCGGCAGCCAGGAATAATGTTCGTGTGCCAGATGGGATCCCCAGATCGGCAGATCATGCTGACGGTACAGACCGCGGGAAAGCGCGGAAGCCACATTCAATTCCTGGAACGCAAAATCTTCGATCACCGGCACATCCGTACCGCCGAGGACTTCATAATCCAAACTGAAGTTGGAGCTGGTCGCCATGACCAGACCCCAGCCGGAAGCGTGGCGTTCGCCCACATGTTCTTTCACACGCTGGATACGGTCATCCACCAGCATACCCAAACGGCATTCACCTTCTTTTTCGATCCGGTCCTTCACAGCTTTATAGGAGAAGCCGTAGCGTTCACCGTAATCATAGCCGAGATAATATTCCCCGCCGATATCGTTGATCTCTTTGATCCACTGCGGTTCAGATTTCGTATAAATAAAACAGGTATAAATGCCCCGTTTTTTCGCTTCCCGCACGAACCGGGCAAGACCTGCACCGAAACGGTCTTTGTGTTTGTCGAAGATATCCTGATATTCTTCCACAAGGAGATTTTTAAAGTTCTTCCAGTCCGGCGCGGGAATATCGATCCCGATCTCATCCAGCGCATAGAACCAGTCAGCATGAAGTTTCGGCGTGAATCCCCGTGCAACTCCCCAGACTTGAGCCAGGTTCCCCTGATTATCGGAAATGATCTTGTCGATCTGTTCCGTCACATCGAAATGCTGACACTGCCAGGTGAAATGCCCCAGCATGGTGCAGAGCAAGGTGTTGGTATCGGTGGGATAGATCCCGGATCCGACAAACATCCCGCAGGGCGGCAGCTTC
This sequence comes from Victivallales bacterium, assembly GCA_045594005.1. Lineage (GTDB taxonomy): Bacteria > Verrucomicrobiota > Lentisphaeria > Victivallales > UBA1829 > SIG77. The sequence goes on from JAZNXT010000003.1 coordinate 6,411, forward strand.
ACTTTGCGGTCGCTATGTACTTCAAGTGCGGGAGAATTTTCGATCATGGCAGATTTTTTTTCTGTCTTCTTTACAGGCTTTTTCGCTGTTTTTTTTGCGGAGGTCGTTTTCTTAACCATTTGCTGAATGTCCTCGTTGCTTTCTATAAAATAACGTTTTTTATGACGATCTTTTTCTTCAGATCAACACCTCTCAATGTAACCGCAAAACGGGCAGTTTCAAGCGTCAAAACGAAAAAAGGCGCGAAAAATATCGGATTTGCGCTTGTATATTTTGAATTTTGTGCTATTTTATACAATCCGTCTCCTTATGGCGGATGATGTTGAATAAATGCAAAGCATGAAAATAGTCTAATCAGTGGAAAGGCAAGAAACATGAAAAGAACGTATCAGCCGTCAGTGTTGTGCAGAAACCGCAAATGCGGATTCCGTGCCAGAATGGCAACCAAAAAAGGCCGTCAGGTCCTCGCCCGTCGCAGACAGAAAGGACGCAAGAGACTTGCTCTCTGATCTCTGCAATGCGGAAAAGGCGGTTCCGCGATCTGTGAATGAACCGGAGAACGGCGCAATGGTTGCCGGCTCCGGTATTTCAAAGACCGCAGCGAACAAACTGAAAAGGAAAAGCGAATTCGATGAAGTGAAGGCTTCCGGGCTGAAATGGAACGATACGCTTTTTACTTTTTTAGCGGCACCATCTTCCGGAGAGGAAAAGGAACCGCGCTGCGGGATCATCTGCAGCCGCAGGTTTCATAAGCGGGCTGTTGTGCGGAACCGGGCAAGGCGTATTTTGTGGGAGGCATTTCGTTTGACCAAGGAGAATATCCCGCCATGTTGGATTGTGATGATACCCAGAAGAAAGATCTGCAGCGAAAAAATGCCTGTGGTGAAAGCACATCTGGAAGCGGTCATCCCCTGGTTGGAAAAACACCTCCGGAAGTCCGAATCACCTGCTCCCCCGCAGGATTCCTCCTCGCTTTGATCCTGTTTTATAAAAAGTGCATTTCGCCCTGGCTGCCGCCCTGTTGCAGATATACTCCCACATGTTCTTCCTACGCAATGGAAGCGATCCGGATCCACGGTGCATTATACGGGAGTTGGCTGACAGTCAAGCGGATTTGCAGGTGTCATCCATGGGGTGGACACGGTTATGATCCGGTTCCGCCGCCGCGCAGAAAAAAAAGTGCGGGAAACAAGCAGAATTTACAGGAAAGAGAGAAAAATCGTGAAATTTGATAAAGAAACGGTTATCGTATTTATCATAGCCGGATTGATCCTCGCAGGCTGGATGTATTTCTATCCCAGATACCAGCAGGAGGAACAGGCGCGTCAGTTGCGTCTGGAAGAAGAACAGAAAGAGAAAAAAGCTGCACAGGAAGCCGCAAATAAAGGTGGAACCGTAACGCCTGAAACTGCTCCGGCAGAAAAGAAAACAGAGCCTGCCGTTGAAAAAACGGCAGAAGTGAAAGCCGGAGAAAAAAGTGCGGAAGTTGCCGCGCCCGCTGCTGAAAAAACAGCAGATGTGAAAACGCCGGAAGAAAAGAAAACTCCCATCGTTCAGAAACAGATCGTTGTGAAAAACGATGTGATCGAACTTGCGGTGGATAACCTGACCGGGACCATTGCGGCTGTCCGTTTTCTGAAACACAAAGAATCTGTGGGCGTGGAAGATCAGCTTCTTCTGGAACCCCAGGGCAAAAGAACTTTTACCACGGATCTGGAGCCGGGAGAACTTGCCGTTCAGCCGACGGTGACTCTTTCCGGAAGTGTGTTGACCCTTGTACGCCGTTATGCAGGGTATGAGATCACCCAGACTTTCACGCTGAAAGAGGATTCGTACAGCGTGGGTGTGGATTTTGTGGTGAAAAATATTTCCGCAAATAAAATCGAAAAAGATCTGACATTCTGGAACATGGGTATGCCCCCCATGGATTGCATTTCCAATGACAACAGCAATCCCCGTCAGAGTGTGGACTACTGCCTCGCCAAAGGAAACGATGTGATTGATTTTACACCCGATTCCAGCGACGACGATGAAGAAGTGCAGGAAGAGATCGAAGACGATGTCAGCAAAGAGATCGCATGGGTCGGTACCTCCAACCGTTATTTCACGTCCATGCTTTTTCCCCGTGGCGATTGGAAATTCAGCCGCGGTCTTGCGGTGGAACAGTTGAAAGTGGAAACCCGTAAAGGCGGCAATGCGGCGGAAACTGCCATCGGCGGAAAAGTCGCGCTGGTGCTTGCTTCCAACGAAGCAAAAACATTCCAGTTCACCTATTATTGCGGACCGAAGGAACTCAAACGCGTGGATGAACTGCCGGAAACGGCGATCGAATCCATGCACATTGCGTACTGGTCCTGGTTTGAATTTATTTCCCGTCCCATGGCGCGTCTGCTGGTTTGGCTGAACAGTTGGATCGGCAATTACGGGATCGCCATTATTCTTCTGACGCTGCTGGTTCGCGGGATCCTTTGGCCTGTGACGCAGAAAGCCAATAATTCCATGCGCCGTATGCAGAAGATCCAGCCGCAGATGAAAGCGTTGCGGGAAAAATACAAAGATAATCCCCAGGAAATGAATATGCGCATGATGGAACTTTACCGTCAGGAAAAAGTCAATCCGCTCGGAGGCTGTCTGCCGCTGCTGCTTCAGCTGCCTATCTTCTTTGCGCTGTATTCTGTGTTTGATACTGCGGTGGAATTGCGTCATGTGTCCTTCCTTTGGGCAAAAGACCTGGCTCAGCCCGACCTGATCGGACCCACCATCGGTATTTTCGGAAAAGAACTCGGGCTGCACCCGCTCATCATTGCCATGACAATTCTCATGGTGGTTCAGCAGAAGATGACGCCTTCACAGGCGGATCCCATGCAGCAGAAAATGATGATGGCAATGCCCGTTATTATGCTGGTGATGCTGTATTGGCTGCCTTCCGGTCTGACTCTTTACTGGACTGTCAGCCAGATCTGCAGTATCGTTCAGCTCAAGATCGGTCAACATATCGCCGCACGCGAAGAAGCCGGCGAAGCAATAAAAATGAAAAAATGAAGCGACCGCTGAAAAACGGTCCTTCCGGAGAAAAAACAAATGGAAAACGAAAATGAAATGACGGCGGAAACTGCCGCAGAAGAAAAAGAAAATTGCTGTTGCTGCAGCAGCGAAGAATGTGCCGCAGAACCCCTGACGATGACGGAAGGGTGTGATTGCTCTGCGGTGGAACCGGTGACGGAAGAAGAAATCGTGGAATCCGTCATTGCCATTGATGAAGAAACCGAAGCTGCGGAAGAAAAAGCGGAAGAGGAAGAAGCTGCGGATGCGGAAAAAGATTCTTTCAAATCCGAACGCGTTTCCACTCCCGTGACGGATGAAATGCTTGGCGATGTACGCAAAAAATTTGCCACCATGCTGGATTATCTCGGCTTTGAAGATGCCACTGTCCGCGCAGAATCCGCTGTCCCCGGCAAGATCAATCTGATCGTTGCCAGCAAAGATGCAGGCAGGATCATCGGCAGAAAAGGTCAGAATCTGGAAAATCTCCAGCTGATCCTCAACCGCATGATGCAGAAAAATGATGTGAACTATCCTAAAGTCTTTGTGGATATCGACGGCTATTCCTCCCAGGGTAACGGCAAACGCGGTAACAGTTCCGAACGCGGCGAACGCAGTGACCGCCGGGAACGCGGAGACCGTCGCGACCGTGGTAATCATGGTGACCGCCGGGAACGCGGAGATCGCCGGGAACGCGGCAACCGCCGCGACCGCCGTGACAGCGGACATGATGAAAATCTCCGCAATATGGCATTGGATTTTGCGAAGGAAGTGCGTCGTTGGGGTGAACCCAAAACTCTGCCCGCAATGAATGCACACGATCGCCGGATCATTCACCTGACATTGGAAAATGAAGTGGATATCACCACCGACAGCGTGGGTCAGGAACCCAACAAGTCTGTGGTTATTTCCATGAAGAAGTGATCTTCAGGAATATCACTTTCATGCAAGCATAAAAAAACACCGGCAAAATCCGGTGTTTTTTTGTGTGTGTGGGGTTTTTGTGCGAGAGAGAAAACCTTTTTGAAACGCTCTGTTCCTATCATGGGGAGATAAGCACGCTGAAGGCGTGCAGGATTATAGCCTATGGGCTTGCCCATAGGTTCAAAGGTATATTACACCACTTG
>JAZNXT010000004.1:0-2191 GCA_045594005.1 Victivallales bacterium
CCGGTTTGCGGGGAAAAAGCGGAAGATTGAATCGGGTGATGTTTTCTTTGATATTTTCATAGCTGCAAAGTTCTTCTTTGCGGTTTTTGCAATTTTCCAGCACCAGCCGTTTTTTGGCGATCTGGGCATCCAGTCTTGCGGCTTCGGAATTCAAAGATTCGGTACGGCTCTGCATATAAACACGGGCGCACACGCTGCAGAATACGATCAGCACGATCAGTACCAGCAGCATGGAATACTGAAGGATCCATTGGGTCGTTTTTACTTTTCTCACCGGCTCCGCACTCTGTGCCGACATCATGTTCCGTGTAAAGGCGTTCATCTTGTTTCTCCCGTCATCTTTTTCCGTATATTTTTATTTGATCTTTTTCTTTTTCAGTTCCAATTTCATTTTTCATGCGTTGATCCGTACAGCACAACGCAGTTTCGCACATGCCGAACGCGGATTTTCCGCCAGTTCTTTTTCCGATGCAGTCAATGGCTTACCGGTCAGGATCTCCAGTTTCGGCGTCCAGTTGCAAATACATACCGGACACCCCGGCGGGCATTTGCATTTTTCCGCCATGTCACGAAAAAACTGTTTTACGATCCGGTCTTCCAATGAGTGAAAACTGATCACCGAAAGCCGTCCGCCTTCGTTCAACAGTTCCACTGCACTTTCCAACGCAGTCCGCAATTCATCCAATTCCCCGTTGACTTCGATCCGGATCGCCTGAAAAGGCAGCGTCGGTGCCGGTGGTCCGGTCCTGCGCTTTCCGCCGGGAACGCGAAGAACTTTTTCACAAAGTTCCGCCAATTCACCGCAAGTGGTGATGGCTCTCTCCTCACGCTGCCGCACGATCGCTTCCGCCAAACGCTTTGCTTCCCGCAATTCACCGTAATCGCGGAAGATCCGCGCAAGCTCCTGCACAGAATAGGTATTGACCACATCTGCTGCGGTCATGCCCCTGCTGCGGTCCATACGCATATCCAGCGGCGCCTCAAAACGGAAGGAAAATCCCCGTTCCGGCGTATCGATCTGCGGAGAGGAGACCCCGATATCCAACAGAATGGAATCCACTTTCCGCCATCCCGCTTCTGCGGCTTTTTCCGCGAGGGTGGAGAATCTGCCGTGAGTCAACCGCACTCTGGACGCAGCAAAAGCCAAACGCTCTGCCGCATGTGCAAGTGCCGTTTCGTCCCGGTCGATCCCCAAAAGTTCCGCATCCGGATTCTTCTTCAATATCAATGAGCTGTGACCGCCATATCCCACGGTCCCGTCGATCACCCGGCAGACACCCGATGTCTGCGGCATCGCACAGGACACCGTCTCCTCCGGCAGAACCGGAATATGACCATGAGCTGCGATCTCCATATCTTATCACCCCAGAATATCCAGGAACGAATCGCTGAGCGCGGCCTGGGCTTTCTGTTCTTCTTCCCAACGTTCTGCGGTCATGATCTGTGCAAAATCGCCCGATCCGATCAGTGCCGCGCGTTTCTGCAATCCTGCATATTCCTGCAATTTCGCAGGAAGCTGGATCCGCCCCTGCTTATCACATTCACAGGTAAAAATCTGTGAGCCCAACTGACGCAACTTCCGCAATTCATCGGGATTTGCAGCAGAAAGAGCTTTCATTTTCGGCAGGATCCGTTCGCTGAATACTTCTGCCGGATAAAGCTGCAATGTCCGTTCTTTCCCCGGAATCAGCATGAACACACTTTTGGCGTCCGCTTTCCTCCAGGTTGCAGGTATGGCGACGCGTCCCTGCGCATCGATGCTGAACACAAAATCCTGGCTCAAGCACCCCATAAAGTCCACACTTGCCGTCATTTTTCACCTATCGTTAAGAAATATTCACCTTTTCTCACCTATCATCCACTAATTTACCCTATATTCCACAAGATGCAAGCGCATTTTTTCAAAATTTTTAATTTTTTTTGACTTTTTTCGACTTTTTTCAACTTTTTTGCACTTTTATTAACGCGTTATTCCCAATGAGGAGAGATGCCGAATCCGGAAAAGCAGAAAAGCCCAAGAATCGGATGCTTTGCCCCCCCCCGATCCAAAAAGCGCTCTGAAGGAGCGCGGGATTTTAGCCTGTGGTTTTGTGTGCAGGCGGCACGCGTAGCGAGAGCCGCCCGAGAATCGGGTGCTTTGCACCCTCCCGCACGCCTACAGCGTGCATGTGGTGTAATATGCCTTTGAACC
>JAZNXT010000005.1:0-22820 GCA_045594005.1 Victivallales bacterium
CGCTTGCTTAAAGCCAATATACAGGCGGCACGCGCAGCGAGAGCCGCCCAAGAAACGGGTGCTATGCACCCCGCCTTTTCTGGATCGGTGGCTCAACTGCGCTTCGCTTGTTTGCCACTGGCGGCACGCGCAGCCCGGCGGGGGGGATTATTTTAGGCAGGACAAATGGGACATTTGTGACATCAGGGACGGATGGGACGCGGATGAGGCGCAATCAGATGTTTGTTTCTCCGTACCCATCCGTACCCATCCGCACCCACATTCAACAAAGCGTGCCTTGTCGGACAGCTCGGACAGGTCGGACAGGTCAGACAGGTCAGACAGGTCAGACAGGTCAGACAGGTCGGACAGGTCGGACAGAGGCGTGCGTGCAACGGACAGAAACGGACAATAACAACCGTCTGTATCGGTCTGTATCCCGTTCTGCCCGTGGCAGGCGGCACGCGCAGCGAGAGCCGCCTTTTCTGGATCGGGCTTTTCAGCTTCGCTGTCGCTTGCTTAAAGCCAATATACAGGCGGCACGCGTTAGCGAGAGCCGCCCAAGAGTCGGGTGCTATGCACCCTGAACTTTCCGCAAAGATTTCAGGATTTCGCTGCTGCCGGACCGCAGATAGGAAAAATCCACGCCTGCGGAGATCATATTGATGCCGAGGTCGTGCCACATCTGAAGAACCGCAGGATCATTGGAGCCGGTGGAAACGCCGATACATTTTCCGGCATCTTTCAGGATCTTGACAGCCTGCCGGATCAGAGCGAGGTTGTTATCGCCGAACACGCGATTGAGTTCGCCGATGGTTCCGGAAAGATCGCAGGGCCCGAAAATATAGCCGTCGATATCCGGATTTTTGATGATCTCCGGCAGATTTTCGACAGCCTGTCTGCTTTCGATCTGAATGAAACGGGTAAGTTCCGCATCGCTTGCCGCGATATATTCATCCATGTCCCGCAAGCCGTATCCCACGGCGCGGAGCGGACCGAATCCCCGTGTCCCTTTCGGGGGATACATGCACATATCCATGGCGGCTTTTGCCTCTGCGGCAGTGGTGATGTTGGGAAAAATGATCCCGTCCACACCCATTTCCAATGTATGTTTCGTTGCGGTGAGATCATTCAGCGGCACACGGACGATCACCGGAGTTTCCGCCGCCTGCACCGCAGCGATCATATTCATCAGGTCATCGCTGGAAATATCGGTGTGTTCGGTATCGACCCACACAAAATCGAAACCGGTACTGCCGAAAATACTGCCGATCACCGGATGATTGATGGCTACATGAGTCCCGCAGATATTCCGGCAGGATCTGACTTTTTCCTTGAATTCGATGGAACGTTTCATTTTTGAGAGTTCTCCCGTAAAATTTCTGAAATTCTGTATTTCCGGAAAATTACACCGGAATGATGTTTTTTTCAAATGGAATGATCGGCTTTTTTCGTGAAAAAAATCGTGCCGGACTTGAAAAGAACGGCTTATATGCTATATTATCTTGAATAAATAGTCTAAAAAAACAAAAAACAAAACACGAACAGAAACAGAGACGCAAAGCGTCTCAAAGATTAAGGAGCAACGATAGTGGCTTATAAAATCATTGTATTCGTGAAGCAGGTGCCGGACACCAAACATGTGACCGGTCAGGCGATGAAGCCGGACGGAACCGTAAACCGTGCGGCACTTCCCGCGATCTTCAACCCGGAAGACTTGAATGCGCTGGAACTTGCGCTTCAGTTGAAAGAACGTTTCGGCGGTGTTGTGACCGTCGCCACCATGGGCCCGCCCACAGCTTCAGAGATCCTCCGGGATGCTCTCTGCCGCGGTGCCGATGAAGCCGTGCTGCTGACCGACCGCGCATTTGCCGGTGCAGATACGCTGGCAACCAGTTTCGCCCTCAGCCGTTGCGCGAAGAAGATCGGTAATTTCGATCTGATCCTTTGCGGCAGACAGGCGATCGACGGTGATACCGCACAGGTTGGTCCGCAGATCGCGGAAAAACTGGCTCTCCCCCAGATCTCCTATGTGATGGAAGTGCAGGATCTGGCTGATGGCAAGATCCGTGCAAAACGCGCGATCGAAGGCGGTTATGAAATTCTGGAATCGCCGCTGCCCGCACTCCTTACCGTGATCGACTGCAATGAACCGCGTCCGCAGAACGCGCCGCGTCTGATGAAATACAAAAAGGCAAAAACACCCTCTGAAATCGCAGCCGCCGGCGGCGATGATGCAGCTGTGGCTGCCTGTGAAGCAAAAGGTCTGCTCATCAAAGAATGGAGTGCCGCGTATGCTGTGCCTGCCGATGAATTGGACCGCCTCGGATTTTCCGGTTCTCCCACCAAGGTCAAACAGATCCAGAGTGTGGTGCTGACTGCCGGTGACTACAAACCGGTGGAACCGACAACGGAAGGCGTGAGTGCGCTGATCCACGAACTGATCGCAGATCATACTTTAGGGTGATTATCATGGCTGAAAAAATTGGAAATGTCTGGATTTTTATTGAACAGGAAGGCGGAAAAATCGCCGATGTGAGCCTGGAACTCGTCTGCAAAGGAAAAGAATTGGCAGACAGATTGGGTGTCAAGACCGAAGCTGTGCTGCTGGGCAATAATGTGGAAAGCTGCTGTCAGACCCTCTTTGAATACGGCTGCGATACCGTGCTTCTGGCGGAAGATCCCCGGTTGGAACCCTTTACGGTCCTGCCCTTCCAGAAGGTCATTATGGATCTGATCCGGGAACACAAACCCAATATCCTGCTTTTCGGTGCGACCATGAAGGGGCGCGAACTGGCTCCCCGCGTGGCATCTGAAAAACTTGCCGGTCTGACCGCAGACTGCACCGATCTTCAGATCGAAGATTTTGTGGATGTGCGCAACGGCAACAAGGAATACAAAGATAAGCTCATGCAGATCCGTCCCGCATTCGGCGGCAATATCATCGCCACCATCGTGAATACGTGGGATGATCCCCAGATGGTGACCGTCCGCGAAGGTGTGATGAAGATCGGTACGCCGAAAGCCGGTGCCACCGGCGAGATCATCCGCGTGGATGTGGCTCTGACGGAAGAAGAAACCGTGGTGAAAGTGGTGGAACGCATCCGTCAGGACAAGACCGTGAACCTGAAAGGCGCGCGGATCATCGTCTGCGGCGGTTACGGTGTCGGCTCCAAGGAAAACTTCAAACTGATCCATGAACTTGCCAAAACGCTGGGCGGCGAAGTGGGTGCTTCCCGTGCGGCAGTGGATGCCGGCTGGATCGATCACGATCATCAGATCGGTCAGACGGGTGTGACGGTGCGGCCTGTACTTTATATCGGTGCGGGTATCAGCGGATCCGTTCAGCACCGTGCGGGTATGACGGACAGCAAGAAGATCATTGCCATCAATACCGATCCGAATGCTCCGATCTTCTCTGTGGCGCATTACGGCATTGTGGGTGACCTGAATCAGGTGATCCCCATGATGATCAAAGCATACAAAACCAAATCCTGAGGTGAACAATGTCCAACTTTTATACTGACAACCGCGACTTGCAGTTCACGCTGAAAAACCTTGATCTTGCCGAGATCCTGGAACTCAAGGAAAATAATTATACCGAGTGTGAAAAATTTGATTACGCGCCGGAAGATCTGGCGGATGCGGTGGATAACTTCAACCGCGTTCTGACCGTGATCGGCGAAATCACCGGCGAACGGATCGCTCCCCGCGCCCGTCAGGTGGATGAAGAAGGCCCGCATTTTGAAAACGGTGTGGTCACTTATCACCCGCTCACCGTTCAGAACCTGAACGATCTCAAAGCGGCAGGCGTGATGGGCGTGATGCTCCCCCGTGAATACGGCGGATTGAACTTTCCCAACACTGTTTACACGATGATGACCGAAATGGTCTCCCGTGCCGATGCCAGCTTGCAGAACCTGTTCGGATTGCAGGATATCGCGGAAACCATCTGCGAATTCGGCGATGAAGATCAGAAACAGCGTTATCTGCCTCCCTTCTGCACCGGCGAAGCGGATGGATCCATGGACCTGACCGAACCCGATTCCGGGTCCGACCTCCAGTCTGTGCGTCTGACTGCCACCCAGGATGCCGACGGCAAATGGTATTTGGACGGCAACAAACGCTTCATCACCAACGGCTGCGCACAGACTCACCTGGTGCTTGCCCGTTCTGAAGCCGGGACTACCGATGGACGCGGTCTTTCCATGTTCATCTGCTCCAAATGCCCGCAGCTGGTGGTGCGCCGTATCGAACACAAAATGGGGATCCACGGCGTGGCGACCTGCGAATTGCAGTACAATCATGTTCCCGCAGAACTTTGCGGCAAACGCAAAATGGGGCTGATCCGCTATGTGATGAGCCTGATGAACGGTGCCCGTGTGGCGATCTCCGCGCAGGCTCTCGGTATTTCCGAAGCCGCATACCGTGAAGCCCGCCGCTATGCTTCCGAACGGGAACAGTTCAAGCAGAGCATCGATAATTTCCCCGCGATCTACGACATGCTTGCCCGTATGAAAGCCAAGCTGGTCGCCGCGCGTGCGCTCCTCTATGAAACAACGCGCAATGTGGATCTGCGTTCCTGCTACATCCATCTGGCGGAAGATCCGGCAAAAACCAATGCCGATTACAAAGCCAAAATGAAATATTATACGGAAGTCGCCGCCACGCTGACGCCTATGGCGAAGGCTCTTTCCACCGAAGCCGCCAACCAGAACGCCTACGATTGCATCCAGATCCACGGCGGGACCGGTTATATGCACGACTTCGATGCGGAACGCCTCTATCGCGATGCCCGTATCACCAACATCTACGAAGGAACCACCCAGCTGCAGATCATTGCTGCCATCGGCGGCGTAATGAAGCGTTCTCTGGATAAGATGATGGAAGATCTCTTTGCCGTTATCCCCGATGATGATGCGTTCGCAGGACCGCTGAAAAAGATCGTCCGCGATATGTACGAACGCCAGCATGCAGCCGTGGATTTTGTCAACGGCAAGAAAGATCCGGAATATTACAATCTCCGCGCAAGAAACATGGTGGAAAATGAAACCTTCATCCTCGTGGGATTGCTGCTGCTGCGCGATGCTCTGAAAGATGCAGACCGTCAGTCTGTGACGGAACGCTACATTCTGGATGCGGCGCAGGATTTCACCCGGAACTACAATACCGTGATGAGCGACGACACCACTGTGATCGAAAAACATCGCGCTGTGATCGACTACTGATAAATACGACAGACAGGAAAGGATATTATACCTATGAACAACGAATATCTTGCACGTGCAAAAGAGATCATTCCCGATGCAAAAGGATTGATCCTGCTGGCTTCCAAACGCGCCCGCGAACTCGCTTACGGCGCACATCCCATGGTCCGCTGCAAAGAAGAAAATTATCTGGATGTGGCATTGCTGGAGATCGCCGAAGGCAAACTTCAGCTGAAATTTGAAGAAAGCGGTGCCGCTGATGATCTGATCAAAGAACTGGAAGCCGCGAAGAATGCCGCGACTGCCGCTCCGAAGGTGGATTGATCCGGCAATGAGCAGTGTACTTATCGTAATGGGCAGTAAAAGCGATCTGCCCTCTCTGAAAGGTGCTTTCGATACGCTCAAAGAATTCGGTGTGTCCGCACAGGGCAGGATCCTTTCCGCCCACCGGACACCCGATGCCGCCGCGGAACTGGCGAAAAATGCCGAAGCGGACGGCGTGAAAGTCATCATTTGCGCTGCGGGTATGGCAGCTCATCTCGGCGGCGTGATCGCCGCTCACACCATTCTGCCGGTGATCGGCGTGCCTATGGCATCCGCACCCTTCAATGGATTGGATTCCCTGCTGGCGATGGTTCAGATGCCGCCGGGAATCCCTGTGGCAACTGTTACTGCAGGATCTGCCGGTGGAAAAAATGCCGCATTGCTGGCAATCGAAATGCTCGCACTTTCCGATGCCGGTCTTGCGGAAAAACTCAAAGCCTTCCGCGTGGCTCAAGCCGAAAAAGTTTTGGCTGATGATGCTGCTTTGCAGGCAGGTCTCCTCTGAGGACGCGGAAGATCGCAAATTTGATACGGGGAAAAACTTTTTGAAAAAAGTATTTCCCCGTACCCTTTTCCAAAAACTTTTATTCGCAAAGCAGCCACTGCACTTGTGCAGAAGGCTGCTTTGACTTGTTTAAAAACAGAAAAAGCGTACTTACTCCGGCGGTTCAATTCCGCGTTGTTCATTTGCCGCAGTGAAACGGATGTTGAGCAGAGCGGCATAAAAAAAGCCATCCGGCTGCCCGGATGGCTTTTTTGTTCTCTGTTTGCGGATATGATTACTTTTTGAGGAAGAAACTTCTCTTGAGATAATCTTTCCGTTTTGCGTCGATGGTGTAATTGAATTCTGCCCATCTGGGAGCATATTCCCTGAAGAGCATATCCACATCGGCTTTGGGATCATCCAGCAGTTTGCCTGCTTCATTGAGTTCATCGATCACCGGTTTGAGTTCCTGTTTGTAGAACTCGGGATCGCCCAGGACATCGTCATTTGCCCATGTGCTGATGGTGCCGTTGTTTTTGAACTTGTTGAATGCGGTACGGCAGAGGGAAAGTTTGATTTCCTTTTCCAGTTCCGGCGTGAAGTTGAAACGGATCTTCAACATACGGGCAAGTTCATGCACCTGACCGGAAATGGTCTGCATCCCGCCTTTGCAGTAACGCTGAAGACCCAGATACCAGACTTTGTCACCGGTGGGCAGATCGTTGTAGAACGCAAACCACGGGATATAGGTATGAGCCACGATCCCTTCGCCGGTAAGAGCGGCATCGGTGAGGAAGTTGTCTTTGGTCAGTTTATAACGGGGAGAGGGGGATGCAAAGTCCAGATCCACGCCGTCATAATTGGAGGGCAGTCTGGAGAAGAACCACATATTGTACGGTGCGTCCGGATTGGGACGGAAGGTACATTCCAGTGATCCGCCGGTGCGTTTGCCTTCCACCACTTCCATGATGGCGGGGTCATTGCAGCGGACGAAGATATGGACGCCCTGAACATCGTACAGCACACGGATACCGGTTTTCCATGCGGGATCGCATTTGGGATGATCGGCATCTTTCAGGAAGCGTTTTGCGTCCGTATTTGCGCTGATGGCGGGATTATCGCCGTAAGGACGGAACTGTGTTGCCATCTTGTCCCATTCATTATACATTTTGGTGCGTGCGAAACCGTCGGCAGTTTTCGGAGCATCCTTCACAAATGTGGCGGTGTGTTCCGGAGAGGCAAGAGAAATGAACATTTCCTTCTGGATATAATCGTAGATCTCCTGACAGACATCGAAACGGGTCGCGCGGAACATGATTTCGGAAACATTGCGCAGTCCGTTCAGTTTTTCGGGACTGGTCAACTTGTCGGCAGCAAATGCTTTGTCAAAACCTTTGCATTTTCCGCCTTTGTTGAAGTAATCGACCATTCTCCAGTGACGGGTCTTGACTGCTTCCTTGTCTTTGATTTCAGCGGCAATGATTTCAGAAACCTTTTTGGTATCTTTCTTGTGGAGATAGATCATTACAGCCGTATCCACGCATCTGGCGGGATTGATGGAGAGGGCTTTGGCGACCTGCTGTTCCGCAAATGCGAAATCACCGTAATTGTAAGCAGTATCGGCATTCTTGGTGTAGAAATTGACATCATTGGATTCAAATGCTGAAAGCATCTGATCGGTGAAGGCGCGCCATTTGGGATATGCCGTGGGATTATTGAAACCACGCTGGAAGCGGTTGACATTTCCACATCTGCCGCGAAGAGCGTTCAGACGGTTGAAACGGCCTTTTCCGTCCAGAGAGGGATCTTTCAACTGGGATTCCAGCAGGATATTGCCTTCCCCGGTGGGCAGACTTCTTGAAAGGATGTTGATGATCTGATCACGGGTACCGTTATAGGGCATGGCAAGGACTTTTGCCTTGATCGCCTGATAGGGAGCCATATTGCCTTTTTTTGCTTCTTTGGCAACGACACTGCCCAGTTCAAAGACGGTGTTCTGGTGATCGGTGAGGGCTGCTTTTGCTTTCGCAAAGAAGCTCTGACCCAATTCCGTACTCATGGAAAGATAACCTTCCAACAGCTGGAGAAGCCGTCTATTGGCTTCGCCGTATGCACGGATGATCTGCATATTCTTTTTGTCTTTGGCTTCTTCCGCAGCGGCGGCATTTTTCCGTGCCAGCGTGATCGCGATCAGGACATCGCCGTATTTATCTGCGAGTTTTGCATCGCCCACTTCGCTCAAGGCTTTTCCGGCAATGTGGGGGAGAAGATTGATTTTGTTGTTTTCCGGCAGCTGACCTGCAAACTGGTCATAGATACTGCATGCAGTTGCATGGGTATCTCTCAATGAAGCCAGACCATTGATCAGGGAGACCAGCGTACCCAATTCTTTCTGGGGATCTTTTTCGTAGCCCGCCACCGTGTCGGCAATGAACTTGTCCGCTTCCGCCTTGTAGGGTGTATTTCTGATCCGGAGCAGATCCATAGCCAGCTGAACTTTAGCGGCGTAATTATTCAATGCGTCCACCCGTTTGATGGTATCTGCGATCAATTCTTTGGTGTTTGCACGGACTGCATAATAGGCATAGCGGGAGATGATCTGATTTTTCTGCTGTTCGGAAAGATTTTTTTCCGTACCGAATTTCAGCAGTTCCGCGCAGGCTTCTGCCGGTTTTTTGCCGAAATCGCGGTTGATGGCATTCATCTTTTCATTGTAGATCTTGGAATCCATGAACTTCTGCTGCTGAACGGCAGCAGGTTTCTTTGCCTGTGCGTTCACGCAGGGGGCTGCCATGACGACTGCAGCCGCCACGGCAATGGAATATGCGATAGAATATTTCATATTATTTCTGCTCCTTCTTCAGCGCGTTGATAAGCTGCATGATGTAGTTGATACATTCCATACGGAAGGTGTCCGGATTTCCGCGGACATCCCAGTATGCGACATAACCGAGCGCGCGTTTTCCGAGAAGAATGGTATCTGCATCGCCGGATTTTTCCGCTTCTGCGGCAAGCAGTCTGAGCTTGGAGGCATAGCGGACGTCGTCGATCCCTTCCCGGATGCCTTCCCATGCGAGAGTATCCAGGATTCTGTCGCTGACTGCATAAACGATGATGATACCGCGGTAGTTGGGTTCATAAGCGATGGCAAAGTCGTTCCAGTCGTTGCGGTACCAGGTGTAGTTGGATGCAACGTCGTAATCGGCTTTGTAAGCCATCAGCCCGTGGATACGGCGGAAGTAGTCCGGGTTTTCCGGACCGGAGTGGGGGTCCGCATACCAGCCGACCATGCCGTCGGGATGAGCTTCATGGAATTTTTTCACATAGCCGGAACGTTCTTCCGACGGCATACGGGGCAGGACCATGTAGTCCAATGCGTAGAGCAGCCGTTTGTGGTCGTGTGTGGAAACGCGGACTTTGCTGCCGGCAGCGTGCGCGGCACGCCAGGTGGGGCGTTCTGCACGGATGGTCCACGGGCCGCCTTCGTCTGCACCGTAGCTGTAAAAGTCGCTGTGTCCGAGATATTTTTTACACATGGCAGCGGCGGCATTCAACCGTGCCTGGATCTCAGCCAGTTCCGCTTTTTCTTTGGGACCCATGGTGCCGTAGAAGGCTCTGCCTACGCCGGGACCGGAGAACAGCGGGCGTGTGGCAACACCCATTTCTTTTGCGAGTTTGACTTCAGCGGCGAATTTGGCTTCGTTGGCGGGATTTACATCCGGGAAGCCCTGAATGTGGAGCGCATTGTGATCCACCAGGTTTTTGAGGATGGAGGGGTAGTGCTGCGCGCCGCCGGTTCCGTAGAAACTCAGCATGAAGGGTTTTTCAATATTATAATTGGTGCGTGCCATAGGCAGTTCAAAGGGCAGCACACCCACCTGAACGGGGATGGTGCCGATCTTTTTGCCGTCGGCGATCATATCGATGGAGCCTTCATAGATCCCGTCTTTGGCATCTTTGGGGATGCGGACGGTTGCCATGAACTGTTTGAATTCACCTTTATTCAACACCACGGGCTGAAGCGTATCGGCATCTTTGAGCATGGCGATACGGACAAGGTTGGAGAAACGGTAGTTGGAGACCTGGAAGTCTGCGCTGATCCATTCATAATGCGTGGAGCCGTCTGCATTGTTGTAACGGGCATAGTTCTGTATGCCTTCGGTATCCACCCAAATGAGGTTTTCATCATTGACCAGCAATTCCGGTGTGAGGGTTTTCTGCAGCGGGTCGTTCATAAATCCGAACCAGCCGGATCCGCACTGATACCAGATCTTGACCAGTTTCAGATCAACGGCAGAAGCGGGGATGGTGCCGCCTTTGCCTTTGAGATCGGAAACTTTCAACTCAAATTTATCCACATTCTTCTGGGGATAGATCAGGAAGGAACCGGGTTCGATCTCTCCTTTTGCACCGATGATCTCCACGGGGGCGGCGAGTTTGCCGTCTTCCGGATAAAGATCCGGCACGCGTTTAATGTCACTCATCGCATCCACGGTGTAGTAGAGTGCGGGTGCTTTCTTCCATTCGGGAGCCACTTTTTGCAAGTCTTTTGCAACCTTTGCCGCGTTTGCTTTGACTGCTGCGGGAGCCAGTTTGTAAACCTGACGCCGTGCCGCATCAGCCGCATTGGCAGAAACGCCGCCGAAGATGGCAAGAGCCAACAGAAGCGAAAGTTTGTTCATCGCTTTTCCTTTCGGTTGATGTTTTGTGTTTTGTTTATACGAATATATAACAGTTTCTTCCTCTTATGGAAATATACCCGCGCACGGGCATATATCCTTACATCCATGGGAAACAGATAGCACAAAAAATATGAAAAATCAAGAAGAAAAGAGGCTGTCAGCGCAAATTTTCTGAAAAAAGTGTCAAAAAAGTCGTTGTCCATTCTTCATTGAATGTGACAGAAAGATATGCTTTTTCAGATTTGAAAAAACAGTACAGAGCGTTCCGGTCTTCCGCAGTCAATTTCCGGTTGGTCTTTGCTGCTTCTTTTTCCGCATTCGCATAGATCCCGGCAAAAAAACTGTTCATGTCATCCGCAATTTTTTTTGTCTGTTCCGGTGTTGAACCGGTCAGTTCGATCAATGCCCGCAGTACAGTTTCCCCTTTGGTATTTTTGCCGCCGGTGACGGCAAATTTCGCGGTCCGTACTGCCTGCATCGCGGGGTGCAGCACTGCATTTGCGGGAAAATAAAATGTACCTGAAACGGCATTTGCGGAATTGAAATTGATTTTTTTCAGCAGCAGTTCCGCGCCAGCCTGTGCCTGAATACCGTAAGCGGGTGCGGCAAAAAAACCATCTGCATTTTTATGTTGAAACAATACGAACTTCAGGGAGGATGCTTCAATATGGAATACGCCGTCCTGTTCCCGGTATTTCCAATCCGGATGCAGCAGACCGTATTTCAGCAGATACCGCAGCTGTGCCGTTTTCAGACGGTGAAAATAGAGGACGAAAAAACTTTTTTCCGCATTTTTTTCCGTGATCAGATTTTTTCCGTAAAACGCGATCAGCGGCACATCCGGTGCCACACCGCCGTTTTTCAGATTTTTCCGGATTCCTGCAAAAAGAGGCGGCAGGATCTTCTGCCGGGCTTCTGCTGCGGGCAGTCGGGCAAGAAGATCTGTTCTGATCTGGAAAAAACTGTATTTTTCCTGTGCGGGAAGCAGACCGCCGGAAAAGACGATCACCATTGCTGTCAGCAGCAGGAAAAATATATTTTTCAGATCAGGGAACATTTTTCCTCATAAGATAGATCAGATTTTTTTCCGGATCGTGAAAACATTTTGCATCGGGATCCGTCAGATCCAGTTCGTTCCGGACCGGCAGATAACCGCAGGTGGCAAGGACATCGAGCTGTTCCTCAAAATTGTCCGGCTGGATCCAGATCGCCGACCGGACCGCCTGCTGAAACATTTCCTCTTCCCGGGTCTGACACAGGATCAGCCGGGTATTGTTGTTCAGCAAAAATTCCGTTCTGAAATTGCTGTCCAGCACCGGTTCTCCCAATTTCATCACATCCCGGTAAAAAGTTCTGCATCTTTCCAGATTTCTCACTTTGATGATGAAGCCGCCGATTTCTGCCATGATCAGTTCTCCTCACACAAAGTTCGGACCCAGATAAAGCTCGATCGCTTTCGGGTCATTAATCAGAAAATCCCGGTTCCCTTCGCAGAGGATGGAACCTTCCGCCATCAGATAGGCGCGGTCCACACAGGCAAGCGTTTCCCGCACATTGTGGTCTGTGATCAGGATCGCCAGATTCCGGTCACGCAATTTGTAGATGATCTGCTGAACATCATACACGTTCAGAGGGTCAACGCCGCTGAAGGGCTCGTCCAGAAGAATGAAGGAGGGATTTGTCACCAGCGCGCGGGTGATCTCCAAACGTCTGCGTTCGCCGCCGGAAAGGGTCATGGCTTTCTGTTTCGCCAGACGCGCCAGATCCAATTCGTTCAGCAGTTCCTTCAAACGGCTCTGCCGTTCCTCTCGGGAAATATCCAGTGTTTCCAGGATCGCCATAATATTATCTTCCACACTCAATTTCCGGAAGATGGAGGGTTCCTGTGCCAGATATCCCATTCCCATTCTTGCGCGGACATACATCGGTTCCTGAGAAATATCCTCACCCTTGAACATCACCGTCCCGGAATCCGGTTTGATCAATCCCATGATCATATAGAAACTGGTGGTCTTGCCCGCACCGTTGGGACCGAGCAGACCCACGATCTCACCGCGGCTCACATGAAGATTGACGCCTTTGACCACCGTTCTGCCGCGGTAGGTCTTCATCAATCCCTCCGCACGCATCAGGTAATCTTCCGTGTGCGTTGTTCCGGGATCACCGGCGATCTGACAGTTTTCGTTTTCTGCGCTCATATTGATCTCCGTACCGGATTATTTCTTTTTCCCGTCGTTTTCATTGGTCAGGGCACTCAATCCTTCTCTGGAACTTGCCTGACCCTGCATCACGATCATGCGTTCTTCATTGACAATGATCCGGATGGAGGTGCCGGTCACCTTGTTCGCGCCGTTGTCCAGCACCGGATTTTCAGTCAGCAGGATCTCATCTTTGATCATATCGTACACAGCTTTTCCGGCAGTGGCTTTCTGTTCGGCGGCACCTTCTTTATCTTTATCCCCCTTGCCGGTGATCACCACATCTTCATAACATTCAATACGGGAAGGCTTTTTATTGCCGAATCCGCCCGATTCTTTGCTGTCCTTCTTTCCTTCCGCCGGAGCTTTATCTTCAAAAATGATGACCATTCTGTTGCAGCGGATCGTCAAATCCTGATCATCCACAAACACATCGCCGAGAAGATCTGCCCGGTTTTTCTTCATGTTCACATCCATGGTCCGTGCCGTGATCACCGTGGGAATATCTTTATTCCGTTTGGTATTGTTTTTTCTGCTTTTGCCGAACAGTGCGGAAAGTCCGTCCTGTGCGCTGATTTCGGCGGTGCAGAGCAATGCCGCAGCTGCGATCATCCCGATCTTGAGAATGGTGTTGAGCTTTTTCATGAGTCGTTTACTCTTTCCTGTTATATTGAATCGTTTTTTATTTTTCAGATTTCTTTTCCGTTGCTTTGTCCTGTGTTTCCCGGTTCAGACGGATCTTCACCTGCGAACGGATATGAATGTTTTTTTCTTCCAGATCGATGTCAAACCCGACGCCGTCCGCATCCAGAAAAACAGAACGGATCTTCACCGGTTTATCGCTCCGGATCATCTTTTTATTCTTGTCGATCTCCGCTTCTTCAGAAAAGATCAATGCCTGACAATGGATCTTGGATTTCCAGAACGCATCCACATCCGATTGTTTCGCACTCAAAGGATAAGGCTCCACACCGGAAAGAACGGTGACTTTCGGAATATCCTCCGGTTTCCAATCGTTGTGCAGCGCATCCACGATCAGATCCTTCAGGAAGATCAGATTTCCCTGATTCCGCATCGCTTCCACATAAAATACATATTGCAGAATGTTATCTTTATATTGCGGCAGACGCAGCGAACGCACCTGCACCGAAGCGGAATCCAGCTGCTGTCCGCAGAGATCCGCCGCTGTGCCGAACCATACGCCCGCAAGCAGCAATATCAATAATAACGCGCCGTAACGCTTTCCCATTTTTTCTGTCCTTTCAATAAATATTCAATGGCTTCACGGATCGCTCCGCAGCCGCCATTCTGTTTCGTCCGCAGATGACAGACCTCATCCAATTCCGCTGCACCGTCTCCCACTGCCACCGCAAAACCGGCGATCCGCATGGGCGGCAGATCCACAAGATCGTCTCCCACATACATACATTCTTCTGCGGTCAGACCCTGTTCGTGCAGGATCTCCTCAAATCCGCTTTTTTTATCGTGACAGCCCTGTACTGTAAAATCGATCTTCAATTCCTGCGCACGGATGTCGTTGGCGACAGACCGTCTGCCGGAGAGGATCCCCACTTTCAGACCGGCACGGCGCGCAAGCACGATCCCGTGTCCGTCACGGACATGGAAATGCTTGATCTCGTTGCCGTCCGCGTGATACCCGATCCTGCCGTCTGTCAGGACCCCGTCCACATCGGTGATGATGGCTTTGATCTTATTCAAATCCGGCGACTGTCTCATGGATCGCAAGTACCTCGTCAATGATGCGTTCCGCATCGGTATAATTCAAAGAGTTCGCTCCGTCGGACAATGCTTTGTCCGGATCCGGATGCACTTCCATAAAGAGCGCGTCGATCCCCACAGCCGCCGCCGCACGGGAAAGCGTGGAAACAAACTGACGCTGACCGCCGGATTTATTTCCCAGTCCTCCCGGAAGCTGAACGGAGTGTGTCGCATCAAAACAGACCGGCACGCCGAATCCGCGCATGGTGTTCAAACCACGCATATCCACCACCAGATTGTGATAGCCGAAACTGGATCCCCGTTCCGTCAGCATCACTTCGCTTCCGGCGAGTTTTCCCAGCACGCCCTTCATATCTTCCGGAGCCATGAACTGACCTTTTTTCACATTCAGCGGTCTGCCGGTGGCGGCACATGCCTGAAGCAAATCGGTCTGACGGCACAGAAACGCGGGGATCTGAAGGATATCCGCCACTTCCGCCACCATTGCCGCCTGCGCACTTTCATGCACATCCGTCACCACGGGGACATTGAATTTTTCTTTGATCTCCGCCAGAATGGCAAGACCTTCTTCCATGCCCGGACCGCGGAAGGATTCAGAACTGGATCTGTTGGCTTTGTCGAAAGACGCTTTGAACACATAATTGATCCCGCGCTTCGCACAGATCTCTTTCAGCACACCGGCGATTTCAACGCACAGATCCCGGCTTTCGATCACACAGGGACCCGAAAGCAGTGCCAGCGGAGTACCTTTTTCACCGCCGATAAGAAAATTACCCACGCGGATCGAACTTGTACTGGAATTCGGATTGATATTGGAAGTGTTGGGGATCATAAGTCACAGTCCTCTCGAAGCGAAAAGAGCTTCCGCTTCCGCTAAATCTTCCGGCGTGTTCACATCCACACCGTCGTAGTTCATCTTGATGGTTTTGATCCGCATCCCGTTTTCCAGAGCGCGGAGCTGTTCCAGTTTTTCACATTTTTCCAACGCGCTTTCCGGCAGGGACACAAATTTTTCCAATGCCGCACGCTGGTAGGCATAGATCCCCCAATGACGGTACACCTGCATTTCCGTGCCGCCTTCCCGGAGGAACGGGATCATGGCACGGCTGAAATACAGCGCATAACCGTCTTCCGAGATCACGACTTTCGGTTTATTGGGATTGTTTTCCACATCGGCACGGTCACAAGGCACGATCACGGTCCCCATATCCGGTGCATCATCCGTCAGCATCATATCAATGAGTCCGTCGATCAGTGCGGGCGGCGTGGAGGGTTCATCTCCCTGCACGTTCACGATCACATCCACATCAATATCCTTCACCGCTTCCATGATGCGGTCAGATCCGCTGGGATGATCCGGAGAAGTCATCACGGCTTTGCCGCCGAAGGCTTCCACCGCATCAAAAATGCGTTGATCATCTGTTGCCACAAGCACCAGATCGGCTTTGGATGCCATTGCCTGTTCCCACACCCACTGCACAATGGTCTTGCCGCGAAGCAGAGCCAGTGCTTTGCCGGGGAAACGGGAACTGCCGTACCGTGCGGGGATTACTACTGCGGTCTTCATCTTTTTTATGCTCCTTTCAGCAGATCAGAAATTGTGACAGACAAGTCCGTCACGGAGTTTCGGTTCAAACCAGGAGGATTTCGGCGGCATGATCGCCCCCGCATCCGCAATATTCATCAACTGATCCAATGTGGTGGGATACATGGAGAAACATACCGCCGCTTTGCCTTCATTTGCCAGCCGTTCCAGTTCTTTCGTTCCGCGGATCCCGCCGATGAAATCGATCCGTTTGCTGGTACGCGGATCATCGATCCCCAGCAACGGAGCAAGAATGTTATCCTGAAGGATACTCACATCCAGACTTTCGATCACACCCAGTGCGCTGATGTCAAATTTCGGACGCAGCAGATACCATGCTTTATCCAGCAGCATACAGAATGTGCCGCTTTCCGGCGGCAGCGGGTTTTCTGTGGCGGTGATCTCAAATTTTTCACCGATCTTCGCCATGAGTTCCGCAGATGTCAAGCCGTTCAGATCTTTCACCGCGCGGTTGTAGGCAAGAATGGCAAGTTCAGACTGGGGGAACGCCACTGCCAGGAAGAAGTTGTATTCTTCGTCACCTTTCGTTTCCGCATTACGGCAGGAAGCCGCCGCACGGGAAGCGGATGCCGCCCGGTGGTGACCGTCTGCAATATAGAAACAGGGTACGTTCTGTGCAAAGAGTTTTTCCAGTTCCGCGCTCCTGTCGCCGCATTTCCAGAGTTTGTGTTCCACGCCGTCCACTGCAGTGAATGCGTAGAAGGGTTCGCCCTTCGTGATCTCTGCCACCACGGCATTGATGGCGGCATCATCCCGGTAGGTCAGGAACACCGGTCCCGTCTGGGAACGCAGCTCCATCACATGACGGGCGCGGTCATCTTCTTTGTCCCGGCGGGTCTTTTCGTGTTTTTTCACGATATCCGCATCATATTCTGCGGCACTGGCAGTGCCGGCGATCCCGGTCTGTGTTCTGCCGTTCATGGTCAGCGCATACACATACAGGTTTGCCTGTTCGTCCAGTTTCAGCGGAGCCTGTTCGATCAGACGCTGAAAGTTGGAAGCTGCTTTCGCATAGACTTTATCATCATGCAGGTCGATCCCTGCTTCCAGTTCGATTTCGGGACGGGAAACGCGCAGAAAAGAAAGTGCATTCCCTTCCGCCAGTGCGGCGGCTTCGGCAGTATCCACCACATCGTAGGGGACAGCGGCGACTTTTGCCACATCTTCCGGACGGGGCATCAAAGCGTGAAACGGTCTGAAAACAGCCATGATATTTTCTCCTGTATCTTGTTCAATAGATCTTTGCTGTGTTTTTTTTGTTATATATATAAAATACACGCGCAAAGGCATTTCTTCAAACGCAAAGAGAAAACTTTTTGTATTTTTCTTGCAATTCGGTCAGATTTTCAAAATTTCCAACACAAATTTTTCCGGATCGGCAACCGCAGACCGGAAAACAGATGTTTCTTTCCCGAAACACATCTTCACATATTCGATGAAACTGTGCTGTAACCATTTTTTCCGGCATTGACCCGATGCAACTGCCGATTCCAGCAGAACACGGAGAAAATACAGCTTTTCCTCCTCCGTTGCCGCAACATCGGAATTTTGCGCGATCTTGCTCAAAAGAAAGGGATTGGAAAGCAATGCACGACCCGCCGCAATGCCATCGCAATCTGTTTCAGAAACCATACGCTGTGCATCGGCAAGAGAAAGAATATCGCCGTTTCCGAAAAGGATCGTTTCAGAAGACAGAAATGTGCGTAATTGAGCCAGTCGGGACAATGGATCTGTCACAGGTTCATACATTTCCCGGACCGTGCGGAAATGACAGATGATAAAGCGGATCCCTCCATCCGCAAGCGCGTCTGCAATGGTGTTCATCTCTGTTTCCCACGAGGTGAAACCGGTGCGGATCTTGGCAGAAATATTCGCATATTTTCCCGCTTTGCATATCACTGCCGAAGCAATTTTGAAGACCAGTTCCGGATCCCGCAGAACAGCTCCGCCATTCTGATTTTTCACCACCATCGGCGCAGGACACGCAAAGTTCAGATTCACTCCCTGAACACCACATTCTGCCAGACGCAATGCCGTTTCCGCCATGGAGTCCGCATCGTGTCCCAAAAGCTGAACCATCAATGCGTGATCGTTGCGGAAGGGGGCGATCTTTTTCTTCAATGCCGCCACCGACGGCACAGAATCGCGGGTGATGCTGATAAAAGGTGTCAGCCAGTTCCGGATCAATCCCATGCGGGATGCCGCCAGACAGAATACAGGCGTCATGATCCCCGCCATCGGCGCAGCAAGGGCGCGGTCGGAAAGGGTCAGATGTTCATCGATCCTGATGGGTTCCGCAAAGTTCATAGTCGATCCTGTGATTCGGTTTATATAAAAGTATAGCACATTTTTCAATAAAAGCAAGAAAAAAACGGGATGCCCGAAATCGGACATCCCGTTTGGACGATCTTAAAAGATCAGAGAAGACTTACTTGGAAAGTCTGTCAGCCAGCGCCTGACGCTGTGCTTCAAGTTCGGCAGGCAGTCTGTCGAATTTCTTGAAGTGTTCGCTGATGGTATCCAGTTCAGTCATCCAGCCCGCTTTGTCAACGGTGAGAAGCATCTGCATATCTTCTTCGGTGACATCGGTACCGGTGCGGTCGATGGCATCGATGGTGGGCAGGTAGCCGATGGCAGTTTCCTGCGCTTTGCCTTCGCCGTCGCAACGTTCAAACACCCACTTGAGGATACGGCTGTTGTCGCCGTAGCCCGGCCACAGCCATTTGCCTTCGGGAGTCTTGCGGAACCAGTTCACGCAGAAAATCTTGGGAAGGACTGCGCCTTCTTTCTTGCCGATGTTCAGCCAGTGCTGGAAGTAGTCACCCATGTTGTAACCGCAGAAGGGCAGCATGGCGAAGGGGTCGCGGCGGACAGTACCGGCTTTGACGTCCAGTGCAGCAGCGGTGACTTCGGAACCGACAGTGGAACCGATGAACACACCGTGTTCCCAGCTCATGGACTGGTACACGACCGGCAGCGTGGAGGGACGGCGGCCGCCGAACAGGAATGCGTCGATGGCGACACCTTCGGGATCTTCCCAGTTGGAAGCGATGGCGGGGCAGTTTTCAGCGCGGGCGGTGAAACGTGCGTTCGGGTGAGCAGCCTTGACCGGCTTGCCGTCTGCATCTTTCATATCCGGAGTCCAATCGTTGCCCTTCCAGTCGATCAGGTGTGCGGGAGCATCGTAGCCGATGCCTTCCCACCACACATCGCCGTCATCGGTGAGAGCCACGTTGGTGAAGATGGTGTCTTTCGCGCAGGAGAGCATGGCATTGGGGTTGCTCTGCATGCTGGTGCCGGGAGCCACGCCGAAGAAACCGGCTTCCGGGTTGATGGCATGGAGTTTGCCGTCAGCTGCAAACTTCATCCAGGAAATATCGTCGCCGATGGTTTCCACTTTCCAGCCGGGGATGGTGGGAACCAGCATGGCGAGGTTGGTCTTACCGCAGGCGGAGGGGAAGGCACCGGTCACATATTTGACCTTGTTGTCTGCTTCGCGGGTCAGTTTCAGAATGAGCATGTGTTCTGCCAGCCAGCCTTCATCGCGTGCCTGCACCGTAGCAATACGGAGCGCAAGGCATTTTTTGCCCAGCAGAGCGTTTCCGCCGTAACCGGAACCGTAGGACCAGATTTCGCGGGTTTCCGGGAAGTGGGAAATGTATTTTTTGTCCAGGGGAGCGCAGGGCCAGACACCGTTGTCGGATTCGCCGGCTTCCAGCGGTTTACCCACAGAGTGCATACAGGGAACGAAGTCGCCATCCGTGCCGAGGACATCCAGAACTCTGGTGCCGACGCGGGTCATGATGTGCATATTGACCACAACGTAGGGGGAGTCGGTGATTTCCACGCCGATCTTGGCGATGGGGCTGCCCACAGGACCCATGGAGAAGGGGATCACATACATGATTCTGCCGTGCATACAGCCTTTGTAGAGATCCAGCATGGTCTTTTTCAGTTCAACGGGATCGATCCAGTTGTTGGTCGGACCCGCATCTTCTTTCGTTTTGGCGGCAATGTAGGTTCTGGCTTCCACACGGGCCACGTCAGACGGGTCACTGCGGAAAAGCAGGGAGTTGGGGCGTTTTTCCGGATTCAGACGGATCGCGAGGCCGGATTCGACCATTTCGTTGCAAAGACGGTCAT
Organism: Victivallales bacterium; assembly: GCA_045594005.1. Classification (GTDB taxonomy): domain Bacteria; phylum Verrucomicrobiota; class Lentisphaeria; order Victivallales; family UBA1829; genus SIG77. Next base: position 20,364 of record JAZNXT010000005.1, read on the forward strand.
ATTCCGCTTTGCTGCCGTCGCACCAGTAGATCGCTTCCGGTTCGCACACGGAAGCCCATTCGTTCACCCATGCCACGAGTTTCGCGTGGTTGGGAGCGGCATTCAGTTGAGTTGCCATACTTGTTTTCTCCTCGTTTAGAGTTTTTATGGTGATTGGTTTCGTTTCGATCTTTTTCTGAATCTATAATATACACCCGCAAAAGCAGATTGCAAGTTTTTTTTCTCAAAAAAATCTTTTCGGGGGAGGCGCGTTGTCTTGCGGGCTTTTCTGGATCGGGCTTTTCTGGATCGGGCTTTTCAGCTTCGCGTTGCTCGCTTAAAGCCAATACGCAGGCGGGACGCGTTAGCGAGAGCCGCCCAAGAAACGGGTGCTATGCACCCCCGCGCCTTTTCTGGATCGGGCTTTTCAGCTTCGCGTTGCTCGCTTAAAGCCAATATGCAGGCGGGACAAGTCGGACAGGTCGGACAGGTCGGACAGCGGTGTGCAACAGACAAAAACAGACAAAATAACAACCGTCCGTATCGGTCCGTATCCCGCTCTGCCTTGCAGGCAAAATAAAAACAATTTGCAATATTTACAGGTCTGTGATATATTATTTGCGAAAATAAAAAAGCAGCAGGAGATGATTTTTATGATCCTTGAAGAAAATGTGAAAAAGATTTATGTGACGGGACACCGTAATCCCGATCTTGACAGCCTTGCCTCCTCTTATGCTCTCGCGGAACTCCGCCGCCGTCAGGGAGTTACCAATATCTATGCGATTTGTCCCGGCGCACTTCCCGAGCGCGGACGATACCTTTTCGACCGCTTTCATCTGACACCGCCGGAATCGAAAAACGATGTCTATTTGCGGGTGTGCGATATCATGGACCGTGATATTCCCGTGATCCCTCCCGGCACCCCTCTGATGGAAGCTGTACGGTATCTGAATGATTCCGGTTATCCCCGGCTGCCTATCGTGTCCGGCGACCGCCTTTTTCTGGGGATGCTCAGTCCCATGAGTCTGCTTTCCCATCTGCTGGATATCGGCAGAAAGATCCACAGCACCATCGATCTGATCGCACGGGTGGTGGATGGCAGGATCCTCACCGGTGTGGATACGGCGGAAAAACAGGATTTCCGCGTTTATGTCGCCGCGATGGGTGTGGAAGGTTTTTGCGAACATCTGCCGGAAGGACATGACAGGGAGTTGACTCTGATTTCCGGATACCGTCCGGATATTCAGCTGCTGGCTCTTCAGCGCGGGGTGCGTCTGCTCATTGTGACAGGTGACCGCTCGGTGGAGCCGCTGATCCTGAAAGAAGCTCAACTCCAGAAAGTCACCATTGTAAAGACCGATCTGGATTCCGCCACCGTGATCCGCCGTTTGAAATTCAGTGTGCCGGTGGAAGATTTCTGCGCGGAAGCAAAATTTCAGACTCTCGACCCGCAGGAACGGGTCCCCAGCGTTTCCGCACAGATCCTCAATTCTCCGGAAGATGTGATGCCCGTGGTGAGTGCTTCCGGAAAATTTGAAGGCGCAGTCCGTAAACAGAGTATTTCCCGGACTCCCCCCTACCGGTTGATCCTGGTGGATCACAACGAACCGGAACAGAGTATTCCCGGAGCCGAAGAAATTCCCGTGATCGAAGTGGTGGATCATCACCGGATCGGGATGCGCCCCACAGTGAATCCCATCAAGTTTACAGGCGATATCGTGGGCAGTACCTGCACGCTTGTTGCGATGATGTTCAAAAGTTCCGGAGAAAGTCTTACGCCCGATCTGGCGGGATTGCTTATGGGCGGGATCGTTTCCGATACCCTGAACCTGAAGTCGCCCACCACATCACCTATGGACCGGCGGATGCTGGAATGGCTGGAAAAGATCTCCAATGTGAAAGCGGCGGATCTGATGGAGGAATTGTCTCATATCGATTCACCTCTTGCCTGTAAAGCACCCCATGATGTGATCGAATCCGACCGCAAATCTTATTCCAGCGGCAAATATAAATTTGCACTTTCTCAGGTGGAGGAAACCAATCTGGAATTGCTGCATCAGCGCAAAGAAGAACTCAAAGCCGCAATGAACGAGATCAAAAATACGGAAAATCTCCAATTCATCGGATTGCTGGTCACGGATGCCGTCCGGGAAAATTCCGAATTGCTCATGATCGGTGCATCGGAGATCCTTCAGGCATTGCCCTATACCGAATTGGAAGATGGTCTTTATGCCCTGCCGGGTGTGTTGAGCCGCAAAAAACAGCTCCTGCCGCCTTTGTTGTCGATTACTGCGGAATACAGCCGCAATCTGTGAGGGGCGCGTTGTCTTGCGGGCTATTTCGGACCTTTGTTTGCGGGTCTTTTCGGTCATGGACCTTTAGTCCACTCCCTCAAAGCTTCCGCACAAAAATCCGAACTATCTCCGCAATACTGCCGCGCCCGGCGGCAAGTGAGCGCAGCGAAACTGAGCCGCCCGA
>JAZNXT010000006.1:0-12829 GCA_045594005.1 Victivallales bacterium
GTACTGCCGATATAACGCTGTTCCGGCTGGGAAATACTGCGTAAAATGTAAGTGTAGAACATTCGTTTTTCTCCAATTCTCTGCCGTTAGCCCTCCGTCGCCAAGGCTATGGAGGGCATCCTTCGCCCGCTCCGTTACACTCCGCTTATTTTTGCAAGCAAAAAAAATCTACGGATAGCAAGACTGGCTTTCAAATCTGCTGTACTGCCGATATAACGCTGTTCCGGCTGGGAAATACTGCGTAAAATGTAAGTATAGAACATGTTTTTCTCCTGTTCTGTGCCGTATAGCCCTCCGTCGCTCTGCGAGCTATGGAGGGCATCCTTCGCACGCTCCGTTGCACTCCGCTTATTTTTGCAAGCAAAAAAAATCTACGGATAGCAAGACTGGCTTGCCATCCGTAGCTTTAGCGAAAGATGGTGGAGTATATGGGACTTGAACCCATGACCTCCTCGCTGCCAGCGAGGCGCTCTAGCCAACTGAGCTAATACCCCGGATCTTGTATGGAACTTAATATACGACAGTTTTCGGAAAATGCAAGTCAAATTCTGAAAAAAATGCGTTTTTTCTCCAATTACGCCTGATTTTTATGCCGGAACAGACATAAAAAGATTACAGTGGTGGCATACAAAACTCCACCTTTTCATACTCAAAAAAATACACATAAGCTGCAAATTATGCGGAGTGACTATGCAAAAACGGCACATTTTCAGATCATGCGGTTGACTTTCCCCCGCTGCAAGATTATTGTAACGGGAAAAATCGTCATTCATACAGGAAAAAAATTGTCAAAAGAAAAACAAGAACATGAAGATCTCCTGGAAATCTGCGGGTCTTACCGCTTTACTTTCTCTGATTCCGTGGAGCAGTTCCGCGCAAGTGGAGAAAATCACCGATGCCGTTTACCGGGATCATCTCAAGGCTTTACCTGTACTGATCAAAGAGACGGAAAATCCGTATTTGAAAAATCATCTTGCCGCACTGAAGCCGGAGGTCATGCAGAAAAAAGCCTTTGTGACCGCTGTCAGGGTGGCTGCGGATCTGAAGGACAGGAAAGATTTTACCGGGCAAGTGATCCATTACGCCGTTCCTGCTATGAGTGAACTGATGCGGCTGCCGGAAGTATATCCGCTTGACGGGAAAGCACTGGCTCCGGTACGGATCGTTTCTGCGCAGGATGAATATGAACCGGGATCATTTCAGGTTTATCCGCTGGTCGATCTCGGAAAAGTGGAATTCAAACTTTCCGTATTCAAAAATGAAAATGGAGTGGAATTTCCCGCAGACCGTCTGGATCTGAAGGTCATCAAAGTGTGGTATCAGAACAGGAATGCCTGGTGGAGTTACTTTGCGGATACGGAACTCAAATTGGTGCCGGAGCTGCTGCTCAATGATGAAGACCTGATCAAAGTTGATACGGAAAGAGTCCAGAATTATGCGCGCATTACGGAAAAAGACGGAAAAACATCTTATTTCTGGATCACGCCGCCCACAGAGATCGACAGGCGTTTCGGGATCCAAGCCTGGTATCGGGAATCAGCATTTCATTGTATGACGCAAAATTTCCGGGATGCAAAAACGCTTCAGAAAGTTATGCTGAACCGTGGAGAGTTCAAACAATTTTTTCTGACGGTTCACACTCAAAAGAGACAGGCTCCCGGTCTTTACAGCGGTTCTGTTTTTATGATCAGAGATGGTATTGAACTTGGAACGATCCCCGTTCAGATCCGGGTACTTCCGTTTGTATTGCCTCAGCCTGCCGCTTACGGGGATGTGAACAAACCGTTTCTGGTATCCTCTTACAACTGTGTCAATCTCAAGATGTTCAATGCACAGAACGGCTTTGATATGGAATTGGCAAAGAAACAGCTTTACAATGTACTGGAAAATCAGGTAAAGCATAATCAGACGATGCACTGGGTCCCCGGCAGTTCCAGTTTGTATGAACATTGGCTCACGCTTGACATAATGCGGCGGTGCGGCATGCGGATGGATTATGTGATGTGCGGGCGTCCGCTCCGGATCGGGAATACCCCCATGGATACGGTGCAGGATGCAAAGATCCAGAGCCGTCTTTACCGGAAAGCACTTGGTCCGGATGCCATGATTTTTTTAGAATATGGGGACGAACCCGGAGTGAACTGGGTCCGAAAAAATCTGAATTTTTTTGAGATCTATCAGAAAGAAGGATTGGATTTTGCCATTGCCGGCAAGGATCAGGTATTTTTTGCTGCCGGACATTCCTACCGTTTTTTCAATACTTCACGGGCACCGGAGGATCCTGCCTCCACGCGCTTGTGGAATGACGTAGGTAAAACATGGGTCGGCTGGTATGCCATGCAGCATGTCGGAGCGGAAAATCCGGCGTTCAATCGCCGTCAGAACGGGATGGCACCTTATCTGGCGAATTACAGTGCGTTGTGCAATTATGCACATTATCTCGGGCCATACAATGACCGTTCGGATACGTACAAGCCGATGATCTTTGCCTATGGCTGCGGCGATGGCGTGATCGATACGCTTCAATGGGAAGGCTTCCGGGAAGGAGTGGATGACATCCGCTACGCCACACTGCTCAAACGGCTTGCCCTTGAAGCGGCAAACTCCGGAGAACTGAAGATCGAATATCAGGGGCGTGCGGCACTGCAATTTTTTGCAGAGATCGATTCAACTTCTGCCGATATGAATACAGTCCGTCTGGAAATGATCACCCGGATCCTCCAACTCAAAAAACTTTTGAACAAATAAGGATTTATTTATTTATAATGACAAAGAAAGATTTTGCAGTAATCGTGACTGTGCTTCTGGGGATGTTCGCCGGGATGGCTGTTTTTGCAGAAAATGCCGCTGAAAAAAGTCTGCCGGACAAGATCCGGGATGTTGCGATCCCCGCAGCAGACCGTATACGGGCATTGTCGGAATACAGCCGTTCCGCAGAAGGCAGGAAAAATCCCATGGTGATCGTGGAATTTGCAGAACAATATCTTCTTTCCGATCCGGGAATCAGTCAGAGCGACCGTGAATCATTGATCTGCCGTCTGCTGCTGCCGCATGTGACCCGTACATTGAAACGGCAGGATCTGGCTGAAAAATATCACCGTGCCATCCTTGCGAGCCCGCAAAGCGGCTTATCGTACAGGATCAATGCGGTTTACAATCTGGCTGCGATCCTGGCACAGCGCAATGATTATGATGCGGCATTCAAACTGGTGAAAGATGCCTTTGCGTGGAATGATCTTACGCCGGAACAATTTGTGACACTCTGCCGGACGCAGGTAAATCTGCTGAAGTGGCAGGGAAAACATGCGGATGCAGAAAAATATCTCCGCAGCCGGATCAATGGTCAGAATAAAAAGGGATTGCTCGTTCTCCTTGCGGAACTTCACGCATATTTCCGTGATTGGGACAAAGCTCACGAGGCATATCTGGAAGCGGGTATGGCACGAAAAGCTCTTTCCGTTTATGAATCTGCCGATCACAAAAAAGCCCGGGCATTTGCGCTCAAAATCCTTTCCGATGAAAAAAATTATGATGAAGCATTCCGCGGTTCGCTCCTGGCATTTTTCCTTGAAGCGGGTGCGGAAAATGCCGCGATCCGCAAAAAATATGCGTCTTTGATGAAATATGTGAACAGCACGGAAACCTTCCGGGTGATGAATGCTTTGAAGGGAGCGGCGATCGCCCGGGATTATGAACGGATGTTTGAAATCCTGAACGCTTTGAAAAGTAATGAAAAATATACCATCAGTGAAGATATTGCAAGGCTCCTGCTCATCTATTGTCTTGAGAACCGCCGGTTCGATACTCTGAAGGACTTGAAAGCAGAGATCACAGCCAGCCGGAGGATCAACAATAAAAGCAAAACTGCACTGCAGATCGCGACAGATTGTTTTCTGACGGTGAAAGAAGATAAGCCGGGTGCATTTGGCTCATTCCGGAAAAATTACAAGTTTCCCGTGATGACGCAGCAGGAAAAAGCAGATCTTCTCCTGAACCTTGCTGTTTACGCGCTCAATGGCGGATTCAACACAACGGCTGCAGAAATTCACAAGGCGTATCTTGATCTTTACAAACACCTGCCCTGCAAAACTTATATCATTCCCTTCAGCGATGAACCGGTCATCGGGGTTCACGGATTTCTTTCCCTGAAAAAAATGCCGGAGCCGCAGTTTGCAGACCGCAAGTTCGGCGGCAGCATGGATTTTCTTTCAACAGATGTTTCCACCGGTGAACGCAGCGGCGCAGTCCGGAACAAACAGAAAAACGGAGAACCGTACCGCCCCTCTGAAATCCGTATGGTGTGCGATAAATACGGCATACACATGCTGTTCCGTGCATTTGACAGCAAAGCGAAAGCGATCGAAGCGGGTCTTGCCGGAGCCGGCAGTTTTGAGATGTACCTTGCACCCGGAGAAGATCAGCCGTATTATTGTCCTCTGCCGGATACAGGGAATAAAGCACTTCAAATCTGGAATACCACCTACAACACACCGCAATGGCGGCAGCTGGATGTTCACGGCAAGACAAATTTTGATGTCAAAACGGAAACGGTCTTTGCGGAGGACGGCTATATGATCTACCTGTTTCTTGCGTGGGACAAATTTTATGACAAGCTCCCGGAAAAAGGCGAACTCTGGGATTTTGAAAGCATCCACTGGTCCCGCTTCGGCGGTCACTCCTGGAATGGGATCAAAACCATTCACGGCAGATCCAGCTGGGGTAAACTTTCCTTCAGCCTCTCCGACGATCAGATACGCCAGATCAAACGCAATCTGATCACGAAAGCGCGTCAAGCCTATCTGAAAGAAAAAAGGACCACGCATACCTGTCACGGCGAAATTGACCGCTGGGCAAAAGATCTCTATTCGGGGGATCCCGGCTTCTACAAAGAGAAAGTCGCACCTCTGATCAAACAGCTGGATTCCTATCTGCCGCTCGTGACCGTGGATATGGACGATGCAACAGTGGATAAAGTTTTCCATGAAGCGGTCCCCGGCTGGTTTGAGATCCGCTTCAGAATATCCGATCTCCGTAAAGATTTTCTGGAAGATGCATTGTTCCGCTGACCGATGAGCGGTTCCACAACATTCAGAATGTCACAGTAACCATGGATTCCGGGCGCAGCATGATCCGCAGATACCGGTCCTGATATTTCAACTGGAACGCCTGCGGACCTTTTCCGTGGTTCCCGAGGACCGCACAATGAGTTCCATCCGGATTCCGGCAAACGACGCAATCGATATCCATCGGGACACAGGGTTTGCATACACCTTTCAGCAGGACTGCGCCGCGTTTGATCCCGGAAAAATGTTTGAACGCATGATACTGTACGCTGGGCGTGATCTGCTGCGTGCGGGAATGGATCTCCACCAACCCCGCGCAATCAAAGGGACCGAGATTCGGATTGCCGTTTTCATCCAGCGCGCAATTCCAGCCCACAAAGGAGGAACAGCCGTTGTTCAACGCACCGCTGATCGTCCGCGACCACCAGAGGATATGGCTTTCTGCTGAACCTGCCCGCTGGTTCGGTCCTTTCTCCGTCAGCTGAAAATCGGCAGTGAGTTCCGGGTATGCCGCCCGGATTTCCTGCATCACTTCCGGATACCCCACATAAGGATGCCATGCCACAGCATCAATATTTTTCCGCACGGCAGGATCGGAAAGGATATATTTCACCCGTTTCCAACCGCTGTAATTGTGGTCATGGATCCAGATTTTGGTATCAAGTCCGGCGGCGCGGAGTTTTTCCGGCAGAATAGAACCGGCAAGCACGCGCTCAAAATCCGGATGCAGCCGGCTTTGCGGCATTTTTCCGCCCTGATCGGTTTCCGGCTCATTCTGAATGGTCAAAGCCTGAATGGGGACTCCGGCTTCGGCGTATGCCTGCAAATATTTCACATAGTAATCGGCAAAGGCTTCAAGATATTCCGCCCGCATTTCTCCACCGCAGATCTCGCCTCCGGTCTTCATCCAGCCCGGAGGACTCCAGGGAGAGGAAAACACATACAGATCTTTCCGGAGATCCAGGACTTCCCGGACAATGGGGATCAGGTATTCGCGGTCGCGGTCAATGGAAAAATCTTTCATTTCCAGATCGTCCACCGTATCATTGTAGCAATAGACTTCCGTGGAATAATCGCTTGATCCCACATTCAACCGCGCAATGGAAAGATCCAATCCTTCCGGCGTAAAAAGATCTTTCAGCAGAGCGTGCCGCTGTTCCGGCGGCAGTGTATTGAGCATATAGCAGGCGGCATCGGTCAGAGAAACACCGAAACCGAGGATCCGGTGGGATTCCACCGCCTGATCCAGATCAAGACAATTCCAGCCGTAGTAATAATCCTTTGTAAAAGGTTGATTTTCGCTTTCATAGGTAATACCGGTGCTGTCAGTCACAAGTGTTTTGATCCGGGACATTTTTCTTTTTCTCCTTGAGCGGTTGAACTCTATCTTTCGTATATTTTCCGGAAATATACAATCTTTCCATTGAAAAAACAAGTCCCTGCCCGATCCTTTTTTATATTTTCCCGGTCTATACAGAAAACACAAATCCCGCCGGATTCCGGACATGTGTTGACAAAAGGGAGGTCAATACACATTTTTACGGCAAACTGCCACAGGAAAAACAACCGGAGGGGTACAAAAAAAGAAGGAGGCAACAGCCATGAGATCGATCACAAGACTTGACATCCAGTACGCCCACCGGTTTTACAACTTCTGCGGGGAAGCACAATATCTGCACGGACACACGGGGATCCTGACCATTGAAGTGGAAGACACCGTCAATATGGGCGTGAATATGGTTTTCCCCTGCAACGAGATCAAAAAGACGGTCTGGGATGTGATCCAGAATTTTGATCACGCCCTGATCCTGCGTGAAGATGATCCGCTGCTGCCGGCAGTTCTGGCTGTTTACGAAAAACAGGGGATCAAAGGCGGAGCGCCAACCAACTGTCAGAAAGGCCCCGCATTCAAAACGGAGCTTGCCACCGCATATCCTGATTGCCGTCTGGTGGTGACCAAAGAGACCATGACCGTGGAAGGCATGATCAAAATGGTCCATGCTCTTTTGAAAGACAAACTCAATATTGCAAAAATCACCTTCACCAGCGGTGTGAATGCCGCCACTTGCGAGTTCATTCCCGGTGCATCAAAGGATCGTTGCCCGCACTGCGGTATTGCATTGGATGAAAAGGGCTGCTGCCCGAAATGCGGCTACTGCAAGTCGTGCTGAAGAACTGATCAACGGAATATCCGTTCAAATGCAGCCACAAGTCCGGCGGCAGAAATGCGGTTTTTGAAGGCATCCACTTCGCTCTGGATCACCCGCAGCCTGGGTGCCTTCCGCAAAGCCGCCGTGACTTGTGCCCAGTCGATATTCCCCAGCCCCGGCAATGTGTGCTGGTCATTTTTCCCATTATTATCGTGCAAATGACAATTTACGGCATAAGGCAGCATTTTTTCCATTTTTTCTTCCATGGTTTCCCATTCCGTTTTTTCGCCGAGACGATCGGCATTTTTCCGGGCAAAACAATCTTCATGGTATCTGCCGTGATCCATCACATTGGCATGACCGGAGTCAAAACAGAACCCCAGATGGTCAGATTTGAATTTTTCCAGCACTGCAAGTAAGTTCGATGTCCGGTAATTGCGGATCATACCGTTTTCGATGCAAATGGTGATCCCCAGCCGTTCGGCTGTGGGTAAAAGCGTTTCCAGCATGGCACAGGATCGATCAAAATGGACTTCTGCAGGCAGTTCCGGAGCCACCAGATCGGACCCCATGTGGATCGTCATGGTATCCAATCCGAAGGCTGCCACGATCTCCATAGCAGCTTTCAGCCGGGCAGATTGTGCGCGGCGACCCGCCTCGTAGGGACAATTCAGATCCCAGTAAGGTCCGTAGGGTGCGTGGGAATCCAGAAAGGTCATCCCCTCCCCTTTCAGTTCATTTTCAACTTTTTCCGTCAGTTCCGGATCACCCAGCATCATAGCAAGCAGAGGGGAAGTCAACACCACATGTTTCACGCCGTTTGCAGCCAGTTCGTGAAGATAGGCAGGGCGTGTACTGTCGTTGAGATCCTGAAATTTCACATAAAAACTGATGGGTGCGGGAGCTGTCATTTCTTTGCCTTTCGCTGATATTTTCCATTATTCTGCAATACGGCAATAATATACATCACGATCTGCCGGAAAACAAGGATCCGCGGAAAATTTTATGCTTGACCGATATCTATTTCCAGCCAGGTGATATTGCAGACTTCCGATCCGCCTTTATTTTTCAGCCAGATAAGATTGCTGCCGGGAACGACCGCATCCGCAGCATCAAATTCCGCAATGGAAACACTGCTTTTCGGAAAATACTGTTTGGATTGAAATGGACCGTATGCCCGTTCATCTTTCCCGCAATCCGGATTGACAAAGGAACGGACAAAAGGAAGTTTTCTGCAGTTCATCCAAACCTCCAGATCCGGAACATCCGCAGTATCTGTTCCGAGGATCAGCGTACATTTCCGTCCTTTTTCCGGTCCGGGACCGCAGAAGATGCGGTAATGTCCGCTGAACCCCTCCGCCGGAAGAGTTGCGGGCAATACGCTTCGGGATGACAGCCCGAAAGCTGCCGTATCCTGATATGTGATCACATGACGGCGGTGTGCAGCACAGGCGGTTTCCAACGCCCCCACTGTTTCGAGAGCTTCACGGTAATCTTCCGGATCCCGCATCGCAGTCTGGGAATCCATGTGATTAAACAGATAGATCCGGTCTGCCCCCTGATGCAGATAATCTGCCGCCTGACCGGCAAGCAGTGATGTGGTTTCCGTGATAAAATCGCTGTTCGGGAAAGGACGGATGAGCAATTCCAGCCCGGCACAGAGTTCCGCATTTTTTCCGAGAATGCTGCGCCAGAGCGCGATGGGCATTCCCGTATCGGAAGTAGAAAAAAACGCAGTGGGGATGACCCGCTGAACGGATCCGTCCCGGATCCATTGAGGCACATCCAGTCCACGGGCAAACGCATCATCCGGCGCGGCGGAAACGCGGGCGGAGATCTGAACAGGATGTCCCAAACGCTTTTCAGCGGCGTCCGCCATAAGCCGCACTTCCCGGTGAAAATCTGTGATCGCAGCGCGGCCGGCATCCATATTCTGCAATCCGCAGTTGTTGCCGTGCCGCATCCAATCGATCTCCAGTCCGTCCGTATCGTAACGTTCCAGTACACTTTTGATAATGGCAAGTTTATATGCGCGTACTTCAGCACAGGTGTAATCCAATGCAGAGACACAATACAGCGGATAACCGTTTTCCCGGGCGGCAGGATACAGCCGGAATTCCGGATACGACCGCCAGAATTCCGCATGGAAGAAGTGATCCTCGTCCCAGATATCATGACAATCGTTCATACGCATGGAAAGCGCGGCGCGTCTGCCCCGTCTGCGGGTCTCCTCAAGCCAGACCTGATAGGGATCGATCCCTTTTTCATGCAGGATTCTTGCACAACGGATCCAGTCTGCCATCCGGTCATCCAGTTTTCTTCCGCGGAAAAACAGCCCTTCCTCCCCTTTATCTTCCACGCCATGCCAAATGGGATCTGCATTCAATCCGGCAACATTGGCTCGCTGCGCCATAAAGTTATATACAACTTCCGACACCTGACCGACACAATAATGCGCTGTCAGTTCTTTGAGTTCCGGCAAATCTGCACCATCGATCCCCCGGGAAAGAAAATAGTGCGAATTATCTTCATTGATCACGATCCCGTTCATAAATAAATACTCTCCTGTATTGTTGCGGCGTGATCCGGAAATATATCACGCAAAATCCGGGTTTCAAGCAAAAAAGATGCAGAAAAACGGAGATCCTGCTGCAAAAATGTGATTTCTCACCTTGATTTCCCGGCAAGATGTATTATTATTCCATAACAGAAAAAGAAATCAAACAAACGGAAGGAGCTGCAATGAAAGTTATCATTATCGGAGGCGTTGCCGCCGGAGCCAGTGCCGCTGCGCGTTTGCGCAGACTTGATGAACATTGCAATATTCTGCTGTTGGAAAAAGGAAAATTCATTTCTTATGCCAACTGCGGACTGCCCTATCATTTGGGAGGAGTCATCCCGGATAAAGATGATCTGCTGATCATGCCGCCGCAGCAATTCGCCGGCTGGTTCAATGTAGATATCCGCACGGAATGTGAAGTGATCCGGATCGACCGGAAAAAGAAAAGCGTTCTCTGCCGTACAGCAAACGGAGAATATGAAGAATCCTACGATAAACTGCTGATCGCCACCGGCGCAACTCCCGCAGAAAAAAGCAATATTCCCAATGTATTCAATCTCTGGACATTCCATAATATGGAGGAGATCGCCGCCTGTTTGCAGAATGCCCGCAATATTGTGATCACAGGTGCGGGGTTCATCGGGCTGGAAACAGCAGAAAATCTGAAAGCACGCGGTCTGGAAGTCACCATCATCCAGCGTGGCGATCATGTCCTGCCCACTCTCGACCGGGAAATGGCAACTCCCCTTGCAGAGGAACTCCGCCGTTGCGGGATCAATGTCCGCTATAACTGCACCGTGAAAAATTATACCGCGCAAAATAACGGTGTGGAGCTGGAACTGGATAACGGCGAAAAACTGTTTGCCGATGCCGTCATCCTTTCCACCGGCATCAAACCGGAATCCGCTCTTGCACAGGATTGCGGTATCATCTGCGGCGAACGCGGTCATATCCGGGTAAATGAGTTTTTGCAGACCTCCGATCCGGATATCTATGCCGCCGGAGATGTGACCGAACTCAATGACCATGCTGCCAATGCCTTCGGAGCCGTCCCGCTTGCCGGACCCGCCAATAAACAGGGAAGGATTGCCGCAAATCATATCGCCGGCAGAAAGACTCCCTATAAAAACAGCTTCGGCACCAGCGTTGTGAAAGTTGGAAAAATGACTGCCGCATCCGTGGGGCAAACCGAATCTTCTCTGAAACGAAACAATACCCCGTACCGGAAACTGTATCTGCATCCCTTTTCCAATGCATCCTATTATCCCGGCGGAAACAGAATGACACTGAAGCTGATCTTCGGTTATGACGGGATGATCCTTGGTGCGCAGATCGTTGGCAAAAACGGCGTGGATAAACGTATCAATGCCATTTCGGTTGCCATGCAGAATGGTCTGACTGCTCCGGAATTGGGAGAAATGGAACTGGCATACGCGCCACCGTATGGTTCTGCAAAAGATCCGGTGAACTACGCAGGTTTCGTGGCAGATGATATCCTTTCCGGCTTGACAGATGTGGTCTTCCCGGATACGATCCCCGCAGATGCCATGATCCTGGATGTCCGCGAACCTGCGGAAAATGCCCGCGGCACGATTCCCGGAGCCATCAACATCCGTTTGGGGGATCTCCGCAAAAATCTGCACAAACTGGATAAAAATAAATTGATCGTCTGCTGCTGTCAGGTGGGCTTACGGGGCTATCTGGCAGAACGGATCCTGAAGCAAAACGGGTTCAAAGCCGCCAATCTTTCCGGCGGCTGGCTGGGTTGGAAACTCTTTTTTCCAGAACAGCAGAAATAAAAAAACAATTATCAGACAACTATCATAATACGATAAGGAGAAACAGAAAATGAATTTGAAAATTGCAGTCACCTGTGAAAACGGTCAGGTCTTTCAACATTTCGGTCATACGCCTGAATTTGCTCTTTTTGATGTGGAGGATGGAAAAATCGTTGCGGAAAAGATCTTTTCCTGCGGCGATTCCGGACACGGTGCGCTGGCGGGACTTCTCTCCGGGGAACGGGTGGATCTTTTGATCTGCGGCGGAATCGGCGGGGGTGCGATCAATGCACTTTCCGGCGCGGGAATCGAAGTCATCGGCGGCGCGGAAGGGGATGTGCGCACGGTGGTGGAAGCTCTGCTCAACGGCACCTTGCAGGTTCGTTCTGATTTCCATTGCAACCATCATCACCACGACGAAGGTCATTCCTGCGGCAGTCATTCCTGCAGCAGTCATTCCTGCGGCAGCGGAGAAAACCACAGCTGCGGGAACCACTCCTGCAATCATTGACATCCGGCAGACAGTCTATTTCCAGCCATTTTGAATTTTGAGGGAACAACATCTCTTTCCGGAATACAAAATGCAGATAAAAAAAATCTACGGGAGGCATTCCTTACGGCGTGCCATCCGTAGCTTCAGCGAAGGATGGTGGAGGTGGCAAGGAAAATTGAAATAATTCTCTTACCCTCAAAACAACAAAATCTGTTCGAGTTTGGAGCTTGCTTTTATTTGAATAAATCTTTTCTAAAATTCTCCACCAAGCAGAAAAAACAAGTCAGCTGTCTGTTATTTTACAATTCGTTCTGCTCAAATTTACCATTCTGAAAAATAGCCAATGACTTCAGCAACAGAATTTATATTTTCCTAAACAGAGGACAAAATTTTAATGGGATCAGTTTTTGATCATACAGGATTTATTCTTCTTTCATTTTTGAGGTATGTAAAGTATCTCTCGAATCGCTGCTTACGCATTTCATAATGTTAGAATTCGACTCTTTGCAAATTGCAATTATACAGCCGAGGGCAAATGCATTGGCGATCATTGCACTTCCACCGTAAGCGAGAAATGGGAAGCTCACTCCGCCGATTGGCAGCAACCCGAACATCATAAACATATTGGTCAATGCGGGTAATGCAATAACAGCTGTCATTCCTCCGGCAAGCAATTTTTCTGTCGGATTTTCGCAACGCTTAGTTATAATTATACCGCAACAAATAATTGCCGCCGTCAGGAGCAAGGCTCCGATCATAAACAAATATCCGAATTCTCCGCATCC
>JAZNXT010000007.1:0-16598 GCA_045594005.1 Victivallales bacterium
CCGTACTTATCTGTACCTATCAGTATTTAATAAAAACAGTATCTTCAGCGTTGCTGACGGGGATACAATGCTCCAGATTCAGTGAAGAGTGGCTGTCGCCGCGTGATTGGAAAAATACATTATTAATATACCCGAAGAAACAGAGAAATATAAACCGCAAATAAAAAGACAGTAAAAAAAAGGTGTTTTTACAGGAAAGTATATTTTTTTGATGCTTTTTGCCATTTACCGGAACAGTTTGCGGAGTTATATTGTATAAAGACAAATGAAATCAGATGAAAGGTTTTTATCATGTTCAACTCATGGGAAGAAGATCGCCTGTATCTGGAACGGAAGTTTACAGATCCTGAATTTTATAAAAATGCTCCCGGCTTGCCGATACCGGAAATTTTGAAACTGCTGGAAGTTCAGGCAGCAAAAGACCGGGCTCTCTCTCATGCTGTATCCAAGGCAAAGGGATTTGAGCTGCTCATAAAAAATACTCAAATAGATGTGAGCAATCGCGATTATTTCCCCGGATTGGCTTTTGCACTCAAGAGCCCGAGATTGTTGGTTCCCAGTTACGTTCTGCATTGGGGGCAGGAGGCACGCAAAGAAGTTTTGTCAGAAGCTGAATTGAATGATATCACAGAGTGTTACGATGTCCGCCTGGCACATATCCGGATGGATTATGATCACTGTGTGCCGGATTGGGATGCAGTGCTGGAACTGGGCTTTTCCGGCTTGCTGGAACGGGTTCTCAAATACAGGCAGTTTCATCTTGATTCCGGAACGATGAGTGCTGAAAAAGCGGATTTTTTCCAATCTGTGGAAATCGAGTACCGGGCGGCACTCAGTCTGCTCGACCGGTTGATCGCTGAAGCGGAAAAACTTCCGGAACAACCTAAAGGCAAACGCATATTGAGTGCCTTGCAAAGTTTGCGAAGTGGTAAGGCGGAAAATTTTTACGAAGCTCTGCTGCAGATCTGGCTCTATTTTCTGCTTTCAGAATATGGTGACATCGTACAGACCCGTTCTTTTGGAAACCTTGACCGGGTACTTTATAAATATTTCCGCAACGACCTGGATTCCGGAACTTTTTCTGAAGATGACATCCGTTACATAATCCGTTCTTTCATGTACCAGTCTACTGCCATGCATTACACGGTGGGACATCCGTTTTATTTTGGCGGAACAAATGCTGACGGAAGCAGTGCAATAAATGAACTCTCCTTTCTTATTCTTGATGAATATGATAAACTGGGGATATTTGATCCCAAACTGCACATAAAAGTTTCTCCACAAACTCCGGTGGAACTTGTAAATAAGGCATTGGACATGATCCGCCGCGGACACAACAGTATCGTTTTTCTCGGAGAACCGTGCATTATCAGAACGATGCTGAAACACGGCTACACTCAAAGAGAGGGGGAAACCGCTGACATAAAAGGGTGCTATGAATATTGTGCCAGAGGCGGAACTGTGGAAACGGCTCCGGTAACTATCAATGCTGTAAAAGTGATCGGCTTGACCTTGCGGAACGGAGTGGAACTGCTCAGCGGCAAAAAATTGGGGCTTGAAACCGGAGAAGCGGATTCGTTCAAGAGTTTCGGACAATTTTATAAAGCATTTCTCAAACAGCTTTTTCACATTACCGAGCGTTTTTTAAGGTATTCTGACGCATTTGAAAGCACACTGGATCAGGCTTGTCCGGCACCGCTGCTATCTGGATGTTTTGAAAGCAGTTTACGCCGTGCCGTCGATGGTTACGGCAAAGGAGCGAAATACAATAACAGCAATCTCTGGATTTGCGGCAGTGCCACTGCCGGAGACTCTTTGATGATGATAAAAAAATATGTTTTTGACCGCAAAGAGTTTACGTTGTCAGAGCTGGTGAATATGCTCGATAAAGATTTTGAAGGTTTTGAAGTTGTCCGTCAGAAATTGCTCAATGACCATGAGAAATATGGCAACAATCTTGAGCAGCCCGATAAAATCACCGTGCATTTCTGCGAAGCAGCCGCCCGCAGATTCAACGGCAGACCCAATTCCCGGGGAGGATTTTATACCACATCTCTGCATGCGTCCAACCGCTTTTTCCAGTGGGCGGATTTTGTGGAAGCCTCGCCAGACGGACGGAAACGCGGTGATGAGTTGAGCAAAAATGCCACATCCACGCAGGGAAATGCTTTCAGCGGAGCAACAGCTCTGGTTGCCTCCATCTTGAAATTTGATTCATCGCTTTTTATGGCGAATTTGCCGATAGATATCATGCTGCACCCTTCGGAAGTAAAAGGAGCTGCCGGATTGCAGGCAATGAGATCACTGCTGATGACTTACATTAAAAATTTCGGTCACGCGATGCACTTTAACGTGATGGACCCGGAAATTTTGCGTAAAGCACAGAAAGATCCGGAAAAATACCGCCATTTACAGGTTCGTATTTGCGGTTGGAACGTTTTATGGAACTCCATCGGCCGCAAGGAACAGGATGCTTACATCCGACAGGCGGAGCGGTTATGAAAGGTTTGGTTTTAGATATAGAACACTTTGCCGTTCACGATGGTCCGGGGATCCGGCAGGTGGTTTTCCTGAAAGGGTGTCCGCTGCGTTGTGCATGGTGTCATACTCCGGAATCGCAATCCGGCAAGGTGGAAATACTTTGGCAATCCGGACGGTGTCTGCATTGCGGACTTTGCGGAAATTTATTTGAAAAGCTTCCCCGCTCCAGTTGGAGCGATGACGAAATCCGTCAGGCAAAAATGTGTTCCAGTGGAGCGTTGAAAGTTTCCGGATACTATATGAGTGCCGGAGAGATCGTTGCTGAAGCACTCAAGGAGCGGATGTTTTTTGAAGAGAGCGGCGGAGGGTTGACGATTTCAGGGGGGGAAGCACTTTTTCAAGCGGATTTTACTACTGAAATATTGCTGGAAGCTGCCCGAAACGATATCCGCTGCTGTGTTGAAACCTGCGGATACGGGCAATTCAAATATCTGGAAAAGTGGATCCCCTTAACGGAGATTTTCCTTTATGACTTCAAGGTATCTGATCCGCAGCGGCATTTGAAACTTACCGGAGTGGATAACACTTTGATAAAGGATAATTTACGCTTGTTGAGCGAAAAAGGTGCAAGGATTTTTCTGCGTTGTCCACTGATACCAGGAGTAAATGATTCAATGGAACACTTGCTCAATATTGCTGAAACAGCAGAAAAACTTTCCGGTATTGAAATGGTGCATATAATTCCTTATCACCCGATGGCAAGGAGCAAATATCAGCAGCTGGGACGGGGTTTTGAGGATTTGCCGGCAGATTTTCCGGAGCAGGAGCAAATCGATCATTACGTTAAAATAGTAACTGAACACACTTCAAAACCGGTGTGTGTACCCTGAAAAACTGTTCAATTTTGCTGATAATCGAGGAGTTCCCGGCGGAATTTTCCCGGAGAAATACGCATGTTGCGTTTGAAAAAGCGTGAAAAGTGATACTCATTGGCAAAATGCAGTTTTTCAGCGATCTCTTTCAAACTCAACTCGGTCTGCTCCAGCAGTTTTACTGCCAGATTTGACAGGATTTTTTCATTGAATTTATGCGGTGTGATGTGCCAGTCGGCGGCAAATTTTCTGGCGAAAGTCTGTTCTCCCATACCCATAAAACGTGCCATATCAGCTACTTTGAGTCTGGCATCGGACTTTTTTTGCAGATATTGGATGAAATCCTGATAACGGAGCATATTTTCTGCGGTACACTGTGTGTCAATATCGATCGTTTGCAGGATTTGGTGCAGAACATAACGGGTCATGAGTTCTGCGGCATTGACAAATTTCACCGGATCGTCAATAACAGAGGAGATGGATTCAGCTATCGGCATAAGCGCGTTACATTGAGCATATTGGATCGAGTCGAACCGGGTTAAAAGTTCCATCATCCCCCATGTTGTATTGAAGTGTATCGCCAGATGATTGCTCTCAATGTGCGAGTGCTTCACTTTCACCATCGGCGGGATCAGCAGCCACATGCCGCGTTTGAATTCAATCTGGTTTTGCCCGTCATCGAGCATGGCTTTTTTATTTTTCAGCGAATAAAGCAATCTGGCATGCGGATAACAGGTGAAAAATTCCCCGTGACTGATCCCGGCATAGAAATTGATAAATTCAATTTTAAACGTATTAGCCACCGCCGTAAACGTGGGGGAAAGACTTTCCATAAAATTTTTCTTTTCCTCTTTGATTATAATGGTTGGCTGAAACATAAAGTACCGCTTGTTGAGTATTGATATAAAAAATTTTTGCCGATAAATCCGCACACGCCGCCGGATCAAATTCTATGCAAAACGAAAAATGGCAAATGCAAAGTAATGAAAATAAAAAAATGATTTTTCTCATTTTTCATCTCCTTTTGCCGTATTGATGGATTTTATCAGCATTACCCGGATTTGAGAACAGACATTGTCTAATTCCTGATATTTTGCTTCGTCAATATAATTTGTTTTCAGCAGGAGTTCCAGCCAGTAACTTGTTTCGTTGGCTTCTTTGAGGGCAATTTGCAGTTTTGCGATAAAGTCCGGTTTGCCGTGGGCATATTGCGCTTCATGGATATTCGCTCCAATACTGGTTCCGGCTCTGCCGATTTGATTGGAAACGATCGTTTCGTGCTGACTTTTCAAAAATTTCACAGATTGAGTATCTGCACGGCAAAATCAACAGATAATGTACGCAACTTGCTTTCAGCCATAGTGTAATCTCCTTCCGCAAAGTAATATATCACCGCAAGTGGAAAAATCAAGGCGGCAATGCCGCCGTTTAAGCGAAGCGCAGTAAAAAAACTACACCATCCTTACTCCCGGCTTGTCCTCCATAGCTTTGTGCGAAGGAGGAAGGGAGAAAACTTCACAAGTGGAGCGTAAGCGAAACGTCTTCACAAGCGACCACAGGGAGCGACTTCACAAGCAAGTCTTCTCTGGAGTTTGGTGAAGATGTGAAGAAAAGGCTGCGCCTTTTGAGTGAAGAGCTTTTATTGGCATAAAAGCGTGAAGAGAAGACTTGCGTCTTCGTTCGCCATTTTTTTACACAAAAAATGGCGGAGAGAGTGGGATTTGAACCCACGGTAGAGTTACCCCTACACAGCATTTCCAATGCTGCGCCTTCGACCACTCGGCCATCTCTCCGCTTGGGATGATGCTACTTAATATACCCCGCAATTTTTATTTGTCAAGGCGATTTTTACTTTTTTTCGCAAAAATCTTACTGCTTTTTGCCTAAATCCGCAGATTTTTCTGCTC
Source organism: Victivallales bacterium (assembly GCA_045594005.1). GTDB lineage: Bacteria > Verrucomicrobiota > Lentisphaeria > Victivallales > UBA1829 > SIG77. The sequence continues at coordinate 5,261 of JAZNXT010000007.1, forward strand.
CGGCGATCACCGCATGGGCGGTCAGCCCCTTGAACGCACCTTCCTGAAGCACGCGGATCCCGCATGCTGTGGTGCCGCCGGGGGAGATCACCGCATCCCGCAACGCCGCGATCGCTGCAGGATTTTCCCGGCACATCACTGCCGTCCCGAGAACAGTCTGGATCGCCAGTTCCAATGCCGCATCACGGGGCAAGCCGCAGAATACACCGCCATCGGCAAGCCCCATAATGAATTCCATCACATACGCCGGACCGCTTCCGCTCAAACCGGTGACCGCATCCAGGAGATTTTCGTTCACACACCGGACGCGTCCCACAGAAGAAAGGATCTTTTCTGCGATCTGTGCATCCTGTTCCGTGGCATTACAACCAGCCGAAAAACAGCTCATGCCTTCTCCCGACAGGGCAGGGGTATTGGGCATCACCCGGATCACCCGGGCATCTTTCGCCAATGCGGAAAGTCTTTCGATCTTCCAGCCCGCCACAATGGAAATGAGCAATTTTCCCGCCAACGCTCCGGCAAGGGAAGTCAGCGCGTTTTCCGCATATTGGGGTTTGACCGCCAGAATGACCACATCTGCCGCCGCGATCACCCCGGCAGCATCCGCCGTACTGCACGCATAAGAGGTTGCTTTCGTAAAATCCGCAGCGGCTTTTTCAGAAATATCGAATGCGCGAACTTGCGCTTCGCTCATATTTTTTGCCAGTCCGGCAGCAATAGCGGTTGCCATTTTGCCCGCACCGATGAACGCAATGGAGAGAGAATTCATGGGATCGACTCCGTATATCAGGTTGATTTTATTCTGTATTTCTTCTAACAATACATCTTTTTTTTATAAAAACAAGGCAAGACGCGTGATTTTTTCAAAAAATGGAGTATATTATCCCGTAAAATGACAGATGAAAGAAGATTTTTTACGATGAAGAAGACAAGCGGGATCTCCCAAAAAATATTGATGACAGCGGCTAATCTCGCCGCAACCTGGGAAAATGATAATATCACTCTGGATGCCTTGCTGGACGATCTCCGGGAAGCAAATGCACCCGAACGCGCCGCAGTTTCCGATTTGCTTTTTGAATATTTCCGGCACAAAGGCTTTATCGATGCCCTGATCCGGAAACATGCTAAAAATGAACGGATCCGTCAGGATATGCGGCTGCTGGTGGCTTGTGCCGCCACTCAGATCTTTTTTCAGACGGGGATCGCTCCACAGTCGGCGGTGAACGTGGCTGTGGAATGTGGAAAGATCCGGAGAGGTCCCGGCGGCGGTGGCTTTGTCAATGCCATGCTCCGCGCCTTTCTCCGGGATAAAAGCGTCAATGCCGGAGAGATCCCCGTAACATTTCCCGATGACTTGAAAGCTCGTTGGATCAATACCTTCGGCGACGATGAAACTGCCCGGCTGATCTCCCTTTATGCCTCCAATCCGCCGCTGACATTCCGTTTGCGGGATCCGGCAGTAAAGGAGGAACTGGAAGCATTGGGCGCGATTCCTCTGCCGCAAACGGAAGAAACCGGTCCCTTTCAATTTTACAAAATGGAAAAGCCTGCTCCGCTGTTCTCCGGATCCTATCTGGAAAAAGCACAGATCTATATTCAGGATCCTGCCACTGCGCTGGCTCTTTCCATGTTGAAAGAAGCTCCGCGGGGATATTTATTTGACGCTTGCGCCGCACCCGGCGGCAAGACCGTGATGCTGGCAGATATTACGGAACCCGCCAAAGTGAAGCTCACCGTGGCGGACCGTTCCCAGAAGCGGTTGTTTCAGCTGAATAAAAATCTTCAGCGCGCATCGGTTCGCTGCCGCAGTGTAGTTGCGGATGCCGCACAACCTGCCTTTTCTCCTGCTACATTCGATTTTATTCTGGCAGATGTCCCCTGTTCCAATAGCGGTGTGTTCCGTCGGCGACCCGATGCCCCGTGGCGTTTTTCCGAAAAACGCCTGAAAGAAACATTGCTTTTGCAGAAACAGATTTTGAATGCACTGGCGCGTCTGGTCAAACCGGGCGGTTTGCTGGTCTATTCCACATGCAGTATCGATTCTGCGGAAGACGACGACCAGATCCGTGCATTTCTCGGTGAACACCCTGAATTTGAATTGGAATGTTCCAAACTGCTTCTGCCCACTGCGGATTGTGATGGCGCATACGCCGCGCATCTCCGGAAGAAAAATTGATCCGTCGCTTTGTTTTTCATTCATCGAAAAAGAGTAAAGCCGCATCTGCAGATCACACAGATACGGCTTCGTGAATAAATGTTTTTATAAAAAAACGGAATGGATCACAGCCCCATGGTTTCCAGCCATTTTTTCGTCAGGAGTTTGTGTCCTGCGGGGGTGGGATGGACGCCATCTGCCAGCCAGTAACTCATGGGAGCAAGTTTTTTTGCTTCGTCGAAAAGTTCCTGTCCGGCAATGAGTTTCGTATTGAATTCTTTTGCCAGTTTGCGGACGACTTCGCGGCGTTCCGCCACTTCGTCCACCAACGCAGCTACTCCTTCCTGATCGCCTACAAAGGGTTCGATCAGCACGATTTCGATCCCCGGAAGCGTATCGATCGTCCACTGGAGCAGTTCACGATAGATCCGTTCGTAGCGCGGGACTTCCACGCCGTTTTTACCTTCACCCAGTTCATGCCAGGTGTCATTGACCCCGATCAGGATGCTGAGGACATCCGGCTTGAGGTTCAGGCAATCCACTTTCCACCGTGCGTACAGATCCACCACGCGGTTGCCGCTGATGCCCCGGTTCACCACTTCAAACTGTTCGGGATATTTCGCCCAGAGTTCCGCAGCGACCATGCCGGGATAGCCGGGCCCGACACCCCAGTTGTTGAATCCGGCTCCGCCGCAATCGCGACGGCCGCAATCGGTGATGGAATCACCCTGAAACAGAATTTTTTTTGTCATTTTTCCGATTCTCCTTGAAATTTTTAAGTTCAGGTTGTATTTTACCATGGATGAAAAAATAAACAACGGAGTTAATATGCCACAAACTGATTCAAATTTCAAGGGCGAAAATCAAATTTCTTTTGAAGATGCGCTCGCACGGCTGGAAGAATTGACCGCTTTGCTGGAAAATTCCGATCAGGGATTGCGCCGGATGGCGGAGATCACCGAGGAAATCGTGCGTCTGACCGATTTTTGCAACGGCGAACTTAATGCACTGGAAGAAAAAGCAAAATTGCTGACCAAAGATTCTCCCAACGGGCAAACCTGGCGGGACTTCTCTGCCGATGATGATGCAGAATGATCACTTTTTTGTTACAACAAGAATATAAAAGTTGACCGGATAAAGTGCCGGACAAGCATTCAACTGATACTAACAAGGAGCATACAGAACGATGAAAAACATATTGATCATTTCCGGCAGTCCCCGAAAAAACGGGAATTCCGATACTTTGTGCGACCAGTTTGCAAAAGGTGCAGCCGGGGCAGGGCATCAGGTGGAAAAAATATTTCTCGGCGATAAAAAATTGGGTTTCTGTACGGCTTGCTATGCCTGTCAGCGCGGGAAATGTCCGCAGCAGGATGATGCTGTCTGGATCGCAGAAAAAATGTTGACGGCAGATGTGATCGTGCTGTCAACTCCGGTGTATTTTTATACCATGTCTGCACAGTTAAAAACGCTGATCGATCGTTCGGTGATGTATTATCCCCATATTGAGAAAAAAGAATTTTACTACATTATGACAATGGCAGATACGGAAAAAGCCAATTTCAGAGGCACGATCGAAGCTCTCCGCGGATTTGTGGATTGTTGCGAAAACTCTGTGGAAAAAGGTATGATCGAAGCCGCCGGAGTGTATGAAAAAGGCGAGATCCGGAATACGCCGTTTATGCAGCAGGCTTTTGAAATGGGAAAATCTGTCTGATAAAAAGAATATTGTCGGAAATGATCTGTTACAGATAACGGATCAGAGTCTTATTCGCTGAAACGGGTATCGCCACTCTCAAACTGTTTGATTTTGGCTGCAAGGACCGCCAAACCACCGGCAATGACTTCCCGCTGGACTACCACATCGTCCGGCACATCCAGACAGACATTGGCGAAGTTCCAAATATATTTCACTCCCACATTCACCAGTTTGTCCGCAGATTCCTGCGCTCCGGAATTGGAAACGCAGAGGATCCCGATTTTCGGCGGATTTTCTTTCAGCCGTTCGGGCAAAGTGGCGATATCCAGCACTTTGAAGCCGTGTACTTCCGTATCGAATTTTGCCGGATTGCTGTCAAACACCGTTTCGATCCGCAATCCGTACATGGCAAAATCTTCATATCCCAACAGTGCCGATCCGAGGGCACCGGCACCGATAAGTGTCGCAGGAATGAGTTTATCCCATCCGATATACTTCCTGATCGCATCGATCAATTCATTGATCTTGTATCCGTGGCGGCGGTGCCCGGCAAGTCCGGTCAACGCAATATCTTTACGCACCACGATGAGTTCGATGTTGATATAATTTGCAAGGTCTGTGCAGGAGGCATAGGTAGCCCCTTCCGCCTGCATTGCATAAAGTTTATGCAGGTAGGTCGGCATCCTTCTGATGGACGGCGTCCGCGGAATTTTTACTCTTGCCATGTTTTCTGCACCTTGCTTTCTTGTTCTATGTATAAAGTTGGAAATATACTATATCATCATAACGCGATTATTCAAGCGTAAAGATGACTTTTTTGCAAAAAAAAAACTCCGGACCGTTTCCGATCCGGAGTTTTGTAAAACACACAATGTGTTCAGAATTACTTCTGCGTGTAGGTCGTGTGAAGCAGGTGATGCGCTTTTTCGCTGCCCGGTTCACCGAGATATTCGGCATAAAGTTTCTGAATATCGGTATTTTCGTGGGAAAGACGCAGCACTTTGCGTTCGTCTTCGCTGTAAATACCTTTCATGCGTTTTTCCAGCAGAGCGGTATCGCCATGGAGGAACGGCTGACCGCCGCCGTTGATACAGCCGCCGGGGCAAGCCATGATTTCGATCGCCTGGAAACGATCCGGATTTTCACGGACTGCATCCAGCACCTTGCGGGCATTACCCAAACCGGAGCAGGCAGCCACATTGATGGTCACGCCCGGAGCGATTTCCACTTTGGCTTCTTTCACACCGTCAAGACCGCGGACCGCGCGGAAGTTGATGGCATCGCCTTCCAGATTTTTGCCGTTGAGCATGAAATAGACGGAACGGCAGGCAGCTTCCAGCACACCGCCGGTGACGCCGAAGATATCGGCTGCGCCGGAGGACATACCCAGCGGGCTGTCGTATTCTTCATCATCCATGTTCGCCAGGTTGACACCGGCTTCGCGGAACATCTTGCAGAGTTCGCGGGTGGTGACAACATAGTCCACATCGCGGACGCCGTTGTGTGCGAATTCTTCGCGGGCTGCTTCGTATTTCTTTGCCTGACAGGGCATCACGGAAACAACGATCAGATCTTCCGGTTTCACGCCGATCTTTTCAGCGTAGAAACTCTTGGCAATGGCACCGAACATCTGCTGCGGAGATTTGCAGCTGGAGGGAATGTGGAGCAGATCCGGATAGTTGTGTTCGATGAAGTTGATCCAGCCCGGGCAGCAGCTCGTCAGGATCGGCAGATTCTTGCCGCTCTTCACGCGTTCCACGATTTCGTGACCTTCTTCCATAATGGTGAGGTCGGCAGAGAAGTTCGTGTCGAAGACTTTGTCAAAACCCAGTGCGCGGAGACCAGCCACCAGTTTACCGGTGACAGGCATGCCCGGTTCAAAACCGAATTCCTGACCGACTGCCACGCGGACCGCCGGAGCAGTCTGCACGATCACAGTCTTGGAGGGATCGTTGATGGCGTTCCAGACTTTCTTCACATAGCTGATACCGGTGATGGCACCCACGGGGCAGACATTGACGCACTGACCGCAGAAGGTACAGGAGGTATCCGCCAGCGGGATCATGCTGGCAGTGCCGACCTTGGCGGAGAAGCCACGGCCGTAGCCGGTGAGGGCACCCACAGTCTGCACTTTGTTACAGACCGTTTCGCAGCGGCGGCACATGATACATTTGCTCAAGTCGCGCATGATCGCTTCGCTGGAAGAATCCACGGGGAATTCGTTTTTCGCACCTTTGTATTCGATTTCATTGATGCCGAATTCCGCAGCCAGTTTCTGCAGTTCGCAATCCTGGTTCTTCGGGCAAGTCAAGCAATCCATCGGGTGGTCGGAAAGGAGAAGTTCCAACACAGTACGACGGGCGTTCAGTGCGCGGGTGGAGTTCGTCCAGACTTCGATGCCTTCGCGTTCGATGGGGGTGGCACAGGCGGGAACAAGGATCTTGCGGGGACCGCGGATCCCAGTTGCTTCCACAACGCAGACGCGGCAGGAAGCGGGTTTGTTGCTGACACCGCAGCCGACTTCTTTGCAGTAGCAGAGGGTCGGGATGTTGATGTTCAATTTCTGCGCGGCTTCAAGAATGGTGGAGCCGGCGGCGACGGAAATCTGTTTTCCGTTGATAGTGACAGTTACGTTACTCATTGTTTCACACTCACTCTTTCACAATTGCTTTCTTCGGACAGCCGTCAATACAGGCACCGCACTTGATGCACTTGCTCTGATCGATCGTATGTTTCTGTTTGAGTTCGCCAGAAATCGCACCCACGGGGCACTGGCGTTTGCACTTGGTACAGCCGATACAGGCATCGGTGATCGTCAGAGTGTAAAGTTTCTGACAGGTGCCGGCAGGGCATTTTTTGTCGCGAACATGTGCAAGATATTCATCCTTGAAGTAGCGGAGTGTGCTGAGGATCGGGTTCGGAGCCGTCTGACCAAGACCGCAGAGCGCAGTGTCGCGGATGGTGTTGGCAAGGTTTTCCAGATCCACCAGAGTCTGTTCATCGGCAGTGCCGTCGCAGACTTTTTCCAGCATTTCCAGCATACGGCGCGTACCGATACGGCAGGGCGTGCAGCGGCCGCAGGATTCATCTTTGGTGAATTCCAGATAGAATTTCGCCATGGCGGGCATACAGTCTTTGTCAGACAGCACGATCATACCGCCGGAACCCATCATGGAGCCGATCTTGGAAAGGTTGCCGTAGTCGATGGGAGTATCCAGGTTTTCCTGTGTGATACAGCCGCCGGAGGGACCGCCGGTCTGCACAGCTTTGAATTCACGGCCGCCGGAAATACCGCCGCCGATTTCGTAGATGATTTCACGCAGCGTGGTGCCCATGGGGACTTCCACCAGACCCACGTTGTTGATCTGACCGGCAAGCGCAAACACTTTCGTGCCGGAGTTGCCGCTGATGGTCTTCACAAAGTTGCCGTCTGCATCCAGTTCCGGAACCCAGTTGCCGATTTTTGCGTACCAGGCTGCACCCTTGCGGATGATTTCCGGGATGGAAGCATAGGTTTCCACGTTGTTCACGTTGGTGGAGCAACCCCAGTAGCCGCCGCCGATGTTGGCGGGGAAGGGCGGTTTCGTAGTCGGTTCACCGCGCATACCTTCCATGGAGTGGATCAGAGCAGTTTCTTCACCGCAGACAAATGCACCGGCACCCAGTTTGATTTCGATATCAAAGCTGAAGTCCGTACCCATGATGTTCTTGCCCAGCAGACCCAGTTCGCGGGCTTCGTCGATCGCGATCTGCAAACGGTTCACTGCCAGCGGATATTCCGCACGGATGTAAACCAGACCGTGCTGTGCGCCGATGGCATAAGCACCGATCGCCATAGCTTCGATGATGCTGTTCGGGTCACCTTCCATGATGGAACGGTCCATGAACGCACCCGGGTCGCCTTCGTCCGCGTTACAGACAATGTATTTTTCATCGGCTTTCACGCCTGCAGCGATTTTCCATTTCATACCGGTGGGGAAGCCGGCACCGCCACGGCCGCAAAGACCGGAGTTCAGCACTTCCTGCACCACCTGTGCGGGAGTCATATCGAACAGACACTTTGCCAGAGCCTGATAACCTTCGTTGGCAATGTATTCGGAAATATCTTCCGGATCCAGCAGACCGCAGTTGCGCAGCGCAATACGTTCCTGCTTGGCGTAGAAGGACATTTTTGCGTAATCCTGAACGCGTTCCTTCAGGAGCGGTTCCATGAAGAGCAGACGATCCACAAGCTGTTTGCCAACGAGATGTTTTTCAACGATTTCTTTGGCATCTTCCGGCATCACCTGAACATAGAAAACATTGTCCGGCATGATCTTCACGATGGGACCTTGTGCGCAGAAACCGAAGCAGCCGGTCTGCACCACACGGACATCATTTTCCAAACCGTTTTCTTTGATGAGATCGCGGAGATTCTGCATCATTTCCTGAGAGTTGGAGGCATGGCATCCGGTCCCGCCGCAGCAGAGAAGTTCTTTTTTCGGGGAGTTGATATCATGCTCGCTCACGCAACGCAGAGCAAGTTTTCCTTTGCATGCGCTGTATGCTTCAAGCAGCGCGTCCTTGGAAGTAATCTTATTCATCGTGGATCAGCCTTTCTGCTTGTATTCATTAACGATTGCAACAGCCTGTGCAGGCGTGACTTTGCCGTACACTTTTCCGTTCACCATCATGACCGGAGCCAAACCGCAGGCACCCACGCAACGGAGAGCGGAAACAGAGAAAAGACCGTCTTCCGTCGGATTCGTGTCGGCTTTGATTCCCAGCACACGTTCGATTTCGGAAAGGACTTTTTCGGAACCTTTCACATAGCAGGCGGTACCGAGGCACACATCAATGCAGTATTTGCCCTTCGGTTCCGTTGTGAAATAGTTGTAGAAACTGACAACACCGGAGACCTGTGCTTCAGTGAGGAAAAGCTTTTGTGCGACGTGGATCTGGACTTCACGCGGCAGATAACCGAAAATGTCCTGGGCGCGGTGAAGCACCTGGATCAAACGACCACGGCGACGTTCGTCTTTGCAATCGATGCCAAGTCCATCAATGAACGCATCCAGTTCGGCAAATTTTTCAATCGCCGCTTCTGATAATTTGTTGCAACACATGTTCTTTACTTACCTTATTAGTTGCTGTTTATTGTTTATTCCGAATACCGTATGATACGGCTCATCTTGTTTTTGTTTCAGTTTTTCTTTTGTTCATCCGGTTTCTTTATCTCTGTTTCTCGCGCACCAATCCTGAAAATCCTCCGTGATGATGTTTTTTTCTTAAATGAATGGTATCAGATTATGTTATAAGATACATCTGTTGGACAGAATTTCAAGAGAGAAAAGAAAAAAATATCAATAAAAACCGTAAAAAATTCGGAAATTTTATTAATTTAGTTTTACCTAACTGAAAAAGACGGCAAGAATCGATCATTTCATGGGAGCAAATCTTCGGAAAGGGGGAGTGAAGAACCTTTGAGGAGTGTCTTTTTTTTCAGCTTTACTGACGCATCACAGCGTATTGCTGCTGTGCGTCAATCTTCCTGTGCGTTCCGATAGACCACCAGAACACATTCCCCTTTCCACGAGCGGCCTTTTGTACGTTCAAGGACATCAGCCACAGTTCCGCGCAGGATCTCTTCGTGGACTTTTGTTGCTTCCCGGGTGAGGGCGATCTTTGTTTCCGGCCCCATTTTTTCAGCGATCTCCCGCATCAGTTTTTCGATACGGAACGGTGATTCAAAGATCACGCTGGAATGGGGGGATGCTGCGATCTCATCCAACGCAGTTCCGCGCCTGCCGCTTTTTACCGGCAGGAATCCACGGAATGTGAATTGATCGGAAGGCAATGCGCTGGCGGCGACGGCAAATGTGAGAGCGGAAACTCCGGGAATGATCACCGGTTCGATTCCTGCTTCCACCGCGCTGCGCATCAGCAGAAAGCCCGGATCGGCAATACAGGGCATCCCGGCATCGCTCACAAGCACCACATTTTCTCCGGCGATGACCCGTTCCAGCAGTTCCGGAGTTTTTCCATGTTCATTGAAAATATGGTAAGGCACCAATTTTTTTCTGATTTCAAAATGATCCAGCAGGATCCGGGTGCGGCGGGTGTCTTCCGCATAGATCACATCCGCTTCCTTTAAAATGCGCAGGGCACGGAAGGTCATATCCTCCAGATTGCCGATGGGAGTGGCAACCAGGAACAGATTCCCGCGCCCTTCAACTGTGCTTTCAGATCTTTCCATTCAGAAAATCGGCTTTCGCTTTTTCGAGCAGGAGTCCCACCTGATCCAAATCGATGGGGGTATATCCTTTTTCTTCAAGGAATGCACAGAATTCCAGCCAGTCGCGATGATTCCACTCTCCGTTGTGATTTTTCACAAAATCTTTCGGGAGTGATGTCTTCTCAAGCCGCTTCAAATTCATTTCCACATTCGATGCCATGCTTTACCTCGTTTCGGTTGATATCTTTTTTCGCGGTATAATATACACTGCAAAACGATTTTTTCAAATGGTATTATCAAAAAAAGTAAAAAATCGTTTGTTGATTATCAACAGGTTAGCAAAAATAAGGCAGAATGTTTCTTCCTCAAAAATGCGAAAAAATCGCAAAAAATGAAAAAAACGGATTTTTTTGATGTTTTTGAAGAAACGGTACGGGGAAGGTTATTTTTTCAGGTGCTCTCTGATCGCTTCAAGGTATTCGTACGGCACTTCCAGTGAACCGGTTCCGGACCTCAGATGGATCGTCGGCTGGTTCTGTCCGTGATAGTCGCTGCCGCCGGATTTCAGCAGATTCAGTTCCTCTGCCACGGAATTGGTGATCGCCTGCTGCCGTTCGGTAAAAAGAGCATAGCGACATTCCAATCCATCCAATCCCCATCCCATGAGTTGTTTCAGGAATTTTCTCAAAAAGGAGCGGTCGCCCCGCCGTTCGTGCATAGGATGAGCCCAGAATGCCAATCCGCCCGCGGCATGGATGATTTGAATACATTGATCCGGCGGCAGAAATTCCTTCCCCACATAGAACGGCGTGTTCGGCTTCAGACATTTTGTGAATGCCGATTGGATATCCTCGAAATATCCCTTTGCCACCAGAGCCCGTGCGATGTGCGGACGCCCTGCGCTTTCGCCCTGCGCAAAAGAAGCCACATCATCTTCTGTGATCATATATCCGGCTGTCCGCAGCAATTCGATGATGCGTTTGTTCCGTGTCAAACGGGATTGCCGCAGAAATACCAGCGGTTCTGTCAGGGCAGGGCAATTTCTATCCACATACAAACCAACGATATGTACCTCTTTTTTGAACAGCCGGGTGGAAAGTTCCACCCCGGGGATCGCTTCAATATCGGGATAGGCAGTTGCGGCATTTTCAAATTCTTCCAATCCGGAAACGGTATCGTGATCGCACAATGCAACGGCGGAAAGCCCGGCATCGCGAGCATTTTTCAGAAGTATTGCCGGAGTATCCGATCCGTCGGAGGCAACACTGTG
>JAZNXT010000008.1:0-33609 GCA_045594005.1 Victivallales bacterium
GGATTTTTGCAAGGCGATGATGAGGGAGCGGATTAAACATCCGTGACCGAATCAGCGTCCGCCGCAAAGGTCCGAAATAGCCTGCAAGACAACGCGCCTTTTTAATCGTGGCGTTCGCCGCCCTCCTCTGTATCTTCTTCATTCAGAGAAAGTTCGGCGGCATCCCGCTGGAGCTGAAATTTATTTTTGATGCTTTCATAGATCTCCTGCCGTTTTTCTTCGGATTCATAGGAAAGCTGACGCCAATTCCAATGGAATCCGTCATCAGTCCAGCGGGGGACCACATGGAGATGGGCGTGCATGACCACCTGACCGGCAACCGTTCCGTCGGAAAGATGGAAATTGAAACCATCCGCATCCAGACCGCGCCGCATGGCAACACCGATCCGGGAACCGACAAGGAACATACGCCCTGCGATATTTTCGGGGATGGTGGCAACGCTGGTGTGATGTTCTTTCGGGATCACCAGAACGTGACCGAAATTGATGGGTGCGATATCCATGAATGCAAGAACGAGTTCATCTTCATAGACTTTCAGACCGGGGATCTCGCCGGCGATGATGCGGCAGAAAATACAGTTTTTCATAATGTTTTTTCCTTTCTTATCCTTATTCGATATTGTAAAGTTTGAGTTTGCGCTGCAATGTTCTGCGGCTGATCCCCAATTTTTCTGCGGCATGACTGCGGTTGCCGTTACATTCGTTCAGGGCGCGTTCGATCAACAGTTTTTCATTCCGTTCCAGCGTGCAGCCTTCTCCGGATTCCAGCAATGTGCGGGTGATCCCCGGTGAACTGTGTTCACGGATATTGGCAGGGACATTATCCACGGTCAATTCCTGTGTCCGGCACAGCACCACCATGCGTTCGATGCAGTTGCGCAATTCGCGGATATTGCCGTGCCATTGATAGGACATGAGAGCCGCCATGGCTCCTTCATCAATGGTCATACCATTCTTCCCGTTTTCTCCCGCGAACTGCTGTATGAAATGCTGAACCAGTGCAGGGATATCTTCGGAGCGTTCCCGCAAAGGCGGCAGCAGTACAGCCACAACATTCAAGCGGTAAAAAAGATCTTCCCGGAATGTCCCTTGAGCGACCATTTTTTCCAGATCGCGGTTGGTGGCGGCGACCACGCGGACATTGGCATGGATGGTATCAGTACCGCCGACGCGTTCAAATGTGCGGCTTTCCAACACCCGCAGCAGTTTCACCTGAATGGAAAGAGGGATCTCGCCGATCTCATCCAGAAAAAGGGTACCGCCTTCCGCCAGTTCAAATCTGCCTTTCCGCATTTCCACGGCTCCGGTGAACGCGCCTTTTTCGTGTCCGAAAAGTTCGCTCTCCAGCAGACTTTCCGGCAAAGCGGCGCAATGGACAGCCACAAATTTACCGGTTCTTCCGCTGAGTTGGTGGATCGCCTGCGCGATCAGTTCCTTACCGGTCCCGCTTTCCCCTTCGATCAGGACGGTTGCGCGGGTGGGTGCGACCTGTTTCACGGTATCGATCACATGGCGCATGGGGAGAGAATTTCCGATGATGGAGGGCAGTCCGAATTTATCGTCCAGCCGTTTTTTCAGTTCGATGTTTTCCTCTTTGATCCGTTTGGATTCCAGAGCTTTTTTCATCACAAGTTCCAGCTGATCGAAATTGACGGGTTTGGTCACAAAATTAAAAGCCCCTTTCCGCATGGCATCCACGGCGGTTTCGATGGAACCGTATGCCGTGAACATGATACAGGGCGGCGGATTGGCTTTTGCCATGGCTTTTGCCAGAATGTCGAAGCCATCGGCGCGGGGCATACGGATATCGGTCAGCACCAGATCGTAATCGTTGCGTTCCAACAGGTTCAGCCCCACTTCCCCATCTTCGGCAATGGTCACATTATAATCCAGTTTCATAAATTTCGCCAACACTTCCCGTGTACCGCGTTCATCATCAATGAGCAATACGGTGGGGCGATCATCTTTTTTTCCAGCCATATTTTCAGATCTCCTTATCTTCTTCCGGCGGCGGCAGACTCCGCACCTTGCGGTCGCGGCGCGGCAAACTGATGGTGAAGGTGGCTCCCTGCCCTTCGTCACTGTCCACCGAAAGACTGCCGCCATGTTCCCGGACGATCCGTTCCACGATCATCAACCCCAATCCGGTTCCCGTGCGTTTTGTGGTGAAATACGCTTCAAATATCCGCGCAAGATCCTCTTTCCTGATCCCGTTCCCGCTGTCGGATACGGACAGGGAAACATATTCATCGTTTGCGGAACCGCTGATTTTCAGACTTCCTCCTGCGGGCATTGCCTGAAGTGCGTTGCGGACAAGATTGTAAAATGCCTGTTTCAACTGCCCGTTATCCCCTTCCACCACCGGCACATCTTCAGACCAGATCAACTCCACATTGACCTGCCGTTCTGTGATCTCATGGCGCATAAAGTTCAGCGATTCCAACACAAGTTCTTTCAGATCAAGCACCTGAAACTGCACTTTACCGGGACGCAATGCGTGCAGAAACTGGGTGATGATCGCATCCAGACGCTCCACTTCATGCCGGGATTCCTCCAATTCCTCTCCCGCAGCCGCCGCATCAAAATTCTCCCGTGCCAGAAGCCGCTGAAGATATTGCAGATGCAGATAAAGACTGTTCAGGGGATTGCCGATCTCGTGAGCGACTCCGGCAGCCAGCATGGAAATAAGGCGGCTGCGCTCGGATTCCGCATCGGAATGAGCTTTATCCACCGTTGCCGTAATATCGGTAAGGATCACCACAAAACTGTTTTCGGCTCCGGAATCATGCGTCCCGGAAAGAGGTTTGGCATAGACCTGCACCACCCGCCGCCGGGGATAAAAGATCTCCAGATCCTGACGCAGCATTTTTGTCTGCGGCGCAAGCATGGTATCCCAATTTGCGCCCTTGAGCAGTTTATCCACGGTGAGATGGGTGAGATCATCGGGGATCCCCAGCATGGATTTTGCAGCGGCATTGTGATAAAGGATCCGGCGCATTTCGTCGATCACGATGACCGCTTCCTGAATGGTATCGAACACCGTTTCCATGAATCCCTGTTCACGGGCAAGGTGCTGCATCACGGAATGCATACTTCCGGCATCAAAAGTTTTCAGTTTCGGAACGATCCGTCTGAACCGGTTTACAGCCATATTGTCACAACCTCCATATTAGCGATCAGTGCGTCATTTTTACACACTATACACCCGTTTTATCAAATTTCAAGTCGTTCCCTGCAAAAAAATGACCGCAGATCATACTTTATGCAAAATCTATCCGCTGTGCTTGACAAAACTTTTACATCGTGTATATTAGCGTGAGATCGAAAAAACAACCGGAGAACATACGGAACATGAAAAACGAGCCATCACCGCAGACAGGAAAACGGTATAAAAAAACTCTGCTGATCCTGCTGCCGTGTTTTTTTGCATTGCTGGCATTTGTGATCGTCACCGCGTGTTACACAGGAGAACGCATGGGTAAACTGCCGGAAAACACGAAGGAATGGGAAACGCTGCCGAATTATAAAGATGGGCATTTTCTCAATGAGGAACCGACTCTTTTCAACGCGAAAAAAGCGGCAAAAAAAACGGGAATGTTCCGTTTCCTTTTTGTGTCGGACAACGCTCCGCAGACTTTCGATATCCCGCAGATCCCCTTTGAAAAATCTTTTTTTGCGGAAAAGCCCGTGCCGGACGGGATCAATGTTTACTGGCTGGGTCATTCATCCCTCATCTTTGAATTGTGCGGGATCCGTTTTATGACCGACCCGGTCTTCGGAAATGCCGCACCGGTGCCGTTTGCAGTCAAACGCTATTGTGAACCACCCATGAGACGGGATCAGATCCCGCCGCTGGATTTTCTGCTGATCTCCCACGATCATTACGATCATCTGGAATACAGTACCATCCGCGCATTGCGGAAATCGGACTTTCCCATCGTGACGGCTCTCGGTGTGGGTGCGCGGCTCCGCGGCTGGGGGATCGCGCCGGAACGGATCCATGAATTGAACTGGAACGATTCCGTCTCCCTCAACGGAACAACGATCACAGCAGTAACAGCCCGTCATTTCTCCGGCAGAACGCTTGCGGACCGCAACGAAACATTGTGGGCTGCATGGATCATTGAACGCGGCGGGAAAAAGATCTTTTTCGGCGGGGACGGCGGTTACGGCAGACATTTCAGTGAGATCGGCAGCAAACACGGTCCCTTCGATCTTGCCTGTCTGGAGATCGATGCGTGGAACGACCGCTGGAAAAATCACCATCTTTTCCCGCATCAGTTTCCCCTTGCCATTGCCGATCTGAACGCGGAATACGCCATGCCCATCCATTGGGGGGTGTTCGATCTGGCGATGCACCCGTGGAAAGAATCCATTTCTCTGGTCACAAAAGAAGCGGACCGGACCGGTCTGAAGATGATCACGCCGCTGATGGGACAGAAATTCACCGTCGGAAAAGACCGGAGTGAACGCTGGTGGGAACCGCTGCCGGAACGGTAAACAACAAAAAAATCAAGGATAGTTTCACCATGAAGATCTTTACTCTCCTTTGCGCCGCTCTCGGCGAAAATATTTATAACGGTGCCGCCCGCGCTTCCTTCTGGAAAGAACTCCATGCAAGACCGGGCAAATCTCTTTTTCCCGCCCTCACCTGCCCTGCACAGGCAACATTGCGGACCGCAGAACTGCCCGCACAGCACGGCATGATCGCCAGCGGTTTTTACGACCGGATGCTGAACAAAGCGTTTTTCTGGGAACAATCCGCCAATCTTTACAGCGGCGCACGGATTTGGAAAAATTTCCGGAAGAACGGCGGAAAAGTGGGGCAGATCTGTCTTCAGCAATGTCCCGGACGGGATTCCGATTTTTATCTTTCACCCGCGCCGGTGCATAAACATCACGGCGGCATGATCCAGGATTTTTATTGTGAGCCGCCGGAACTCTACCGCAGCATCTGCAAAGAAACCGGAAAGAAATTCGATCTGATGCAATACTGGGGTCCCCTCACCTCCATGAAACCGACTGAATGGATCGCTGCCGCGTCGGTATCCATGATGAAACAGCTGCAGGGGGAAAAAGATGTGTTCCTCTGTGCCTATCTGCCGGCATTGGACTATGCACCCCAGAAGTTCGGACCGGATTCGGCGCAGGCAAAAGCAGATTTCACAAAACTGGAAGCGGTCATCGGCGGATTGTATGCGGAAGCAAAACAGCTGGGTTTTGAATTTGTGGTCTCCGGTGATTATGAGATCACGCCCGTGGATACGGCAGTCTATCCAAACAGGATCCTTGCGGAAGCGGGACTGCTGAAACTCCGGGAAGTCAAGGGGATGTTCTATCCGAACTTCCATTCCTCCACGGCGTTTGCGCTGACGGATCATCAGATCTGCCATGTGTATATCGCCGATCCGGAAAAGACCGCAAGTGTGGAGAAACTTTTGAGCAGTCTGCCGGGGATCGCCCGTATTTCACGCCGGGAAGATCTGGCAGCACTGAATCATTCCCGGTCAGGAGAACTCATTCTGGAAGCCGCGTCCAATGCCTGGTTCGCTTATCCCTGGTGGCGCGAAAAACGCAACGCACCCGATTATGCCACGCATATCGACATCCACAACAAGCCCGGTTTCGATCCTTTGGAAATGTTTATGGAGATCTTCCCGCCTTTGAGTATTTCCCAGAATGCAAGCCGCATCAAAGGCAGTCACGGCAGACAGGGCAATGTGATCTTCGGGTCGAGTTTTGCCCTTGATAACGATCCTGCCGATTTCCTTCAGCTTGCAAAATCCCTGAAACTGGAGCTGGATCAGGCATGAACAAGCCCGTCTGCACCATTTCTTTTGATGAGGGAACATTGATCGTTTCCGGTCCGGATAACGCGCTTGCTCCCATCAGAAATGAACTCACCGCAGACAACCGTCTTCATGTTTACCGCGCAAGCGCATACCGCTACGAAGCCATCATGCGGACCCTTTACCGGGAGGGGATCGAAGTGCAGGATCTTGCACGGGATTACCCCGCTGTTCCCCTTCAGCTCCATACGGAACACAGTCCCATGCGTCATCAGGCGTATGCTCTGCAATGCTGGCTGGATGCAAAAAAACGGGGTGTGGCAGTGATGCCAACCGGATCGGGAAAAACATTTTTTGCGTTTCTTGCGATGCAGCAGATCCAGCGCGCGACCCTGATCGTGGTCCCGACCATCGACCTGATGCTGCAATGGGCAAATCAACTGGAAAAAATGTTTCATATCAAAGCGGGTCTGCTGGGCGGAGGCAGCAAAGATATTCAACCCGTGACCGTCACCACTTATGATTCCGCCGTGATCCGTATGAACGAGATCGGCAACCGGTTCGGATTCATCATTTTTGATGAATGTCATCATCTTCCGGGCGAAGTCAACCGCACCGCCGCAACCATGTGCATTGCTCCATTCCGGCTGGGTTTGACCGCCACGCCGCCGGATGACTGCGAAGTATTGCAGCGGGTGGTGGGGGATATCGTCTGCCGCATCCATATCGATGAACTGGAAGGGTCCGTGCTGGCTCCGTACATAACGCAACGGATCTTTGTGCCGCTGGACGATGACGAACTGGCGGAATATCAGGCGGCACGGCAGACCTATGTCAATTTCATCCGCGCACACGGTGTGGATTTCAGTCAGCCGGATGGATGGCAGAGATTTATGATCCTGTGCGCACGGATGCGCGGCGGACACGATGCTATGCAGGCATGGCTGAAACAACGCAAAATCGCCCGTTGCGGACGCTCCAAACTGGATGCACTGTGGCAGATCATACGGGAGAATCCACACAGCCGCATCATCGTTTTTACGGCGGATAACGATACCGCATACAGTATCGGCGAAGCCCTCTGCCTGCCGGTCCTCACCCATCATACAAAAGCCGCAGAACGCAAAGATTTTCTGGATAAATTCCGGTCCGGAGAATATTCCATACTGGTCACCAGCAAAGTGCTGAACGAAGGTGTGGATGTGCCGGAAGCCTCCATCGGGATCGTGGTTTCCGGATCTGCGGGAACAAGGGAACATATCCAGCGGCTGGGGCGTATTCTCCGCCGGACAAAAGATGGAAAGCAGGCGATCCTTTTTGAACTGGTCAGCGAAGGCACCTCGGAAATGAGTGTGAGCGAACGGCGGAGAGCCAATCGCGCTTATATGCGGAAAAGAGGTGGACAATGCTGACAAAAGATCTTCTGCGCGTCCGTGTTTCCGGCGCATCTCTCAAACCGCAATTCATCCCGGAAGGCAGCACCGAATGGTTGGAACTTTCTTCCGGATTGCTGAACTTGTATGAAAACGGCTGCGGATCCAGTGCCAGATTGCTGGATGGGTCTGCCGACGCGTTGACTCTGCGGCACAAAGATATCAAACTTGCCCGGGGATTGAAAAAAATCGTCCGCGACCGCGCTGTTTTTTCCGGTGCGGCAGATGAGTTTCCCTACACGGAAAACCGGGCAGCGGTCTTTCAGAAAATGAACGCCATGCTCAAAGAAGGAACATTGCCCACCGATGCACGGAGCGTCCACGACTGCGTTTACCCCGATGTGCGGGAATTGTATGCAGACCTCCCCGAAAATGAAAAGCTCATCCGTTTCAAAAAAACTTATCCGCAGGAAGTGCTGGACCGTTACAATGTGGCTCTTGTGCAAACTCTCCTCCTCACCGCAAATTCACTGGAACTGACCATCCCAGCCGATACCCCGAGTGCCGACCTGCGGAACCTTTTCCGCAGTCTCAAATTTTTCCGTCTCCTCTTTTCCGGCGGACTGACCGCAAAACGCACCATCCAACTGACCGTGGATGGTCCCGCATCCATTCTGGAAAACAGTCAGAAATACGGATTGCAGCTGGCATGTTTCTTCCCCGCAGTGTGCCGTCTGGATGAATGGAAACTGACAGCTTCCGTTTCCCGGAACGGCAAAAATTACCGGTTGAATCTTGATCAGAAAACCGGACTGAAAAGTTATCGCGCACAATTCAGCGGTCCCATTGAGGAACACCGGATGTTTCTCGATTTCTTCAAAGTACAGCAGACCGGATGGGAGATCGATGACGCCCCCGGATATCTGGTGGAATCCGCACAAAAAGTGATCTTCCCCGATTTTTCCTTTGAAAATGAAGAAAACGGCGAAACCGTCTATCTGGAACTGTTCCACCGCTGGCACGCCTCACAACTGGAAGACCGTCTGGCATCGCCGCCGGAAAAAGAACGGCTCATCATCGGCGTGGACCGCTCATTACTGAAAAAAGACGGTATCCTGAAAGCCAAACTGGAAGAAAACAGCTATTTCCGGAAAAACGGATTCCTGTTCCGCGATTTTCCCGGTATGGAAAATGTATTGAAAGTCCTCCGGAAACAAGAGTGAGGGAGAAAAATGTTTTTTGCGGGGGTGCCGCGCTCAATCTTCCCGAGGCGGTATATTGTTATTTTGATTTCTGCGGCGGATCTCCGCGCGCAAACGGTTCCAATAATTCAAACGCTTGATAATCTCCCGTTCAAAACCGCGCTCCACGGGGTGATAAAAAGTCCGTCTTCCCATGGATTCGGGGAAATAATCCTGTCCGGAAAAACCGTCTTTTGTGTCATGGTCGTATTGATACCCTGCCCCGTAGCCGATTTCTTTCATCAGTTTTGTGGGGGCATTGAGGATATGCGGCGGCGGCATCAGTGAACCGGTAGCCTTGGCTTCTTTCAATGCGGCGGGCCATGCGGTTTCCACACTGTTGGATTTCGGTGCAGTGCCGAGATAGACCACCAGCTGTGCAATGGCAAGATCCCCTTCCGGCGAACCGAGCCGTTCATAGGCATCCCATGCCGACACCGCGAACTGGAGGGCATTTGGATCCGCCATCCCCACATCTTCCGCAGCAAAACGGGTGAGCCGCCGCAGGAGATACAACGGATCCTCTCCGCCTGCGATCATCCTTGCAGCCCAATATAAACCGGCATCGGGATCGGATCCGCGCAGGGATTTATGCAGCGCGCTGATAAGATTGTAGTGTCCCTCCCGGTCTTTATCATATACAGGAGCGCGTTTCTGTACGATCTTCATCAGGGCGGCAGAATCCAGTTCCTCCCCTTCCTTTGTCAGATCGAAAACAGTTTCGATCAGATTGATGAAATACCGTCCGTCACCATCGGCAAGCTGAAGAAGTGTTCCCCGGGCTTCCGGAGTCAGACAGAGTTTTCTGCCGCTTTCCTTTTCGGCGCGGGCAATGATCTTTTCCAACGCGTCGGTCTGAAGGGAATTCATCACAAAAACTTTGCAGCGGGAAAGAAGTGCGCTGTTCAATTCAAAAGAGGGATTCTCCGTAGTCGCACCCACCAGCGTAACAGTCCCGTTTTCCACATAGGGCAGAAAACCATCCTGCTGCGCCCGGTTGAAACGATGGATCTCGTCCACAAAAAGAAGGGTCCCCTCTCCCGCCAGACGCCGCTGTTTGGCTTCGTCAAAAGCCTTCCGCAGATCGGCGATCCCGGAAAAAACAGCGGAGATCGCCACGAACCGCATTTTGGTATGCTGCGCCATGATCCGCGCACAAGTCGTTTTTCCGCAGCCGGGAGGTCCCCAGAGGATAAAACTGGAAAGTTTACCGCTTTCGATCATTCGCCGGAGAGAGCCTTCGGGACCGAGAAGATGATCCTGCCCCACGATATCGTCCAACACCTGCGGGCGCAAACGATCCGCCAGCGGACGCTGCACGTTCCCCGCGAACAGGGAATCTTCTTCGTAATCGAAAGAGGCGGCACACATGGCTTACAGCGTACCTTTGGTGGACGGCACGCCCTTCACTCTGGGATCGATGGATACCGCTTCGGAAAGGGAACGGGCAAAGCCTTTGAACACCGCTTCAAAAATATGATGTGTTTCCCCCGCGGCAAGCATTTTGATATGCAGATTCACGCCGCCTTTATTGCAGAGAGCCACAAAAAATTCTTTGAACAATGCCGTATCCATATCTTTGATGTATGCCACTGCCGGGTTCACATCGTAAACCAGATACGGTCTGCCGGAAAGATCCAGCGCAACCAATGCCAGCGTCTCATCCATCGGCAGAAGAAAATTGCCGTATCTGCGGATGCCGCATTTATCCCCCAATGCCTTATTGATCGCTTCCCCCAACGCCAACCCCATATCTTCCATGGTATGGTGACAATCCACTTCCAGATCGCCGGCTGCTTTCAGCGTCAGATCAAAATTTCCATGCTTTGCAAACAGCGTCAGCATGTGATCCATAAAACCGATCCCCGTGGAAATATCGCTTTCGCCGCTTCCGTCCAGATTCAATTTCACCTGAATGGATGTTTCTTTCGTCGTCCGGGTAACTTCTGCAGTTCTCATAAATACGGTTCCTTCCGTGTGTGATTTTTTTTGTTTCCGCCGTTAATGTATCACGCACGCGCGAATTTTGCAAACGGCTTTTTTCAAAAAAAAGGGATTCAGATGCATTTCACCAGACCGTACCGGATGGCAACGCACCAGCCGACAGCAAGAATGATCCACAAAACCACACCGTGGATCACAACTTTCAAGCCCAATTCTTTCAATTTTTCTCTGCTGAGATTCGCACCGATCAGAAACAGTGTGGTGACCATCAGAAATTTGGAAATATCTTTGATGAATTTTCCTGTACCGTGTATCCCGTCTTTCCATGCCGGGATCAGATCCGGCAGCCAGGTCACGAAGGCGGCAGCAATCAGAAAACCGGGAATGAACCAGGGGACTTTGAACTTGATCTGACGCTTTTCGCCCTCTTTGCGATCCGCCACGAAACAGGACAGAAAAACAGTCACCGGCACAATCCACAACGCACGGGCAAGTTTCACGGTGGTCCCCACTTCCAATGCTCTTTCTCCATATTGGAATCCGGCACCCACCACAGAACTGGTATCGTGGATCCCCAATGCCGCCCAATAGCCGAACTGCTCCTGCGTAAAACCCAGTTTATGACCGATCACAGGAAAGATCAGCAGAGCAATGGCATTCAATGTAAAAACCGTGGCAGAAGCAATGGCTATATCGTGGGCTTTTGCTTTCAATACAGGCGCAGCGGCGGCAATGGCACTGCCTCCGCAAATCGAGGTGCCGACGCTCACAAGATACATGCAATCGCGGCTCAATTTCAGGCGTTTCCCGATCAATACACCCAAACCGATCCCCGCGCAGATCCCGATGAATGTGTAAACGATCCCGTTCGCTCCGGCACGCAGGACTTCCAGCAGGTTCATACCGAACCCCATCCCCACGATCGCCGCACCTAAAAGGGGAGATGTGAGCCTGCCGGTATATTCACGGAAGGGATTTCCCCAGAAAACCGAAAACACGATCCCCGCAAAAACCGCGATACCCGGCGCATAATCCCGGGCTTCTTTCACGATCCACGGCACAACAAAAAATGCCGCAGCCAACGCAAGAAATGCGACCTTCTGAACTATTTTCATATCAGATGCAAAAAAATCCTCTCTCCCTCCCGCTGTTCACTGTTTACAACCCCAGTTTTGCCGCAAGCTGATCTTTGGTCATAAAGCCGATAAACTGTTTTTCCAGTTTACCGTTGCGGAAAAAGAAAAGCGCGGGAATACTGTTGACGCCAAGAGAAACGGCAATATCCGTATTTTCCGGTTCATCCACATTCATTTTTCCAATGATGATCTCCGGATGTTCCGCAGCCAACGCTTCCAGTTCCGGCGTAAGTTTCTGACACGGTCCGCACCATGTTGCCCAAAAATCGATCAGCACAGCGCGTTCACTCTGATTGGTGAGTTTTTCAAAGGATTCTTTGTTCAAATGCAGCACTTCCATAGTCCCGGCTCCTTTCTATCAGTGTTTTTCATAAAGTTTACAGTGACAATATCCCTTGAACGCGGGATCCGCAAGCTGTCCGCGAAATTCCGCACAGGGACAAATATTTTCAGGCGTATGCTGGATCCGGCAGGGACAATATCCACCGTTCCGTTCCATGACCTGATACAACTTTTTCACATAATTCTCATCCGGATTGAGCGTCACATTTTCCGGCATTTCAAATTTTTCCATAAGATGTTCTCCTGCTTTTTCAAAGTTAAAACTCCAAACTCCAAAGTCCGAAGGGTGCAGAGCATCCGTTCTCCGGACGGCTCAACCTCTCCGTACTTATCCGTACACATCCGTACTTATCCGTACTTATCCGTACTTATCCGTACTTATCCGTACTTATCCGTACTTATCCGTACACAGCCGTACACAGCCCGTACACAGCCCGTACACAGCCCGCGCGGAAATATCGCGCACAAGGCTGAATTTTTCCAAACCGAAGGCGAAGGAGTGGATTACGCATCCATGACTGAGCCTGAGGCGCAGGAAAGGTTCAGGATTGTACGCGAGACAACGCGCAATTATTTCACGATATCAAGCAGCTCCACCTCAAAAATAAGGGCACTATTCGGGGGGATCATTTCGCCCGCGCCATGTTCGCCATACGCCAGTTCAGAGGGGATGAAGAAACGGTATTTTGCGCCGACTTTCATCAGCTGAAGGCCTTCCGTCCAGCCGGGGATCACGTGGTTCAGGGGGAATTCCACGGGTTCGCCGCGCTTGATGGAACTGTCGAAGATCTGACCATTGATCAGGGTGCCTTCGTAGTGGACTTTCACGGTATCGGTGGCTGCGGGAGAAGCACCGGTGCCTTCCTGCAGGACGAGATACTGAAGACCGGAAGCGGTGACCTGCACGCCTTCTTTAGCAGCATTTTCTTCCAGGAATTTTTTGCTGATCGCGGCACTGGCTTCTCCGGCTTTGCGTTTATTTTCCTGTACGACTTCCTGCAATTTTTTCTGAAAATCCTGCATGATCTTGTGGTATTCGCCTTCTTCGATCTGCGGCTGACCGCCACGGAGAAGATCCGTCACGCAAGCAATGACCACTTCCTTATTGACTTCCAGCGGGAGCTGGAGGATGGAAGCGGAGATGTTCATACCGAGAGTGTAGCTGAATTTGTCGGTTTCATTGTTCAGTTCAACTGCCATGTTCTGTTTTCCTTCTATTGATTTCGTGTTGTTATGGTTTCTGTCACAGCGGGCATATTATAACCCCACTTGCACCAAAATAAAAGTCTGTTTTTGAAAAAACATGGATTTTTCTTTATTTTCTACTGGAAAAACAGCACTTCCGATACTATATTAGCACCAACGCGCGATTGATGTAGAAAAATTATACCCTTGAGGCGATCTCTTGAACCAGAAAATGCTCTATCCGCTCTTTTTTGAGCCGGTTTATAAATTTACTCTGTGGGGCGGATCCATGCTGGTCCCCCTGTTCGGCAGAACTCCGCAGCAGAATGAAAATCCTGTGGGGGAAGCATGGGAGATCGTGGACCGCAAAAACGACCAGTCTGTTGTCAAAAACGGCCCCCTCGCCGGAAAAACACTCCGGGAACTGATGACGGAACAGGGGGCTGATATCGTCGGCAGCGCGTACCGTGAGGGCATGGCGTTTCCTCTGCTGATCAAACTGCTGGATACGCATACCCATCTTTCCATTCAGGTGCATCCCGATAAAGAATATGCCCTTTCCGCCGATGACGGCGCAGAGGAAAAAACTGAAATGTGGTATATCCTGCACCTTCAGGAAGGCGCGGGGATCTATGCCGGACTGGTGGACGGTGTGGACCGGGATATGTTTGAACAGTGTATCCGGGAACGCGGCGAACTCCAGAATATGCTTCAGCGGCATCAGCTCCGGCAGAAAGAACTTTATTTCATCAAACCGGGCAGACTCCATGCCATCGGCGGCGGGGTGCTGCTTTTTGAGGTGCAGAACAACAGCGATACTACATTCCGCGTTTGGGACTGGAACCGGAAAGATTCTCACGGCAACTACCGTAAACTTCATGTGGAACAGGCACTCAAATGTATTGATTTCGGACCGGATCAATCCACAAAAGTGGAACTGGATCGGAGCGGAAACGCGCCGCAGAGTATGATCTTCGACCTGACAGCGGGCAAAACGGAATCCCCCTTCCGGCTGCATGAAATCAAAGTTTTCCGTTCCTATTGCGGCTCCACCATTTCGGATGACGGATCAAAGGAATTTCATATCCTCACCGCAACAGAAGCCGATGCAATCATTTCCAACGGCGATTTCACGGAACGGATCGCGGCAGGAGCATCCTGTCTGGTCCCGGCATCCTTCGGAAATTACACGATCACCCCTGCGGACGGGGAAAGAGTCACGATCCTTCGTTCCACAGCAAATTGAAAATATATTTCCGGAAAGAGAAACTCTATGACGACTCTGAAAGAAAACCTTTCTCCCTATCTGGCTGATTTTGACCAGCTTGTAAGTGTGTGCGAATCCGAGATCACCACCGGCGGCGGCAGAGGCAACCGCATCATTGAGATCGATAACGGCAGCGGATTGCGTTTTACCGTTTCTCCGGATCGCGCACTGGATATTGTGAATGCATCCTTCCGGGGTGTTCCACTGGTATTCCGGACCCCCTCCGGATACCGCTCCCGCATGGAATATGATCCGGCGGGGATCGGCTGGCTGCGCACATGGCAGGGCGGATTGATGACCAGTTGCGGTTTGCGGTCTGCGGGATCGCCGGACGAATCATCCGGTCTGCACGGCAGGATCGGGAATCAGCCGGCGGAAGATGTTGGCGTGACGCGCACCTGGTCGGAAGACGGTTCCGAATACCGGATTCAGGTGCGGGGCGTGATCCGGGAAGCCTGTCTTTTCGGAGAAAATCTGCGTCTGGAACGGACGATCAGTACGGCATACGGCAAAAATGAGATCTGTGTTCACGACCGTGTGATCAATCTGGGACCGGAAGATGATTTTGTGCAGATCGTTTATCATTGCAATTTCGGTTATCCTTTTGTTTCTCCCGCCATCCGTTTTGTGCTGCCGGAACATAAAATCATTCCCCGGGACGAAAATGCCGCGGCAGACCTTGCCAACTGGATGCGGATGCCCGAACCGCAGGAAAGCATGCCGCCGGAAGAATGTTTCTTCCATGAACTGCCCGCAGATGAAAACGGATGGGCTTCCTTTGTGATGGAAAATGATGATGTGAAGATCCGTGCCGCTGTGGCGTATGATACCGCAACACTTCCGCGGCTCTGCCAATGGAAACTTTTTCAGAAAAACCGCTATGTGCTGGGGGTGGAACCCACCAATACCACACTGAACGGACGCCTGAAGGAGATCGCGGACGGCGTGGCAGTGCCGCTGAAAGACGGCGAGTCCATGGATTTCCGGATCCGTTTTTCTTTTGAAACGATGCGTTGACAGGACTGCAGAAATCAGGACGGATGATGATTTTTTGCAAAAAAATATAAAGACGGCTTGACAAAACGGAAAAAGGGAGTATATTGTAGTCTTGCATAATTGAAAATTAACAAAACAAGAACAACATAATAACTGGAGTAAGAACGATGTCCAAGCATCCGAGTCTGAAGGGCGCAAGCCAGATCCGCAAAAAAAGAAACGTTCTCAAACGTTTTGAACGCATCAATCAGCTGACGGCGGAAGGTCGTTGGAAAGAAGGTCAGAAGGTTCTCAGTGCCCTTCCGAAGACCAAACCGGAAGATTGATCAAGAGAACAGATCTGGTTCATTCCAGCGTGGAAAACCGGGGCGTCGGCATAACGGCAGGCGTCCCGTTTTTCGTCTAAATACACTATATTCACGAAAGGTGTCCACCATGGCTAAAAATACCGTTGTCCAGAAAATTCTGGAAAAACATATCGTTTCCGGCGAAGCTGTCGCCGGCGCACCCGTCGCGATCCGCATTGACCAGACCCTTACCCAGGATGCCACCGGCACCATGGCGTATCTGGAACTGGAAGCAATGGGCGTGAAAAAAGTATCCACAGAACTTTCTGTTTCCTATGTTGACCACAATATGATGCAGAACGGACCGGAAAACCGCAACGACCATTTGTATCTGCAGTCGGTGGCGGCATCCAAGGGCGTGGTATTTTCCCGTCCGGGGAACGGGATCTGCCATCAGGTGCATCTGGAACGTTTCGGGATCCCCGGCAAAACGCTGTTGGGTTCGGACTCCCACACCCCCACCGGCGGAGGGATCGGCATGATGGCGATCGGTGCCGGCGGTTTGGATGTGGCTCTGGCAATGGGCGGTCAGCCCTTCCGTATGGCATATCCGAAGATCATCGGGATCAAATTGACCGGCAAGCTCCGTCCCTTTGTGGCGGCGAAAGATATTATTCTCAAGGTGCTTTCCATCCTCTCCACCAAAGGGAATGTGGGATGTGTGGCGGAATATTTCGGCGACGGCGTTGCGACTCTGACCGTTCCCCAGCGTGCCACTGTCACCAATATGGGTGCTGAATTGGGTGTGACGTGCAGTGTGTTTCCCTCCGACAGCATGACGAAAAGTTTTCTGGAAGCACAGGGCCGCGGCGATGACTGGTCCGAGCTGGTTGCCGGTCCCGATGCGGAATATGACCGTGTGATCGAAATCGATCTTTCCACACTGGAACCGCTGGCAGCCTGTCCCTCCAGTCCGGACAATATCAAATCCATCAAAGATCTCGAAGGTATGAAAGTGGGTCAGGTCATCATCGGTTCCTGCACCAACAGTTCTTTCCGGGATCTTTCTGTGGTCGCCGCCATGCTCAAAGGCAAACGCGTCCATCCGGATGTGACCCTTGCCATTGCACCCGGCAGCCGTCAGGTGCTGGAAATGCTTGCCCGGAGCGGAGCCCTTGCCGACCTGATCGCTGCGGGCGCGCGTATTCTGGAATGTGGATGCGGTCCCTGTATCGGTCAGGGACAGAGTCCTGCGAACAGAACAGCCACATTCCGTACATTCAACCGCAATTTCCCCGGCAGAACGGGAACGAAGGGTGATGAAGCCTATCTGGTCAGTCCGGAAACGGCAGCTGCTGCCGCGTTGACCGGCGAAGCCACCGATCCCTGCACGCTGGGGATGGCTTATCCCGATTATACCGAACCGGAAAAATTCCTTGCCGATGATTCCATGATGATCCAGCCTCCGGCAGACGGATCCGGTGTGGAGATCATCCGCAAGCCCACCATCGGTCAGCCGCCGATGAACAGTGCATTGCCGGAATCGCTGGACGGTGTGGTGGTCATCAAGACCCAGGATAAGACCAGTACAGACGATATCATGCCTGCGGGGATCCATCTGAAACACCGCAGCAATATTCCTGAATATGCAAAAGTGGTGTTTGAACGCTTCACGGAACCGGGCAAACCCAGTTTTGCACAGCGCGCGGCAGCCGTCCGTGATGCCGGTAAACACGGTGTGATCCTCGGTCGTGACAGCTACGGACAGGGTTCCAGCCGTGAACACGCGGCGATCTGCCCCATGTATCTGGGGGTGAAAGCTGTCATCGCCATGGCGATCGAACGCATCCACGCGGCAAACCTGATCAATTTCGGGATCATTCCCTTCATTCTGGTGAATCCTTCCGATTACGATAAGATCGATCCGGAAGACAGCATCACCATTGCCGATCTGCACGGAGCCGTGAAAGCGGCAGCCGGAGTTGCCACGCTGAAAAAAGCGGACGGCACGGTGGCGGAGATCGCCCTGAAAGCAAATCTCACGGATGAAGATAAAGCCATTATCCTTGCCGGAGGCAGACTGAACCTCAAATAAGAAGTCCGGTCCAAACCGCAAGTCACGCACAACGCGGAGCTGAACATGAAGAAAATCGCAACATTGCTTATTCCGGTTCTGCTCTGCGTTTTGTGTTGCTGTGCCTGCATCAAGAGGGAACAGAAAGAAAAAACAGAATCGCTCCGGATCGTTTCCCTTTCCCCTGCCCTCACGGAATTGATCTTTCAGCTGGGTGCGGAAAAATCCCTTCAGGGCAGAACAGATGTCTGCGATTTTCCCGATTCACCGGACTTGAAATCCGTTCCCGTGGTGGGAACATTCGGCGGACCCGAAGTGGAAAAAGTGATCCTGCGGAAACCGACACACATTTTTACCAATACGCTGATCCAGCCGCAGCTGAAGAAAAAACTTTCAGAAAGCGGCAGTAAAGTGGTGGTTCAGCCCTGCGATACTCTGAAGGATTATCTCCGTTGGGTGGATCTGCTGGGTACGGAGCTGAATAAACGCGCCGCCGCAGAAAAAGAACGCACCCGGATCGAAACATGGCTGAAAGAAAATACCGCCCGGAAGGGATCGGGAAAAAAATTACTGTTCGTCCTGTGGGATCAACCGCTGACGGTTGCCGGAGCGGGAACATTGCCGGACAGTGCGATCCGTCTTGCAGGCGGGATCAATGCCGCCGCCTCTGAAAAAGGTTATTTCAAATGTTCCGATGAATTTTTCCTGACGGCAGAGTTCGACGGGATCGTGTGGGCATTGGACAAACCTTACAGCCTGAAACGGGATCTTCCGCTGTGGCGTGTGCCGGATCCGGATCTGCTGCTGCGGCCCGGGCCCCGTTTTCCCGACGGTGTGGATGCTCTGCGGACATGGCTTGAAAAAACGGAGGCTCCGGAATGAAACAAACACTGATATTTTTCAGCTATTTATTCTGTGCCGCATTGATCTTTGCAGCAGGGCTTGCCTGCGGCGCGATCCCATTGCCATGGAATGAGATTTTTTCCGGCAGTGATGATACCGGGCTTCTGCTGTTGAAACTGCGTGCCATCCGCATGAGTGCGGCATTTACTGCAGGCGGAGCATTGGCTCTGGCGGGACTGCTTTTTCAGGCGGTACTGCGCAATCCGCTGGCGGAACCTTTTACATTGGGGCTTTCCGGCGGAGCGGCAGTGGGGGCGGCGTTGGCTTTTCTCTTTCCGCTGACGCTTTTCGGAGCATTTACAGTAAATATCATGGCGTTTACCGGAGCGATCCTGATATTGCTGCTGGTATTGTATATTTCCGGCGGAGCGGAAGAAAATCTGCTGCTTTCCGGAGTGATCACGGGTACGGTCATGTCCGGTATCCTCATGTATCTCATATCCATTGCAGACAACACGGAACTGGCGGGGATCACCTTCTGGATGCTGGGAGATCTTCAGGGAGTTTCGCTGAACACCCTGCTCCCCAATGGGATGATCCTTCTTGCCGCAACGGTCTTTGCACTGACGCAGGCGGGGAACATTGATGCACTTTCGCTGGGACGCGAACAGGCGTGGGATCTGGGAGTCAACACAAAAACGCTGGCTGTTCTTCTGACGGTCACCGGTGCGCTTCTTACGGCAGGGACAGTTGCCATGACCGGGATCATCGGGTTCTGCGGTCTGGTGATCCCTCATGCGGTGCGGAAACTCCACGGAGCGGTCCACCGCAGAAATATCCTGCCCTGCGTTCTGCTGGGGGGATCGTTTCTGATGCTGTGCGATGTCGTTTCCCGGCTCGGCGGCATCCGGGAAATTCCTGTCGGCGTGATCACCTCCCTGATCGGCGGTCCGTTTTTTCTGTGGCTTCTGAACAGAAGGAGACCCTATCATGGCTCTTGAACTTGCCGATGTGACATTTTCCTACGGAGAGAATGTCCTGCTCCGGGATTTTTCGCTCCGTTTGGAACAGGGAGAATTTCTCATTCTCTCCGGCGCGAACGGATCCGGAAAAAGCACCGTACTGCGTCTGCTTTGCGGATCACTCACACCTTCTGCAGGACAAGTTCTGCTTGATGGCAAAGTGGCGGCAGAATATTCCCGGCGTGATCGGTCGGCAAAAGTCGCCACCGTATTTCAGAGCGGCGGCTATGTTCCGTCATTCACAGTGGAAGAAATGGTTCTGCTGGGCAGGAATCCCCATCTTTCCCGTTTCGGAAAACCGGCAGAAAAAGATTTTGATGCGGTCAATGCCGCACTGGAACAAATGGAGCTGACTGCCTTGCGTGACCGGACGGTGGATCGTCTTTCCGGCGGGGAACGGCAGCGGGTCATGATCGCGGCGGCATTGGCACGGGAGAGCGATTATCTGCTGCTGGATGAACCGACAGCGGCGGCAGATCCCCATTGGCGCATGGCGATCGTAAAACGCCTGAAGACGCTGAAGCGGCAGCCGGGAATATTGATGATCACTCACGATCTTGCGGCGGCGGCGCGTTACGGAGAAAAGATCGTGATGCTTCACGCGGGAAAGATCGCAGCGGCAGGCAGGGCGGAAGATGTGCTGACAGACGAAAATCTGAAAAAAGTATATGGTCCGGAAGCGGAATTCTGAAAGAAAAAAAACGCCGGAAATGCAAGTGTATCCCCTTGAAAAAAAACTGCTGTATGTTATAGTATCGGAGCAGTTTTTTATTTGACAAATCGTAAGGAAATATATCCATGAACAGATTTTCCCGCATAGGGTGGTTGATCGGCGGCTTGATCGTGCTTTTTGCTGCGGTTACGGCATCGATCTATCTCTTTTTCAATTTCCGGATACACATGCTGGAAGATATCGGGCTGATCGATACCCCCATGCAGACTGCAGAACGGCTGATGACAGCCTGCAAAGAAGGCGATCCACAGGAAATGCTGGATGTATTCACCAAGGAATCGCTCTCCCGTTTCTACAACAGACAATGTTTGGAATACGGCGATGAACGCACCTTTGAAGAAGCGATCACCGCATTTGCCAAACGCCAGCAAAAAATCTTCGGCAACGCTGAATTTGAATTCAGACAGCTGGATGTGCGTCAGAACGCCGCGGAGATCCAGGTGATCTGCACTGTGGACAAGAAGGAATCCGGGAATTTCATTCTCTATCTGGTCCGCGGGGAAAACGGAAGATGGCGATGCAGCAACAGATTGTAAATGAACCGTTCCGTGAGAGCCGTTGGATCCGTTGTCCGGGAACTGCGGAAAAGATCAATTTCTATACCGTTTTCCGCACCGTTTTTTTCTGCAATGATCCGGAAAAAGAACGCCCGCTGCTGCGTCTTGCGGTGTCGGGGAATCAGGCAACAACCGTCAATGGAAAACTGGCAGATTCCGGACAATATACAGATTTTCCCGCGCACAAAAAATTCAATGAACGGGATCTTTCCCCCTTCTGCCGGACGGGAGAAAATTTTCTGGAGATCGCCGTTTATTTTTCCGGAAATGCGTTCACATCCCATTACGATGGTTCACCCGGTCTGATTGCAGAAATCGTTTCCGCATCCGGCACGCTCCTTGCTGCAAGTTCCGGTGCGTGGAAATGTGCGGAAGATCTCCGCTACGCATCGGGCGATATGCCGAAACTCAGCAGTTCTTTGAACTATACCTTTGATTTTGATGCGGCGAAAGAAAACGGCAAAGAAGTCCCGGCGGAGGAATTTGAAAATACAGCAACTCTGTCTCTGCGGAATGTGCCGCAGATGGAATGTGGTACATTTTTCTGCGGCAGAGAGATCCGGCGCGGAAAAGATCATATCGTTTACGATCTTGGAAAAGAAGTTGCCGGATTGCTGATGCTGGAAGTGACCGCACCGGAAGACGCGTGCCACCTGCTGCTCGTTCACGGGGAATATCTCACCGGCGGCAGAGTGCGGCAGACTTTTTTTGCCCGGACTTTTGCGGATCATTACCGCTGCCGCGCAGGGAAACAGAAATATGTGCATTATTTCCGGAGGATCGCTGCACGGTATCTGGAGATCGTTTTCCCGGATGGTGCGGCGGATGATGTGACGATCCACGCGTTCGGGATCCATGAAACGCCGCCGGATCTGCCGGAAACACCGGATTTTTTCTGCAATGACGGATTCTTTCCGGAAGCATACGCTGTTTCCATCGAAACATTGAAACTGTGTATGCACGAAAAATATGAAAATTGCCCCTGGCGCGAACAATCCATCTGCGAATATGATGCGCGGAATCAAATGCTTTTCGGGTATCCGGTGTGGGGCAATCCTGTCCGGGCAAAAGCCATGCTGGAACTTTACGCGCAAAGTGTGCGTCCTTCCGGATTCCCTCCGGCTGCGGTACCGAGCGCGACCGATCTGGTGATCCCGGCATACGCGTTTCCATTTCTGACGGCGATCTGTGAATATGAACTTTACTGCGGCGATGATACCGGAACGGCGGAATTTCTGCCGTTGATGCGGGAAATGCTGAAAAAGATCCTTGCTCTGAAAAAAGATGATCTGTATATGCCGCCCTCTGCGGAAGAAGAAAAACATCTCTGGAATTATTGCGAAGCTCCGGCACTG
This sequence comes from Victivallales bacterium, assembly GCA_045594005.1. Classification (GTDB taxonomy): domain Bacteria; phylum Verrucomicrobiota; class Lentisphaeria; order Victivallales; family UBA1829; genus SIG77. The sequence goes on from JAZNXT010000008.1 coordinate 22,145, forward strand.
GAAAATATGCCGGATCCACCCAATGCGTTTTATCAGCTTTATCTGCACGAAACACTTTCGGAATCGGAAAAACTGTTCCGCAGACACGGCGATGCGGCATTTGCGGATCTCTGCCGCAGTACGGCGGAGGCGTTAGGCAGAATTGCTGTTGCAAGATACTTTGACAGCACACAGGATCTTTTTGCAGATCATATCAATGCAAACGGTGAAAAAGAATGTTTCCACGGACATATCCAGATGCTTTTTCTGGAACGGGGACTGGTCACGAATGAAACATTGCGGCAGAAGATCTTTGATGATTTCCGCAACGGATCGCTGGAAACACCCGCCCTCGGTGCCTTGCCCTATCTCATCCGCGCCATGTTCCAATACGGCAATGCGGAGGAACGCGCGTATATGCACGAAAAACTCAAACACCATTACGGGATCATGCTTGCCGCCGGAGCGCAAACCTGGTGGGAAGTCATCTCCGGAAAAGATTACGGCGCGGGTGCAGGCAGTCTTTGCCACGGTTGGAGTGCGGCTCCCCTTTATTACATCCACGAATTTCTGCTGGGGATCACCCCATTGGATGCCGGATACCGTACCTTCCGTTTCAAACCCTATGCGGGCGCAGGTGTGGAAAAGATCAATGGTAAAGTATGGACGCCGCACGGTTCCATCTCCGTATCGTGGGAGAAAAAAGCAGATGGACTCCATGCACAACTGACTGTGCCGGAAACTTGTACGGCGATCGTGGAAAGTTATCCGGAAACACCGATCGCCAAAACTGAAATCAAAACATCGTAACAGAGGAATCCTGATATGGACGCACTACATCCATGGCTGGAATATAAAGCTCCTTTTCATCTCTGCGGCAATCTTTATCATGTGGGCGGAACCTGCTCTCCATCCTATCTGCTGGATACGGATGACGGCTTATTGCTCATCGATACCGGATTCCCGAAGACCGGATATTTTCTGATCCAGAACATCCATGAACTCGGCTTTGATCCCCGTAATATCCGCTGGATCCTTCACAGTCACGGGCATTTCGATCATTTCGGCTGTACCCGGGCTCTGCAGGAATTTTCCGGTGCAAAAACTTATCTCGGCGCGGAAGACCGGGAGATCGCAAACGGCACTCTGCCCCTTTCGTGGGCGGAAGAATTGGGAACGGCATACGATGAAGCATTTGAACCGGATGTACTGCTCCGGGACGGAGATACCCTCACATTCGGCAATGTGACGATCCAATGTATCGCCACTCCCGGTCACACCGGCGGCGCAATGGGATTCTTTTTCGATCTTCAGGAAAACGGAAAAACATATCGCGCGGGAACTCACGGCGGCGTGGGATTCAACTCCATGAAAAGTGAATTTCTGAAAAAATACGGTCTGGATCCCGTCTGCCGCGATCGTTTCCTTGCCTCTCTTGACCGTTTGAAACTGGAAAAAGTGGATGTGTTCTACGGCAATCATCTCTGGAACAACCGCACTGATGAAAAACTGGCGGCACGCGCCGCAGATCCCGCCGGACCAAATCCCTTTATTGATCCGGCAGAATGGGAAATCTTTCTGACGCAGACACGCCGGGATTTTCTGGATTTCATTCAAAACGATCCGGTTCAGTGATCACGCGCAGTTTCCGCAGATTTTTCATTTGCAAAATACGCTTTCCTGTGATATATTATATGCTTGTATATTTTTTATAAGCATAAGGATCAATCATCGTGTTCAGTAAGATCAAAGCAAAAATCGAGTCCATGCTGAAAAAACTGAAATCCGCAGTCGGTTCCACAGAAGCAAAAACAGAAAAGACCGCCGGAAAAGATCAGCACAGAAAAACGGACCGCAACGCCCGGAAAAAATCCGGAAAAAAAGAAAAGAAACAGACTCACTCCAGCCAGCCGCGGAAAGAAGAAAAATCTCCCCGCAACGGCAGACAGACAGAAAAAAACAGAGAACAGACCGTTCAGAAAAAGACGATCCCCCCGATGCCGGAATTGACTCCGCCTCCCCCGGAAGAAGGAAAATTGCGTTTCTCGGATCTGGAACTGGCAAAAGAGATCATGGCGGCAACACAGGACCTCGGTTTCAAATACTGCACTGAGATCCAGGCAAAATGTCTGCCACACGCTATTGCAGGGCGTGACCTTGCAGCAAAGGCACAGACCGGCACAGGAAAAACTGCCGCGTTCCTCGCCTCCACCATGACACGACTGTTGAACGATCCGCTGACAGACCGCAAAAAAGGTGCGCCCCGCGTACTCGTCCTTGCACCCACCCGCGAACTGGCATTGCAGATCGGAAAAGATGCTGACGGTCTTTCCAAATATACCGCGCTCAATAATCTGGTGATCTTCGGCGGCATGGACCACAAAGCACAGCGGGATGCCCTGCTCCGCGCGCCGGTGGATATCCTTGCCGGGACGCCGGGGCGTATTCTGGATTATTCAGGCAGCCATGATCTGGACCTTTCCAAAGTGGAGATCCTGGTGATCGATGAAGCGGACCGGATGCTGGATATGGGATTCATCCCCGATGTCAGAAGGATTGTGAGTCAGCTCCCCGGTGCAGGAAAACGCCAGACCATGCTTTTCAGTGCCACGCTGGATCCTTCCATCCTGCGATTGGTGGACAGCTGGCTGCGGGATCCGGTATCCGTGGAATCCGAACCGGAACATGTGGTGACCGATCTCATCGAACAGCGTTTTTATGCCGTGACCAGCGATCAGAAACTGGCAATGCTCCTTTCCGTGATCAAAACGGAAAATCCCGCACGGATGATCGTTTTCGGAAACCGGAAAGACCATAACCGGACTCTGGTACAGCGGCTTTATGCCTACGGCGTGGATGCAGCACTGCTCTCCGGTGATGTGGCACAGGAAAAACGGCTCAAGATTCTGGAACAGTTCCGCAGCGGAAAAGTCAAAGTGCTGGTCGCCACCGATGTGGCGGCACGGGGGATCCATGTGGACGGGATCACTCATGTGGTCAATTACGATCTGCCGGAACAGCCGGACGATTATGTGCATCGTATCGGGCGTACCGGTCGTGCCGGAGCCAAAGGAATCAGCATCAGTTTTGTGTGTGAATACGGTGCATACGTTCTGCCGGATCTGGAACAATATACAAAAGAAACGATCCGTACCGAACAGCCGGAAGAGGAAATGCTTGTCCTGCCGGAAAAAACACGGCATGAATCGGATATCGCAAAAGAACTGCCCCCGCGTCCGCCCCGTGACAACAACCGGAACAGACGATCCGGCGGCAACCGGAGAAGATATTGACCATGAGCGGAAAAATGCCGGAGATCACATTGGTCCTTGACCGTTTGAGAAGTGCCCACAATACCGGAAATATTTTCCGGATCGCGGAAGCCGTGGGCGCAAAGATCATCTGCTGCGGTTATACCCCTGCCCCGCCTCACCCGAAACTGGAAAAAACAGCAATGGGTGCTGATAAAATGGTCCCGTGCCGCACTTTTGCCACTTCGCTGGAGGCGGTGAACGCACTCCGTGCCGAAGGATACGCTCAAATCGTTGCCGCAGAACCGCTTTCCGATGCGGAAGAAGCATGGGAAGCCGATTATCAGTTTCCCCTTGCGATCGTGTTCGGCAATGAGGCATTGGGTGTGGCGGAAGAAACGCTCAAGGCAGTGGACCGGTGTGTGGCATTACCCATGCTCGGCGAAAAAGCGTCAATCAATGTGGGAAACAGTGCCGCCGCGATCCTCTATGCCGTGGCGGCTCATTGCAAAAAGAAGGGTCTGCTTTCGTAATGAAGGCACATAACGGAAAACAACGAAAAAACTCATCTTTTTTTCCATCTTTACTCTTGACAAAACACAAAAGAGGTGTATATTAAGAGCAAATCCAATGAATAATTGGTTTGTCGGGGCATAGCTCAGCCTGGTAGAGCGCTTGGTTCGGGACTAAGAGGTCGCAAGTTCAAGTCTTGTTGCCCCGACCATTTTTTTGCCTTGATTCCAAGGCAAAAAACATGAAGCCGTCAGGCTTCGCTTCATACCGCATCAGCGGTGCTTCATATATTTTGATGCTTGACGAGCAAAGCTCGCAAGCACAAAATGTGCTTCATACGGCAACAGCCGTGCTTCATAAACGCCGTTTCACTTCACAATATGAAGCCAGTCTCCCGGTTTTTATCAACAGCCCTCCGTACAAATCCGTACAGACGCATTCCCGGGACTTATAGGACTTATAGGACTTATAGGACTTATGGAACCAACGCACCCGACTCTTCTCGCTGCACTCACTTGCCGCTGGGTACAAAGCACCTTTTTTGGATCGGTGGCTCAACTGCGCTTCGCTTGTTTGCCACAGGCGGCACGCGTTAGCGAGAGCCGCCCGAGAATAGTGCGCTTTGCGCACGCGCATCTTGCTCAATCGATCACCCTGAACTCCGCCAGCTGCAATGTGATCTGCTGCACCTTGCCATGAAAATGCAGGAAGAATGTGCGTTCTTCCGCAAAATCGCAATTCAGCACATAAACTTTATCGGTGGAGGGGAAATAACTGAAAGTGATCTTCCGGCAGTTTTCGCCCACTTCATCGATCCCGTCGTCGGTGATATAAGCGGTACCGCGTGCGCGTTTTGCAAGGTAGCGATAGATCTCGCCGGTGGCACCTTCCTGATCCCGGCGTGAACCGGGAGCCCAATCGGTTTCGCCGCCGTAGGCTCCGGGATATTCCCAACTGTTCATAAAAAAGACTTCGCCTTTGCCGCATTTGTGACGGAACAGGAAGGGCTGGAACTGTTCATCATCCACGAGGATTCGCTCGATTTTGCCAGTGATCTCCAAGTCGCCGAGATGGGTCATAGTCACCCCGTAACGGCGGTTCCACGGCATATTGGGAACGATGCGGTCATCATCACGATCCAGACTCCAGTAGAAGGTTTTTCCGCGACCTTTCACTCGGCATCCGGCAAGTTCGGTAAAATCACCGCCATGGATCAATTCGTCCACACCGTAACTGACAAAATTGCGGGTGACATTTTTGGAAAGATGAGGGATGGAAACAAAAAGCAGACCGCCCCCTTTCACATAGTCGAGCAGAAGCTGATAATCTTCCTCCTGCGCACTGTTCCAGCCGGTGAACATGAGTGCTTTATAGTTCTTCAGCAGGAAATCGGCAGTCAGACCCGGTGCGGTCAGACTCACGATATCGCAAAGACCGTAAGGCGTGCCGGAAAAGAATGTATTTTTGTAATTTCCGAAGCTGTCATTCAACGGCAGAATGGCTCTGCGGAAAATTTCCCATCCGTATTCCGGAACATTGTCGAACCACGCCATATTTTTATCTGCCATTTCCCGCGCACCGGCAATGATGTTGCAGGGATAATAGAGCGGACTGCAAAAATCGTAACGCCCTTTGAGAACGGCAAAATTGACTTCCGGCTGACCTTCCGGCGTACCGTTTTTCTTGAGGTAGTCGTAGAAATCGGAAACTGCACGGCGGTATTCGCGGCAGGGTTCGGAATCGTAGTTGAGATCCGGATAATGTTTCCGCGCTTCCGGCACCAGATGTTTGTAATCGTGCGGCCGGTTGATCCCGATCGCGCCTGCATCATGTTTCGGTACCTGATGCATTTTCGTATCTTCCACATGATCGGACTGCTGCCACCATGAGCCACATTCCTGCGTACAGATCTTGGATCCGTTCAGATAACTCAAATAGAAGGAGGCATCCAGCATTTTGAACCGGAGCGGTGAAGCATAATCTATGTAAGCATAGTGTTCGTGGGCAATATACAATCCCCACAGCGGAAGATCGCATTGCTTATACATCCCGCGACAGAGCGACATCCCGAAATTGAGATGGGAAAAAGCGAAGCCTTCAATATGCGGCACAATGCTGTCGCCGCCGTTCGCCACCTCAAAATCCAGATGGAACGAACCGCTGGTAACGATAAAAGGCGTATTCACCCAGCCACATTCTTTTCTGACCCGGAAATAATTTCTGATACTGCGGGCAAAGGATTTTGCCGCAGTGACCAGCGTATATTCGCCATCCTCACCTTCATTTTCGTCATCTTCCTGTATTTCCTTGAACCCGGAAGCAAAAGAAAATGCCTCGCCCACATCGTAGCCGATAAAATTGGAACAGGAAAGGATCTTCTCCGTCCATTCCGGATTGGATTCCACATAGGTGGTATAGCAGTAAAGTCCGCGTTTCTGTGCCTCTTTCACAAATTTGTAAACGCCCGCTCCAAGACGCTCTTTTTCCAATGTCATGCACGGTTCAAAATCTTCCGGGATCAGATATTTTCCGTTTTCCCAATCCGGATCCGGCACACGGATCCCCGCACCTTCCAAATCCAGCAGATATGCTTTGCTTTTCAACTGGAAACGGGAGGCACCGCCATCCCAGATGACCGCCACATTGCCCTGATTATCTTCAATCATTTTATCCAGATACCATTCCGGATCGTGATCCTCGGAAACCCAGGAGGTGTAGAACGGACCCGTGGATTGAAAAATGTAATCGCCGCGATCAAGATAAACAGGAACAGCAAGATAAGTGCCGCAGGGAGGCAGATCAAGTTTTTTTGCCATAAATATATTTCCTTTCTGATTTTCTGTTGTCTGTGATATTGTAGCACACCTCGCGTAAATTTCAAGCAGAAAAATATAATAGATTTGTTGCAGCCTAGGGCGGCTCAGTTTCGCTGCGCTCATTTGCCGCCTGCCGACAAGCAGGAGTATTGTTTAATGCTATGCGTGCCATTTGTGGCAAACAAGCGAAGCGCAGTTGAGCCACCGATCCAGAAAAGCCGCCTGTGGCAAACAAGCGAAGCGCAGTTGAGCCACCGATCCAGAAAAGGCAGAGCGAATGAGCGGCTCTCGCCCTCCGGTTCACAAAATAAAAAAAGCCTTTTGATTACGCCTCATTCGCGTCCGACAAGTCCGACAAGTCCGACAAGTCCGACACCACACCCGGCGATTTTGTATGGGGTACGGATGGGTACAGATGAGTAAGGATGGGTACGGAGAAACAAACTGCAATTCTTATTATCACCCCCTCCGTACAAATCCGTACAAATCCGTACAAATCCGTATACAAAAAACGCACTCCCCCCTCGCTACGCTCATTTGCCGCCACGCGCGGCAGTATCGCGCCGGAGATTTGCGTTTTTGCAAGGCGATGATGAGGGAGCGGATCAGGCATCCGTGACCGAATCAGCGTCCGAAGCAAAGGCACAAAGATCCAAGCGAGACAACGCGCATCTTGCGCGGAAGTATTGCGGATGTAGTTCGGATTTTTGCGCGGAACGCTTTGAGGGAGTGGACTAAAGGTCCATGACCGAAAAGACCCGCAAGCAAAGGTCTGAAATAGCCCGCAAGACAACGCGCATCTCAAAGGTCTTTTTTCAAACGTTCAACTTCTTCAGCAACGCGCGTCATCACACGCTGTTTATAGACATAGACACTGCTTTCGGCAAGTCCCAGCCGTGCGGCGATATCTTTTGCGGAAAGTCCCTGACGGAACAATACAAACACCTGAATCGTTTTACGGTCGAAATTGCCGGATATATTTTTCAGTGCGAGTTCGGGAAGATATTGCTGCCATTCCTGTTCGGCAATGGATTCCACTTCCGGCGGAATGATCATTTCGTCCAGATTTTCGTAGTCCCAATCTTCCGAAGAAAGGGAAAGAGGCATCGGTCCCCGCGAGCGGATAAAATTTTTTGCAGTATTCCCGGCAATGCTGCAAAGCCAGCCGCGGAAACGGCCCTTTTCAGGACTGTAATTGAATTTCGGCATGGCGTTCCAGACCTTGACAAGAGTGATCTGCACGACCTCATCGGCATCATGATGGTTCAACCCCATACGCCGCACGATATTGTAGATATACTTGCGGTAAAATGCGGTAAATTCCGCCCATGCGTTTTCGTCGTTCTGATTCTTTGCTTTTCCGATCAGTGACACGCGGGTAAACATCTGATCTTTTTTCAAAAGCTCGTCTTCGTTCATTTTTTTTGTATTATACCTCTCCGGGGACTGGATCGTTATTTACATATAGCGTACAAAAATAAAATTTCCAATGATTTTTCCGTTTTTTTCCATTTTTTTTGTAAATTTTCGCCAAAATCACCGTATTTTATAAATAATACCATTGATTTTTCTCCCGATTGCGCTATATTGACTACTGATCTGTTTTACAGTAACAAAAAAACATACGAAAGGATATTGTTGTATTATGGACGTGCAGGAAACTGAAGGCATGAACCTGATGGAAAAAGTGGTCAGCCTTTGCAAAAGACGCGGTTTTATCTTCCAGAGTTCCGAAATCTATGGCGGTTTCAACGGATTCTGGGATTACGGTCCCTACGGCACCATGCTCAAAAAAGCTGTGGAGCAGCTGTGGTGGAACGAAATGGTGGAAACCCGTAATAATGTGGTGGGTCTTGACTCCACCATCATCTGCCATCCCAAAACATGGAAAGCATCCGGTCACGTGGACCGTTTCGGCGATATTATGTGCGACTGCAAAAAATGCAAGACCCGTTTCCGCGTGGATCAGATGGAAGATCCCACCACTTGCAGCAACTGCGGCTCCAAAGATCTGACCCCGCCCCGTGAATTCAATCTGATGATGAAAACATACGTCGGTCCGGTCGTGGACGATGAACATATCGCTTACCTCCGCGCGGAAAGCTGTCAGCCCATCTTCCTGGATTTTGATTTGATCCGTATCGGCACCCGTCAGCAGCTTCCCTTCGGGATCGCGCAGATCGGTAAGGCGTTCCGTAATGAGATCACTCCCCGTATGTTCACCTTCCGTTCCCGCGAATTCACACAGATGGAAATGGAATTCTTCTGCGCGGATGAAGGCTCTATGGAATGGTTTGAATACTGGCGCGAACAGCGTGTGAAATATTACCGCGAAAAATTGGGCTTCCGGGACGATGAGATCCGTCTTGCTCCCCACGACAAGCTGGCGCATTACGCGAAGGCAGCCGTGGATATTGAGTTCCTCTTCCCCTTCGGCTGGGGCGAACTGGAAGGTATCCACCATCGCGGGACCTGGGACCTTTCCCAGCATCAGAAATTCTCCGACCAGAATCTGGAATATCTGGATCCGGTCAGCGGCAAACGCTTCATGCCCACCGTTATCGAAACCAGCGTGGGTTGCGACCGCACCATCCTTGCCATCCTCTGCCATGCTTATGCAGAAGACAAAGCACCCACCCAGAAGGAAGGTATGGAAGATGATGTGCGTATCGTTCTGCGCTTCCCGCCGCGGATCGCTCCGATCCAGGTGAGCGTGCTGCCCTTGAGCAAGAAACTCAACGACAAAGCATTGGAAGTCCAGCAGAAGATCATGCAATTCTACCGCACCGAACTGGATGTGACCGGCAGTATCGGAAAACGCTACCGCCGTCAGGACGAAATCGGTACGCCCTTCTGTCTGACTGTGGACTTTGAAACCGAAAACGACGGTGCTGTGACCATTCGCGAACGCGATTCCATGGCGCAGGATCGCGTGCCTATCGATCAGCTCAAGCAGTATCTTGACAACAAGATCTACGGCTGGTGATCTTTCCGGAGAGCAGGCGCATGAAAAAGAATTTTCTTACAACGATCTGTATGACCGCAGCAGCAGGTCTGCTGTTCTGCGCCTGCGCACCTTTTGCAAAAGATCCCGCACCGGCTCCCGCAAAACCGGCTCCCGCAAAACCGGCTCCCGTAAAACCGGCTCCCGCAAAACCGGCTCCGGGCAAAAAAGAAGTCCGGTCCGATGCGAAACCGGTGGTCAAAACCGATTTGGATAAAGCCAAAACGGTTTATGACAAAGGGGAAACGAAAAGTACATTCAACGCTTTGAGTTCTGTTCAGGCGATGAAAAACCTGAAAACGCTTTCATATAAACTGCTCCATGCAAAAACCAAAAGCGGCTTCACGCTTGAACTGGAACGGAATGGAAAGCGGAACGAGATCCCCTTCCCTGCACCGGCACAAAAAACAACGGCAGCTGATGTAAAACAACAGGTCTTGCTGGACAGTGCAAAGTATTTCCACTCATTGAGTCATTTTGACTGGGAGGCAGTGGCATATCAGATTTCTGCCGTTCCGAAAAAGGAACGGACCTATCTTCTGAAGATCCGCCCGAAATTCAAATGGTATGAAGGCAGGGATGTGCAGTTGACTTTTGATGCGCAGGGCAGACTTGCCGGAGAAGAAGTGATCGATCAAAAGAGCAAAGCTGTACTCTATTGCAAAGAGAACACAAAATTTGATCAGGCGGGATACCCTGCTGAATTCAAAATCAGTTGGAAGGGGTCTGCCGATCCGGACATCTGGCAGATCAGCGAAGTGAAACGGAACACTCCCGTAAAAGAAACAAATAAAACAAAGTAATATATCCACCCCAACAACGGAGCAACAATGAAAAAGATCTTTCAAGTGATCGCAATGACAGCCGCAGCATCCATGTTTGCAGGCTGTGTGTGCAGTAAAAACTGTGACAACGCAGAAGGGCGTATGGCTGTTGAGGAAATCGCCGAACAGCAACAGGCGGCGATCCGTGCCGACATTCAGAAGGAGATCGAAGCAATCAAACAGACTGTGGAAGTGCAGCAGTGCCAGTATGAAAATGACACGGTGAAAAAACTTTTTCTGGAAATTCCGTTTCTGAATCAGCAGAAAACGATCAAGACGCTGGATATGGTACTGGAAGCCAACGACGGTTCCGTTCAGTATCAGATCCAACTGCAGCGCGAAGGTTTTGCCAAAGTGACAACCAAAAAACAGAATAAACTGGAATCTGTATTTATTCTGGACGGCAGAACCGGATATCTCTCCAAAGACGGCATCGAATTCAGCAAACAGTCCGGCGGAAATACCATTGCCCTTTATGCTATGATGCTGGATTTTCAGCGCAATGCCAAAAAAGTGGCTCTGACTCATGGGAAAGCATATCACTTTGACGGCAAAAAGAATAACAAGGTCGTCGATGAAGCATTGGAAGTGAGCGTTATCAAAAACAGCGCACGCGCCAACCAGATCAAAGCGCAGATCGCGACCCGCGATTTCACCGCAAATACCGTGTTTTCCTACACGGCAGATGCACTCCGCCTTCCCCAGCAGCTGGATGTTGCCATCGGTCAGGCGATCTATAAAATCAACTTTGATCATTTTGTGACCGTTTCCGCAAAAGGGGTGAAGGATCTGATCCAGCCGACCGCGATCACCTTCCAGGCTCCGGGTGCAAAGAAAGCTATCGCCTTCACTGTTAAAAAATTCCAGGTGAATGTGCCGTTCAAAGAAAACGAATTCAAGCCCGCGATCGTGATCAAACCCGCTCCGGTCGTGAAAAAGGCAGCTCCCGTGAAAAAAGCTGAACCCGCAAAAAAAGCTGAACCCGCAAAAAAAGCTGAACCCGCAAAAAAAGCTGAACCCGCAAAAAAAGCTGAACCCGCAAAAAAAGCTGAACCCGCAAAAAAAGCTGAACCCGCAA
>JAZNXT010000009.1:0-5860 GCA_045594005.1 Victivallales bacterium
CCTCTCCGACTGGAACGCTCAAGCGGTGCCGCAGGCGCATTTCTGGGACTTATAGGACTTATGGGACTTATAGGACAAAGGTTGACCGAATGGCAAACTCTTTTTCTGTTGATCTTCTGTGGTGCGGCTTCCGCCCTCCGGTTCAGCGAAAAAAAAATCCTTCTGATTACGCCTCATCCGCGTCCCACAAGTCGCAGAAGTCCCAAATGTCCCATCTGTCCGGTATGAAGTCTTCAGTCGGCAGTCTTCAGCCGGGGGTGCATAGCACCCGTTTTTTGGGCGGCTCTCGCTAACGCGTGCCGCCTGCCACGGGCAGAGCGGGATACGGACCGATACGGACGGTTGTTATTTTGTCTGTTTTTGTCTGTTGCACACCGCTGTCCGACCTGTCCGACCTGTCCGACCTGTCCGACCTGTCCGACCACCCGCGCATTCTTGCATGGGGGTACGGATGGGGACGGATGAAAAAATCCTTCCGACTACGCCTCATCCGCGGGGTGCAAAGCACCCGTTTCTCGGGCGGCTCTCGCTGACGCGTGCCGCCTGCGTATTGGCTTTAAGCGAGCGACAGCGAAGCTGAAAAGCCCGATCCAGAAAAGGCGCGGAAGTATCGCGGATGTAGTTCGGATTTTTGCGCGGAACGCTTTGAGGGAGTGGACTAACAGGTCCATGACCGAAAAGATCCGCAAGCAAAGGTCCGAAATAGCCCGCGAGACAACGCGCCCTCAGAACAGGATGGCGAAGAAGCTCATAATCTTGTTCAGAAACTTTTTGAGGAAACTTTCCCGGACAGGATGGGCTTCCCCTTTCTGTTTTTCATCGAATGTTTCCGCATATTTCCGGAGCAGATCTTTCTGTTCGGCGGTCAGCTTTTTCGGCACTTCAATGAGGAAGCGGACATGATGTGTCCCGAAATAACCACGTCTGCGCAGGGACGGCATCCCCTTTCCGGAGATCCGCTGCATATCGCCGTTTTGAGTTCCCGCAGGTACCATGAATTTGATGGGACCGTTCACAGTGGGTACATCGATTTCCCCGCCGAGCGCGGCTGTGGTGAATGTGATAGGTACTTCGCAGTAAATATCATCCCCCTGCCGTTCAAAAAGCGGGTGTTCGTTCACGGTGATATCCACATACAGGGAACCGTCTCTGCCGCCCCGCAAACCGGGTTCACCTTCCCCCTGTACGCGCAGCCGGGAACCGGTATCCACGCCTGCGGGGATATGGATATCCACTTTGCGTTTGACTTTGATATAGCCGGACGCATTACATTTTTTACACGGTTTTTCCGGTACGGAGCCTGCGCCGTGACATTCCGGACAATCCTGCATCATGGTGAAGAATCCGTGAGACACTCCCACCTGACCCGATCCGTGACAACGGCGGCACTGGACTCTCTGACCGGATTCGCAGCCGGTGCCGTGACAAACATCGCACAAGCCTTTCCGGTTGAAAGTCAAAGTCTTATCCACGCCCTTCACGGCATCCATAAAGTCGATTTCCAGCCCGTAGCGCAGATCAGATCCGGTTTCCGGTGCGTTGGGATCACGCTGACGCCGGGATCCGCCGCCGAAGAAGGATTCAAAACCGCCTCCGCCGCCTCCGCCGCCGAAGAACTGATTGAAAATATCAAAGGGATCGCCGCTGAATCCGCCGCCACCGCCGCGTCCGCCATTGGCAAAAGCATTTTCGCCGTATTGATCGTACATCTGGCGTTTTTCCGGATTGGAAAGGACGTCGTAGGCTTCCGCGATCTTCTTGAATTTTTCCTCCGCCGTCTTGTCACCCGGATTTTTGTCCGGATGATATTTCACCGCAAGGCGGCGGTAGGCTTTTTTGATCTCCGTTTCATCCGCTGTGGGGCTGACTTCCAGCAGGTCGTAAAGTTTTGTATCAACAGCCATTATTCAGCACCCAATTCCTTCCGGATGGATTCCGTCATCAAACGCACCGTGCTGCGTGCAAATGCCGCAGGATCCGGCAATACCGCGCCTTCGCTGATCAATGCCTGATCGTACAGGAGCGACGCATATTCCTTCAGATTTTCCGCCGCAGGATCTTTGTCATACAAACTCTTCATGGCTTTGATCAACGGATTTTCTCCGTTCAGTTCCAGCACGCGTTTCACTTCCGGCATTTCCTGACCCATCGCCTTGTAAAGACGCTGCATCTGCACCGAAGGATCGTAAGCATCGCCCACCAGACAGCACGGGCTTTCCGTCAGACGGGAGGAGAAGCGCACATCTTTGACCTTATCCGCAAGAGTCGTTTTCAGGAATTCCACCAGATCTTTATTTTCTTCCGTTTCCTTCGCGGTCTTTTCATCCAGTTCCTTCTGGACGGATTCATCAAATTTCACTTCGCCCTTCAGCACGGACACAAGATCTTTTTCCGCATAGGTGCGGATATCTTCCATAATGACTTCGTCCATAGGTTCATACAGGAACAGCACATCGTATCCCTGTTTCCGGAACATTTCCAGCTGGGGCGTATGCTCCAACGCTTCACGGCGGTCGCCGGTGATATAATAGATCGCCTTCTGTGTCGCAGGCATGGCATCGGAATATTCCTTCAGACTGATGAGTTTGCCCGCAGGATTGTTCATGGATTCAAAAAGCAGCAGATCGGTCAACTTTTCTTTATTCGCATAATCCATGTGGACGCCGCCTTTGAGCATGGGGCTGAATTCCTTGTAGAAATCTTCGTATGCGGCGCGTTCTTTTTCGTACATCTTTGCCAGTTCGGAAAGAACGCGTTTCACAATGCTCTTGCCGATCCGTGCCACCTGGGGATTATCCTGCAATGTTTCACGGGAAACATTCAGCGGCAGATCGCTGGAATCCACCACCCCGGCAACAAAATTCATATATTCCGGCAGGAGATTGGGACAGTTGTCCGTGATGAATACCCGCCGCACATACAAATGCACATTTTTGTTTTCACGCGCCATACCCATCCGGTATGCCATTGGCATTTTGCCCGCAATGAACAGCAGCGATTTGAATTCAGCGGCACCTTCCGCATTGAACGTGATCCGTTTTGCAGGTTTGCCGTAATCCATGGAAATATGATGATAAAATTCGTCGTATTCCTCTTCCGTCACTTCGCTTTCCGGACGCAGCCAGATCGCCTTCATGGTGTTGAGTACGGAATCTTCCTCTTCCGTCTTGCCTTCTTCTTTCGTGACGGTATGTTTCATGCGGATGGGATACTCAATAAAATCCGAATACTTGCGGACAAGTTCCGAGATCCGCCAGTAGTCGAGATATTCCACAAAATCATCTTTCACATAGAGCGTGATCCGTGTTCCGGCATCCCGCACGGGAATTTCCTCCACGGAAAAATCGTTCTGACCGTCGGAAGTCCATTTCCACGCATGTTCCTCTCCATCCTTGAACGTTTCCACCGTCACGCGGTCCGCCGCCATAAATGCAGAATAGAAACCAACCCCGAACTGACCGATCAGTTCCGGTGCGCTTGCGCCGCCATCGGCTTTTGCCTGTTCCAATGCCTGTGCAAAGGCTTTTGTGCCGGAATGAGCGATCGTACCAAGATTTTCCACCAGTTCTTCCCGGCTCATACCGATCCCGTTATCGGAAATGACCAGCACTTTATTTTCTTTATCCGCTTCCAGCCGGATCCCCCAATCCCGGACAAGTTCTGTTTTTGTGAGGGAAAGGAACCGGGCTTTATCAATGGCATCTGCGGCATTGGCGATCAATTCACGCAGAAAAATATCTTTGTTGGAATAAACGGAATGGATCACCAGCGAAAGAAGTTCGCGGATCTCCGCCTTGAATTGCATGTTTTCTGTTGACATAAATCTTTCTCCTTTTGTTTTTCAATAAATCAATGTTTGCAGTGACAGGATCCTTCGCAGCCGCAGGACGGTGCCGATTTATCCTCTTTCGGACAGCTGCTGGGGGAAGCATTGCTGTGTGCGTAGTCCGTACAGTAAAATCCGGATCCTTTGAAAATGATCCCCGCACCGGTCCCGATCTTCCGTTTCAGGGTCTCTTTATGACATTCGGGACAAGTGGTCAGCGCGTCGTCAGACATTTTCTGAAATTTGCTGAATTCGTGTCCGCAATCCTTGCAGATGTATTCATACGTAGGCATTGTTTTCTGAACCTTTCATGAAAGTTATTTTAATGTTTTTTTATTGCGCGATATCCCATTTAAGCAAAATATATGCCAAGTGAACGGAATAACAACATAAATCTATGAGAATAATAATGATAAGAAAAATAATCCGCCATACCATCACAAACAAAAGTGTGCCATTGTGTCACAGCTGTATGCGACAATCCTCCCCATTGGCGCAAAGATGGCGGCACGCGTAGCGAGAGCCGCCCGAGAATCGGGTGCTATGCACCCTGCGCTCTACAGGAGCGCGGACTATGGATTTACACTCAACAGGCGGCACGCGTAGCGAGAGCCGCCCGAGAATCGGGTGCTATGCACCCTGCGCTCTACAGGAGCGCGGGAACCGTTAAACAATTACAATGCCTCCCGCACGCCTACAGCGTGCATGTGGTGTAATATGCCTTTTGAACCTATGGGCAAGCCCATAGGCTATAATCCTGCACGCCTTCAGCGTGCTTATCTCCCCATGCCGGGAATAGGGCTTTTGAGAAAAAGTGCGATGGGCTTTCGGCTCGTTTTCGGGAATAAATGTTTGCCGTTTACGCTCGCTTAACACATCGATTTTATAAGACTTACAGGTCTTATAGGACTTATAAAAAGTTGCCCTTCGCTGTGGCAAAAACAAACTGAAAAATTTTTCTCCGGCTCACTCCGGCATATAAAATGTTTTCCGCAAATTCAATTTGGCGTGCAGCACTTTCCAGCATCGCGGACAACGGATATAGATCTCGCCATCCGATGTGCAATCGTCAAAATCACTCTCTTTGGGGATGACATACTTGATATCCGGATGGGAATCAGGGATCTCGTCATCACAGGTCAGACATTCCTGTTCCGATTTTTCCGCACGCTCCACTTTTTTTGCATTTTTTCTCCGTTTTTCCAAGACTTCTCCTTCTCCTGCAACGATCTTTTTGAGCTTGCGTGTCGCCATGATCTTTTCTCCCCGGCAGTCTGTGCCATTTGTCACGGCAGGGTATAAAAAAAGTGCATCCCTGCCGATACTCAAGACGCGCCCATCACAGCGCACAGTCAACTACCGGACAAGAATGCACCGTGTTCCAGACACGGTACATTCGTCCTTTGTTGACTGTTATTAGGGCAATGATTTCAATAACAGAGGTGATGGTTCGTCTTGAGAAAGCCCTGAATATTACCTGATTTTTGAATTTTTTTTGTGATAAAAATAATTCCTTCTGTTGGTATGATACAGCCTAAAGTAGCACACTCTCTCCCGTTTGTCAAGCCGTATTTTGAAAATCTGCTTAATTCATCTCTCTGAAATACCGTTTCAACAGAAACATGTTTTTACAAAAAATTCACAAAAACACGCCATGATTTTAACGATTTTTCACAAAAACATGCCATGATTTTAACGATTTCTCACAAAAACACACCAAAAAAACAGAACCGATCTCTGTATCATTCTTCCGTAATCTTCATCGTATTTTGGAACCAGCCGCCCCGTTTGTCAAGCGATTTTTGAAAAAGCGTTATTCTCAATGAGGAGAGATGCCGAATCCGGAAAAGCAGAAAAGCCCGAGAATCGGGTGCTTTGCCCCCCCCCGATCCAAAAAGCGCTCTGAAGGAGCGCGGGATTTTAGCCTGCGCTCCTTGTGTGCAGGCGGCACGCGTAGCGAGAGCCGCCCGAGAATCGGGTGCTATGCACCCTGCGCTCTGCAGGAGCGCGGGAACCGTTAGACAATTACGACGC
>JAZNXT010000010.1:0-14622 GCA_045594005.1 Victivallales bacterium
GTTCCGGCGTTCCGGCGGGGAAAATTTTTTCCCCGCCGGAACTTGCGCTTCAGCGTAAGGAAGCCGGATTTCCCGGCTTCCTGCGCTGAATTGCATCCCCCCTTGTGCCGCGTTTGCGGCGCAAGGGGGGAGCCGGAACGCCGCGCGCGGGAGTCGTCAGACTCCGGGCGGACTTTTTTTCTCTTTTTTTATTGGCGGGGCTGGTATTTTTGAAAAGATGTGGTACAGTTCAGTGGTATTTATAAATTACATAAAATCTGTCAGGAGGAAAAATGGCATTTCATTCGCGGACACCGGTCACGGTGATCGAATTCGGTACGGACAAAATCGCTGTCCTGCACGGACAATGCGACCGGGAAGGGCATGTGGAAGTCCTTGCATTTGTTCAGGCACCGTCGCAAGGTTCTGTCCAGAAAGGTTTGATCGTTGATTTCAATAAGGCACTTCAGATACTGGGTAAAGTTCTGGAGGAGGCGGATCGTGCCTTGCCGATCAGTGCAGGCGAACACAAAAATGTTTATGTGCTGCTCAACGGTTCTGTGGTGACATCCAGTCGCGGGGAGGGGACTGTGATGATCTACGATGACGGCA
The DNA here is from genome assembly GCA_045594005.1 of Victivallales bacterium. Lineage (GTDB taxonomy): Bacteria > Verrucomicrobiota > Lentisphaeria > Victivallales > UBA1829 > SIG77. Next base: position 592 of record JAZNXT010000010.1, read on the forward strand.
AAGTTCATCAGCATCACATAGACAGTGCGGTGGAAAAAGCCTTGAGTTTTGCGCTGCCGCAGGGACAGATCAGTTTCGGATCCTACGACAGCTTTTTTGTGATCAACCGTGCCAACCGGGTAAAAGATCCGAAAGGTCAGATGGCATCGCAGCTGGATGTTTATATCCACATCCTTGCCTGTGACAAAAAATATCTGGATGACATCCGCCGGATCTTTCACGAGCTGGGCTTTGAGCATCAGGTCAATCCTGTATTCAACGGGATCTCCTCCATTTTCAGTGTGCTGACGCAGGAGGAACGGGAGCGGGGTACGCTTCTGATCGATTTCGGATCCGGATGTTGTGATTATGTATTGATCTGCATGGACGGGATCTATCTTTCCGGAGTTCTGCCGGTGGGTGTGAACCACATTGCGAACGATCTTTCCATCGGTCTGGATCTTCCTTATGAGGTTTGTATGAATTTTCTGCGGGAAAATAAACTTTCCGCACTCCGCAACGATGGTTTGAGTTTTTGGGAATATACGGAATCCGTCACCCGGAAAAAACGGCAGATCCCGCTGGATTCTTTTGAAAAGATCATGGATTTGCGCTTGCGGGAGATCTATTCCATCATTCACAGAAAGATTTGCGAAAAACGGCTGCAATCCTGTATCACTTCCGGGATCGTGCTTTGCGGCGGCGGAGCGGAGATCGACGGATCCGCAGAGATCGCCCGGAATGTTTTTACTGCACCTGTCCGGATCGGAGAGGTGCAGATGCCCGGAGCCGTGACCGGATTTGAAAGTGCTTCGCCCTGTTATGCGGCGATCCTCGGCGTGCTGCATTTTGCCGCGATGGATTTGGAACAGCGTGAAAATGAGGGCGGATTGATTTCCGGTGTGTTCAGCAGTGTGATGGATTCCGTGGTCAATCCGGTGAAAACCTGGAGAAAGGTGTTCGGGAAATGATGGATACAGAAAAACGCCCCATGATCCTCGGCATCGGCGGAGAAGGTGCCGCCATTATTGCACATCTCGCAAAAATGCCGGATATTGAAAATTTTGAACTCGCCCTGATCGATACCGACAGAAAGACCCTTTCCATTTCTGCCGCAGAACACAAGATCTGCCCCTCTCTCGACTGGGGGATCACCGGAAATGCCGGATGCGGCGGCGATGTACTCCGCGGCGAACGCGTCATGGCACGGGAACGGCAGAAAATCTCTGCACTTCTGGAACGCGCATCTTTCCTGACTGTTTGCGGCGGATTGGGCGGGGGAACTGCCACCGGCGGATGCCGCACTATTGCCAGTGTTGCACGGAGCATTGCACTGCCTTCGGCATTTCTGCTGACGACGCCGTTTTCCTTTGAAGCGTATTCCCGGCGTTACAATGCGGAAGAATGTGTGAAGGAACTTCTGCCTATCACCGATATTCTGATCACATTGCCCAACGATCTGCTTTTTGCCACATTGCCACCGGATACTCCGGCGGCAGATGCTTTTGACCGCGCGGCACAGGAAATGGCTCACAGCGTTTACGGTGTGGCACATTTGATGCACTGCAAAAGCCTGATGGGGGCGGATTATGCCGCATTTATGACTCCGCTCAAAGGCATGAAATGCTCCTGTTCCCTGGGGGTGGGATGGGCTGACCGGAACGACGGCCTTGACCGGTCGGCTGTGGCTTTGGAACGGTTGATTGCTTCGCCGTTCCTCGGCGGTTTGGAACAGTTGAAAAAATCCGATACTGTGTTCCTCATCCTCAGCGGAGGAACGGATCTTCAGATCGCAGAACTCAAACGCGCAGTGGAAATGACCGCGAACCTGTTCCCCGCCAATGTGGATGTGCTTTCCGGTGCCGGTATTTCCTCCGGTCTCGACGGCAGGATCCAGCTGACTGCGATCGCGGTCCGGTATCAGGATCCGCCGGAAAAGATCCACAGACCTGCCGCACCTGCAGCAACGGCGGCGGCAGCGGAAAACGATCTCTTTTTCGGCGGGAATGACAGTCCGGAAAAAACAGCATCCACCCGCAGACACAGCCGGAAAACTGCATCTGCGCGGCACGGCGAACTTACTCAGGATGAATTTGCGCTGACCAGTTTCGCCCGGGGGATCTTTGAAAATTCCGCACCCAATAAATACGGTGACGAAGATTTGGATATTCCGCCCTTCCAACGGTTGAATATCACCATCGACCGCGGCAAAACAGGAGACCGCTGATGACGTCATTTTCCAGCCGGAATCTTTTGCTGATCCTTCTCTCTTTCTGCCCGGTGCTGCTGCTTGCCGGGTGCGGCGTGGAGGCTGAACAGCTTGCCGCCGATACTGCCGGTGCGCCGGAAGTGGATCGCACGCTGCTCATGCCTTTTGTGGAGGCACAGCTGGCAATGGGGGCGCGTCATTCCGGATCGGAAGGCGCACGCAAAACGGCGGAATGGATCCGGAAAGAAAGCGGCGGAGAAATTCAGGTCTTCACAGAATACGGCAAAACATACCGCAATGTGGTCCGGATCGTGCCGGGTACGGATGCCGATGGCAGATCCGTGGTCGTCGGCGCGCATTACGATACGAAAGTCCTGGATATTTATCCCCGGTTTGACGGCGCGAATGATGGAGCTTCCGGCGTGGCGGCTCTCCTTGCAATGATCCGGGCATTGCCGGAAAAAACAACGCTGCCTTTTGATTTGCATTTTGTGTTTTTTGACGGTGAAGAAGCCCGTTTTGAATATTCCGACCGGGATGGTCTGCACGGAAGCCGTCATTATGTGAAGCAGATCGATGCACGGAAATGCTGTGCCATGATCCTGCTGGATATGATCGGGGACAAAGACCTGGATGTGCGTTTTCCCTCCAACTGCAGCCGGGATCTGGTGACACTGGCTGTGGCGGTCTCCCGGAAAAATGGAACACTGAAGCAGTTTGACAGAGGCGGCGGCGATATTCTGGACGATCATCTTCCGTTCCTGAAAGCCGGGATCCCCGCCATTGATTTTATTGATTTCAACTACGGACCGGACAACCGTTACTGGCATACCGATCAGGATAGTTTGGATAAGATCTCGGCGGAATCCATGGCGATGACTGCCGATACCGTGCTGGAGTTGATTTGGGCTTTGGGTGCCGCAGAACAAAGAAAAGATTGAGTAAGGATCATCGACGATATGAAAAGATTTGAACGCGCCATTCAGGACTGGAGCCGGGAGTGTAATGCAAAAGTTTTCCGGGCGGGACCGTCTGTTTTTGTGATTCCGGAAAAGTATGATCGATCGGAACTGCGGGAGATCCTGCGGGATTTCGATCACATGCTGGAGCGTTCGCTGATCCTGAAAGATTCTCCCACCACTACCGCAGGGATCGCCGCTTTTACACCCGATGATGCACCGGTCTTTCTGAAACGGACGAATAATAAAGGTCTGCTTTTTACTTTGCGTTATCTTTTTCGCGCCGCACGGCCCTTCCGCTCGGCACGCTCGGCACAGATCTTCAAAAAATTGGGGATCCGGACTCCGGAAATACTGGCGGCAGGCGAAAAACGGACCGGGCTGATCCTGCGCGCCGGATATCTGGTGACAACGTCTTCCGATCAGGTGCGCGGCATGGAAAAAGTGGTGCTTGATACTGTGGATCCTCTTTCTGTGCTGGATGCGTTTTTTGTATATGCCGCACAGACGATGGCGGTGCTGCATCGGGCAAATATCATTCATGGCGACCTGAAACTGGGAAACTTTTATTGCGAAGGGACATGGTCACCGGCAGAAGCACAGTACGGGATTTGGGATCTGGACAGCGTCCGGATATATCCCGGAGTGCCGCCAATGGAAAAAGTGGAACGGGAATTGGGAAGACTTGCCGCATCCTGTCTGATGATATTGGATCGGAATCCTTATGTACCGGACTCGTTTTTCGCACCGGATGCGCTGGCTCAAAAACTGGTTTCGCTGTATCTGGAAACGCCGGATGTGACCATCCGCCCCGATGTGAAGGGTGTGGCACAGCATATCCGGAACCGCTGGTACCGTTTTACCGGACGGCAGCGGACAGAATGGGAAGGATGAAATACGGATGATCGGACGGTCTTTCAAAATTGCAGATTGCGGGAACTGGCGTTGGTTCAGCGGCAGTGCGGAGGTGCTTCTGCCCTGGTTTCGCGGCGGATGTGTCGCGCCGGGGATCGTGTCGGTGAAACAGAACGCCCGGAGAAAAGTCTGGCTTGTGACGGGTGCGGACGGGAAACAGTATTTTGCAAAATACGAAAAACAGCCGTTGATTTCCGCACTGCTGCACAACAAGGCGCGTCAGGAATTTGAAGCGGCGCAGCTGCTTGAAGATGTACAGATCCCCTGTGTGCATTTTTCCGCTTACGGGAAACGGGGGATCCGGGAGTCCATTCTCGTTTCCGATGCGGTGCCGCAGGCGGTGAGCGTCAAGGAATTCTGGTTCCGTATCGCGGCAGTTGATGTGGAAAAACGGCAGATCTTTCTGAAAAATCTGCGGGAACTTTTGGAGAAAATGTTTCTTGCAGGGATCCGGCACGGTGATTTTCATGCCGGAAATATTCTGGTGTCGGAAAAGGATGGCTCTCTGACTCTGGTCGATCCCGGTGCATTGCGGAAGGAAGAATGTGCCGATGAAGTGGAATTGGGACATATCGTGACCGATCTTCAGCCGGAATTGACCGAGCAGGAAGCGTGGGATCTTCTTGCCGGACTGACCCCGGATCCACGGAGTCTGCTGATCCGTCTTCAGGAGCGGCTGCGGATGATGATCGCCAATGAATGGATCAAGCGCAGTTCACAGATCCTTTCCGGAAATTCCAAATTCACCCATTGCGAAGAACGTGCCGGAAAAACGTTCCATGTGGTATCCACTCCGTGGTTCTCACGGGGGACTCTGCCGGAGGATCTTTCAGCATTGCGGCGGGAAGAATTGACGGAGGAGGAGGGGGAACAAGTGCTGCTGGAGATGTTCCGGGCAAGATTGGAAGGCAGGGAGTTTGCCGGAGAAAAGATCGCGGCATATACCCGGGACGGATCAGAACGGATGACACTGTACCGGGCGGGAAAGTGAAAAATACGCTTTTTTAATTTGAAAAATCCGCGCGTGTGTGCTATATTTGCAATAATCAGAGAAAAAATATCAGAAAATAAGAATACAGACAGAAGGAGAAAACGGATATGGATATTGTGATGAGTGTGATCCTGTTTGCAGGAGCATTGGGCGGCTTATTTTTGCTTTGGAAAGGCAACAAACAGCACAATAAGGGGCTGCTTATCATCGGCGGAGCCCTTGCTGTGATTTGTACTTTGATCGTATTGATCAATACGTATTCCTGTTCATCCGGAGATTTTGATTCGGAAAAACTGCAGAAGTTTGAGCAGATCGCCGGAAAATATGCCGGTAATTCACTGCAGGGCAAAAAAGTGCTGGTGATCCTGGATGATGGATTGCAGACCGGTGAAATGAATTTGCAGAATCTGATTTTTGAAGCCTTCAAGAGCGGTATCGGCAGCGAACCGGAAGTGATCCGGATCCCCCGCCTCAACACTTTCGGGATGCCGCGTGAAAAAGCATTGGAAACGGTCACTGCCTATTTTGAAGCCTTTGATAAAGCATACGCAAAGGCGGATGCCGATGGCTGCGATGTGATCGTGCAGTTCGCGGGGATGAATATGCCCCGTCCGGATTTGGGGATCGAACGGAGTATGCCGGAAAAAGCAAAGATCCTGTTGATGCCGACTGCGATCCGTTTCAATAATGCCATGGCACGCAATATTGCCAATGAACTGTTTGAAAGCAATGTTTTGTACGGGATCATCGTGGAAAAAGCAGGTTTCAGCCGCCATGATGATATCCCGGAAAATGTCGCAGCGGCATTCGATAAATATTTTGTCCTGATCACGCCGGACAACAGAAGCGAATATCCGCAATATCTGGAAGCCGCAGAAGAATAAAGTACATCCGGGACAGAAATGCAGAATACCGTATCCCCGGATCCCATCCGGCGGAACGGTATTTGTGTTGTACCGGGAAAAATAAATAAGGAAAGAGCAGGGAGATCTATGCCCGATTTCAATAACGAGGAACTTGAAGATTGCATCAGACATTTTACGCCGCGGACGGTCCACGCGTTGGAGCTTGCCCGGCAGGAATCGCAGCGTCTGAATCACGAATATATCGACTGCAGTCATTTTCTGCTTGGCTTGCTGCTGTTGAAAGACGGCATGGCGATCCGGGTATTGCGAAGTAATAATGTGAACCTGAAACAGTTGAAACTGGAGATCGAAAAACGGATCGCGCCCGGCAGTGATGTTTTGCAGCAATATGATAATCCGGATCTGACCGATCATTTCTGCAAAGTGATCGTGATCGCCCGCGCCGAAGCAAAATCCATGGGTTATAATTATATCGGCACCGAACACATCCTGCTGGCGATCCTCCGCGATGGTTCCGGAAGTGCCGCCGCCGCATTGCGGGTGTTCGATCTGGATATGGAAAAAGTCTATGCCGCCATCATCGATGCGCTGGATCCGGATTTTCTGCCCGGATCTGATGATGATGCCAAAAAAGCCGATACGCCTTTCGGGAAAAATCCCTTTTTTGACGAGGATGATGAAGATGCTCCCCACGCCCCCGTTTCCGATGACGGCGATCAGCTCGGCGCACTCAAAGCCTTCGGCAGAGATCTGACGGACCTTGCACGGAGCGGAGCTTTGGATCCCGTGATCGGCAGAGAAAACGAGATCGAACGGGTGATTCAGATCCTTTGCCGCAGAACGAAAAACAATCCCGTGCTGATCGGGGAGGCCGGGGTTGGAAAAACAGCCATTCTGGAAGGGCTGGCTCAGGCGATCGTCAATGGAAAAGTGCCGGCTCCTCTTGCGGACCGCAGCGTGTACGCGCTGGACTTGCCGCTGATGGTGGCAGGGACGAAATACCGCGGTCAGTTTGAAGAACGGATCAAAGCTGTGCTGGATGAGGTGCGCGCGTCAAAGAAAGTGATTCTTTTCATTGATGAACTGCATACCATTGTGGGTGCAGGAAATGCGGAAGGATCCATGGATGCGGCAAACATTATCAAACCCGCGTTGTCCCGCGGAGAATTGCAGTGTATCGGTGCGACCACGCTGGATGAATACCGCAAAAATATTGAAAAAGATGCCGCGTTGGAACGCCGTTTTCAGAGTGTGCTGGTGGAGCCGCCCTCCGTTGATGATGCCATCCTGATCCTGAAAGGTTTGCGGAGCGTTTATGAAAAACATCATAATGTGGAATATACCGACCGGGCTTTGGAAGCGGCAGTGAAACTTTCCCACAGATATATCAGCGGCAGAGTCCTGCCGGATAAAGCCATTGATGTGATGGATGAAGCCGGTGCCCGCGCACGGCTCCATTCCCCTGTGGCGGCTCCGGATCTGAACCGGTTGGAACGGGAACTGGCTGCATTGGCTCCCAAAAAGGAACAGGCGATCGTGGAACAGCGGTATGAGGAGGCGGCAGAGATCCGTAACCGCGAACGGGCATTGAAAGAGGAACTGGATGCAAAACGGGCGCAATGGGAGAAAAATTGCGCACAGCATACCGTGCGGATCACAGAGCAGGATATTGCGGAAGTGATGGCAAAACTTTCCGGCGTGCCGCTCAACCGGATGGAAGAAGGGGAATCGGCGCGTCTGTTGAATATGGAAAAAGAACTTTCGCAGAAAGTGATCGGGCAGAATGATGCGATCCATGCGATCTCCCGTTCGCTGCGCAGATCCCGTGCGGATCTGAAAGATCCTGCCCGTCCCATCGGATCATTTATTTTTATGGGACCCACAGGTGTGGGAAAAACACTGTTGGCAAAGGCGGTGGCTGAATTTATTTTCGGGGATCCGGAAGCATTGATCCAGATCGATATGTCCGAATACATGGAAAAATTCAATGCCTCCCGTCTGGTGGGATCACCTCCGGGATATGTGGGACACGGCGACGGCGGGGAGCTGACGGAACGCGTCCGCCGCAGACCGTACAGTGTGGTGCTTTTTGATGAAATAGAAAAAGCGCATCCCGATGTGATGCACCTCCTTCTGCAGGTGTTGGAAGAAGGAAAACTGGTGGATACGCTGGGGCGGCGGATCGATTTCCGCAACACCATCGTGATCATGACCAGTAATGTGGGCGCAGATAAAATGGGACGCGGCGGCGGTTCTCTCGGGTTCTCCGGCGGTTCTCCCGCAGAAGATACGGAAAAACAGAATTCGGCTCTGCTGGACAGCGCAAAACGCGCGTTCAAGCCGGAATTCATCAACCGCGTGGATGAGATCGTGGTCTTCCGGAAACTGGAAAAAGAAGATCTGAAATCCATTGTCCGCCTGGAACTGGATAAAGTGGTGAAACGCATGGCGGAACACGGCAGGATTTTTGTTTATGACGACAGCGTGGTATCCTTCCTGGTGGAAAAAGACTGTCAGGCGGAATATGGCGCAAGACCTTTGCGCCGCGCCGTGGAACGCAGGATCGAAGACCCCCTTGCCGAAGGGATCCTGGCAGACCGTTTCCGCAGCGGAGAAAAGGCGATCCGTGCGGAAATCAGTGCCGGTCAGATCGTTTTTACTCAAGAGGAGGCATGAAGAATCATGACGGCAGAGCAGAACAACGGTGAAATGCTTGAGATCATAGACGATTCCAGCGGAGCGGTGATCGGACTTGCCCCGCGGAAGCAGTGTCATGGCGATCCCTCGCTCGTTCACCGCAGTGTTCATGTGATCGTGTTTTCTTCTGCCGGCGATATTCTTCTGCAGAAACGGAAGATCACAAAAGATATTCAGCCGGGGAAATGGGATACCGCCTGCGGCGGGCATCTGGATCCCGGGGAGACTTTTGAAACTGCCGCAGTACGCGAACTCAAAGAGGAACTGGGGGTGGATTTGCCGTGGAGCGCGTTCCGTCATCTTTTCGATTACAAGGTTCGGAACAGTATCGAATCGGAAAATGTACGCGTTTTTTCTGTGATTTGCGATGGACCGTTTCAGCCGCAGGAAAGCGAATTGGACGGTGTTTCATTCTATACGGCGGATGATCTGAAAGACCGTTTGAAAAACGGAAAAACGGATGATCTGACTCCGCTTTTATGCAGTGAACTGGCTCTCTTGTTCGGAGAAATATGAAATATGGCAGACAACGGAAATACAGCAGTGATGCCCGAACCGGCAAACGGATATTCCGCGTTCCGGGAATTTCTCCGGCGGTTTTCAAAGGAATATCTCGCGCTCATTTCATTGGGATTTGTGCTGCTGCTTTTTCTCACGGCTGTCTATGCACCATTGATCGTGAATGGATATCCGCTGCTGATCATCGGGGAGGATGGCAGTTGGACAAGTCCCGCACTGCATGATTTTTTTGCGCCGGATGTGCAGGAAGTCTTTGTGGAAAAAGTATTCAATTTTCTGGTGCCTGCGATCCCCGTCACATTGATCGTGCTGCTGGCGGGGAGATTCTTGAAAAAAACATTGCGCTTTACGATCCTTGCCGTTTTGCTGATCGCACTGGCTGTCCCGTTTTTCTGCGTACAACAGCGCAATGATACGGTGAATTACCGTGAATTGCAGCAGACTCATCCGGAGAAGAAAATGATTTTTGCGCCGGTTCCGTACAGTCCCTTTGCCACTTCGGCACAGATCCATCTGAAACCCTGCAAAGCGCATATTTTCGGGACCGACCAGCTGGGACGGGATGTGTTCGCACGAATGGTCTATGGCAGCCGCGTTTCTCTGGCTGTGGGATTTTTTGCTGCGGGGATCTCACTGCTGCTCGGGACTGCTGTGGGGCTGGTTTCCGGCTATCTCGGCGGAAAGATCGACCTGACCATACAGCGGCTCGTGGAGATCGTGATCTGTTTTCCCACATTTCTGCTGCTGTTGATCCTGATGACGATCATGCTGGACCGGGGATCGCGTCAATCCATCCTGCTGGTGATCCTGGTGCTGGGGTGTACCGGCTGGCCCGGACTGGCACGGCTTGTGCGCGGTGAGGTGCTGAAACAGCGTCAGATGCAATATATTCAGGCATGCGAATGTACCGGATTACCTGCGTGGCGGACGATTTTTATTCATCTGTTGCCTAATGTGTGCGGACCTGTTTTTGTGGCATTTTCCTTTGATATTGCCGGGTCAATCCTTGCGGAAAATTCTTTGAGCTTCCTCGGATTCGGCGTTCAGATCCCCACTGCAAGCTGGGGTGAACTGCTCCGGCAGGCGTTGGAAGAACCGCTCCTGTATTGGAATCTGATGTTGTGGCCGGGGCTTGCTGTATTTTTATGCGTATGCTCTTTTACTTTTATCGCAGATGGAGTACGGAAATCTATTGACCTGAAAAACAATTAAGAGTCCAAAGGGTGCAAAAGCACCCGCCTGTAAAGTTGAAAGGGTGCAAAGCACCCGCTCGCCGGGCGGCTCTCGCTACGCGTGCCGCCTGTAAAGTCTAAAGTTGAAAGGATAGAAAGATGACAGAAGTCAAGTTTAAGATGAGTGAAGATGCTCTTGATCTCAAACCGGCAAAAGCTCACGCGGACGATGCCGCATACGACTTGCGTGCCCGTACCGATCTTGTGGTTCAGCCGGGGAAGGTGGCTCTTGCTCCCACGGGATTGTTTCTGGAACTGCCGGTGGGCTTTGAAGCGCAGATCCGCCCCCGCAGCGGTATGGCTCTGAAATATTCCATGACGCTTTTGAATACGCCGGGGACCATTGATGCCGGATACCGCGGAGAAGTCTGCTGCATCATGTTCAATGCGGGAGATACGCCTTATGAGATTCATCGCGGCGACCGGATCGCGCAAATGGTGATCGCGGCATTGCCGGATGTGGTATTGAAAGAAACGGCAGTTTTGAGCGACTCCGACCGCTCCGCAGGCGGTTTCGGTTCTACCGGAAAAGCATAAAAGGCGTTTTTTCAGGATTTTTTTGCAAAAAATATCGTTTTACGCTTGAAAAATCGCACAATGTGTTGTAAAATACCATATCGACAAAAGAATCGTTTAAATAAGAAAGATCAGACCGGAAGGGGCAAGTACCGTCATGAAACCCGAATTTGCAAAGTATCTTCAGCAGGATTCCATCCTTTTTCTCAGCGACTGTGAAAAAAAGAATGTCCTTGAAGCGATCGTTCAGCACGCGGCAACCCGCTGCACCATGGATGAAGATCAGATCCGTGATGCTGTTTGGAAACGCGAACGCATGATGACGACCGGCGTGGGCAAGGGTCTTGCACTTCCCCATATCCGCGTCAATGGTTTTCCCTCTCCCCTGATCATCGTGGCTGTCTGCAAGAACCCGGTCACGGATTACAAGAGTCTGGATAACCAGCCTGTGAATCTGGTGGTGTTCCTCGCCGCAGATGAACGGGATCAGGAAGCCTATCTGAAACTGCTCGGCAGCATTTCTTCCAAATTCAAAGAAGATGGTGTGATCGATGCAGTGATCGCCGCCGGTGAAGACCGCGCGAAAATCCAGGAAATCCTCGCCAGCTGAAAATAAGCGGGCATTTTCTGTAAAACAGATCATTTTAACTCCGGAAGATCAGAATATTCCTCCGGAGTTTTTTTTATTTTTCCGGAGGTAATGAGCCATGAATAAACTGAATCTTGATTCCCGGGTGATGCCTTCCTGCAATATGGGGAGCGAGTCTGTATTTCCGCCGTTCCGGAATAAATTTCCGGAACCATTCAAAATGGATTTTTCGCAGAAACTGCCGCCGGAAGATTATATCCACATGGAGTACGGGCTGGAATGGAATGTACTTCCTTATTCCATACAGAATGATTATGACCGGAGCAGAACGGAACGCGCGTTTAAAACAGCAGTGCTGGAAAATGACCGGATCCGGGCAACTTTTCTGCTGGAATTCGGGGCGCGGTTGTGGTCGCTTTACGATAAAAAACTGGAAAAGGAATTACTGACGGTCAATCCCGTATTCCAGCTGGGCAATCTTGCTTTGCGGAACGCCTGGTTTGCCGGAGGGATCGAATGGAATTGCGGCTGGCCGGGACATTTTCCCTACACGGCGGCTCCGATGCACACGGTGCGCGTGGAGTCCGCGCCTTATCCGGTACTGCGCTGTTTTGAACTGGAACGCAGACGCGGTTTGCATTGGCAGATCGATTTCTTTCTGCCCTCGGATGATGCCGCATTTCTGTGTACCTGCGTCCGGCTCATCAATCCCGATCCGGAGGAAAAACCGGCATACTGGTGGAGCAATCTGGCGGTGCCGGAAACAGACCGGTCCCGGATATTGGTTCCTGCGGACAAAGCATATATCAATGCCACAGATGTGGCGGATCTGCCGGAATATAACGGTACGGATCTGACTTATCCGGTCAACACGGCGGTTGCAAGAGATTATTTTTACTGCATGAAAAATGCGCCGCGCCGCTGGGAAGCGATCGTTCACGAAGACGGAACAGGGCTGATCTGCACGTCCGGCACGGAAATGCTGGGACGCAAACTTTTTGTCTGGGGACAAAGTCAGGGCGGATATCACTGGCAGGATTTTCTTCTTCAGGAAGGCGCGACTCATTATTGCGAGATCCAAAGCGGGCTTGCTCCCACTCAAATGGGATGTGTGCCGATTGCCGGAGAAAGCGAGATCCATTGGTGCGAAGCCTTCGGCTCCATTGCATTGGATCCGGAAACAGCACATGGCGATTGGCATAATGCTGTGCGTGCCGCCGGAGATCTTCTGGAAAAAATGCTGCCGCAGGGATCCTTCAGGGCGATGGAGGAAACCGCATTGAAAGTGGCACTTCTGCCCAATGGAACAACTCTTCAAGCCGGGTCCGGATGGGGAGCTTTGGATCAGATCATACGCAAAAAATCGAACCGGACCGGTGTGCTGGATTATCCCGCAGAAACGATCGGCGATTTGCAGAAACCGTGGCTGGATCTCCTGAACGGCGCGATTCCCGGAGAAGAATGTATTATGCTGCCTTCCTTTATGATCAGCCGGGAATGGCAGGATCTTCTGCATGAAAATGCACTGACGGAGCAGGGGGCAGCGTCACCGTGGGTGAATTATCAACTGGCTCTCGGAGCTTATGACCGGAAACAGTTTGCATTGGCGCAGGCATACCTGAATCGCGCGCTGGATCATGTCTGCCAGCCTCATCCCCGCGCCATGATCCTTCATGCAAAAGCCATGATCTCTGCCCTGCTGGAAAAAGATGAACAAGCCGTTTGTGCATGGTGCGAAGCCATGAAACTTTTACCGCATGACCGCGAAATGCTTCAGGCGGCGTTACCCGTATTCACCCGTGCCGGAAAAATGATGCAATACCGTACATTCCTGCCGGAAAATGCCGCAACACATCCCCAAGGCAGGTTCCGGCAATTTGCGCTTGCCGCCGCACTGGAGTGCGATGATCTTGCTCTCGCAGAACAGATCCTCCGTGAACCTTTTGAGATCCCCGATATGCAGGAAGGCGAGGTCTGTACCAGCGAACTCTTTTTCCTCTTTAAAACAAAATCCCTTGCCCGTCAGGAAGGCGTGGCGTGGACAAAGGAATATCATCAGGAGAAGAAGGTTCTTTTTGCACAGGAAGTTCCCTGGTGGCTGGATTTCCGGATGGGGTTTTATGTTCCCCGTTAAGATAGACGCGTTGTGGCGCGTTGTGGCGCGTTGTCTTGCGGGCTATTTCGGACCTTTGCGGCGGACGCTGATTCGGTCACGGATGTCTAATCCGCTCCCTCATCATCGCCTTGCAAAAATCCGAACTATCTCCGCAATACTTCCGCGCCTTTTCTGGATCGGTGGCTCAACTGCGCTGACGCTCGCTTAAAGCTTGTCCGACTTGTCCGACTTGTCCGACTTGCCGGACTTGTCGGATTGCCGCCTTTTTACAGCCTCCCGCGCTCCTTCAGAGCGCAAAGATGATGTGTTCCCTTGACCTATGGGCAAGCCCATAGGCTATAATCCTGCACGCCTTCAGCGTGCTTTTCGCTTCGGACCAGTCCGACTTGTCCGACTTGCCGGACCTTGTTTTTATAAGACCTATAAGACTTATAAGTCCTATA
>JAZNXT010000011.1:0-11488 GCA_045594005.1 Victivallales bacterium
CATCAATGCTCAAGGTGAAGGTGATACGAAGTATCCGATCAACGATGAATCTGTGAGCCGTATCACTGCCGCACAAATGGAAGAATGTGTGCAGGAACTCTATGATGCGATCTATATCGGGATGGATAAAACGTTGCGGGATCCCGGCGATGCGCCGAAAGATCCGGAAGCAAAAGCACTTTATGACAGCGTGGATGGAAACAACAGATTTTTCCGCCGGAGCGATATTCTTGCATTCAATCCGGCATCCGGATCAAGCGGTTTGAGTTGGGAACCCTTTACCCGGCTGCGCCCGAATCCGGCGAAAACAGGGATTACGGACGCCATGGATGAACAGGTGATCGGCCGTTGCATCAACTTGATGTCGGTGGAACAGACGAAAGTCAAATCCATCAAAGCGTTGCTGGTGGTTCAGACCTTGCGTGACCGCGGCAAAGTATCCATCCGGAAAGACTGGAACAACAACGGCAAGACCGGCGAAACGCTCAACTTGCGTGCATCCAATCACATGGATGCGCAGTTGCAGGCAGGCTACCGCCGTTTCTCGGATGCGGGTGATGATGGCAAGATCTTTGCGACTTACGACCAGTTGAAAGAAAATGTCAATGCCACAAATGAAGGGAGATTTGATCCCGGAGCAGACACGATCATCGGTGAAGCCAAGATCCTGGCGACATTGGAATACGATCAGGCAACTCAAAAATGGAAGATCATGAGATATGAATTTGTTGAATAAGCATAAAAATATTGTGGTGCTGGCAGTTCTGGCGGCAAGTGTTCTCCTGACTGCGGCACTGCCCGCGCAAAACAATAGATCCCGTCAGAACCGGATCCCGGATGAAGTTCTGGAACACAGAATGATCACGGAACGGGAGCTGGCAAATCATATTTCCGATCTGCAGGTTTGGTTGAGCGGAAAATATTCTGCTGATCCCGGAAAGATCTCCGACACGATCGAAGTCAAAAGAAAAAATGAAGAAGGTGCGACGGTTACGGAAAAACGCGAAGTGAAGCTGACTTATCAGGATTTCCGGAAACATGCGTCCGGGATTTCTGCGATGCTGACAGAGCCATTGATTTTTGATGTGATGGAAGTTTCTGCGATCCGGAAGGACTGGTTTGAAGCGGTGAACAAGGCTTGCGATGCGTTATCCGGCAATCTGAAGCGTATGGATCATGCGCGGATGCGTTGGAGTTTGAAAGTTTATGCGGCGGAATATGCGAAATTTGCAGAAAACCGCAAACGTTGTATGGAATTGCTTTCCAGGCGGAAACAATTTGAGTTCGGTCAGAAGTCCGACGCCATGAAAAAATTGAAACAGGACAACCGGATCCGCAGAGCGAAAGCCTACCGTGCGGCATTGCTGCAGCGTCAGCAGGAAAAAGCGGAAGGCAAAAACAAACCGGGCGGGAAGAAATAAAGAAAGGCGGAATATATGAAACACTGCAAAACCATTCATCATTTTACCTTGGTTGAATTGATCGTGGTGATCGGTTTGATCGGACTTTTTCTCGGTATTGCCATGCCTGCCTTCACGAATGTATCCAAGGGGCGTTCCAATTCGGCTGCGTGTACGGAAATTGCGGGGCAGATCTCCATTGCGCGCAGTTATTCCATTCAGCATCATTGCTATACGGCATTGATTTTTCCTGATCAGGATGAATTCAATCTGGGTTTGGATGGCGCGCCGACGAAAAAAGAAACGCTTGCCACGGTCAGTAAATATTACGATGCGTCCATGCGGATCGCGATCGTGACACCGTATTATTCCGGAGATAAGAATGGTGCGATCCAGGGGTATCGTTTTGTGATGTGGATGCCGGGCAGTCAGTGGGTTCTTCTGGCGAACAATGTTTTGATTGCGGAAGACAAAGAGTTTCCCTCCTCTCACAACAGCGATCTTGTGGATGTGACATTGGATGCGGATCTGCTGAAACTTTTCGGCAAGAAAGCCAACTCCAAAAACGAAATGGATGTGGCGCGTTTTATTGTGATCAAACCGAACGGGGAATTGATTTCCAACGGACATGATCCCATGGTTATTGGAGTAACGGATGGTTATTTTGATCTTACGAAGAAGAAATTTGTTTATGAAAAGCGTTTGAATAACGGAACAAAAGCGTATTACCATGGCTTGCGGATCTCGCCGCTCACCGGCAGAACAAGACAGGGGGAATACAACAGCATGAAAAAGAAAACCAATGAATGATCGTTGTTCATTTTTTGGGTGAGAAGGTTAAGGTTGCAGAATTATGCGTTTTCAATGTCCGGTTTGTAAAGGTATTGTTGCAGTAGATAATACGGATTTGGGGCTTCTGGTGCAATGCGGTCTTTGTAATGAGGTCGTGACTGTACCGGACTCCCGTGTTGCGCCAGGTGCAGTGATCGGCGATTTTATTATTCAGCAGGAACTTGGCAGAGGGGGAATGGGAGTGGTATATTTGTCGCATCAGATCTCTCTGGACCGTTCAGCAGCCTTGAAAGTTCTTTCCGACCAGCTTGCCAATGATTCTCAATTTGTCAATAATTTTATCCGGGAAGCGCGTGCGGCGGCGAAATTGAATCACTCCTACATAGTTCAGGCGTATGCTGTGGGTGAAGATGAGGGAGTATTTTATTTTGCCATGGAAGATATTGGCGGCAAGACCATGAAAGATGTGCTTGCGGAACAGAAAAAGCTGCCCTGCGATCAGGCACTTCTGATCGTGCAGCAGATTGCGGAAGCCTTGAATTATGCGTGGGTGGAACAGAAATTGATCCACCGTGATATCAAGCCGGATAATATTATGCTGACAGCCAGCGGGCGTGCAAAACTTTCCGATCTCGGTCTTGCCAGTATCGGTGAAGAGACGCACAGTGAAAATTCCGATGAGATCATGGGAACGCCTCAATATATCAGCCCGGAACAACTTACGGGTGCGCCAACAGACGGGCGGAGTGATATTTACAGTCTGGGGGCAACGCTGTATCATTTTGTGACGGGGCGTTTTCCGTACAACGGCAAGACGGTGAACGACATTGCGGCACAACATTTGCACGGGACCCTGATCCCGCCGCACAAAGTCAATCCGGAAATACCGCTGGATGTATCCCGTCTGATCATGCGGATGATGGAGCGTAATCCCCAGAACCGCTATCAATCAGCTGCGGAACTTCTGGATGATATCCGTGCGATCCGCCATGCGTCGGATTCGGTGACGGCTTCGATCCACCTGCCGCCGGTATCCTCATCCGGAGGAGAAGCACCGGGTCCGGAAAAGAAAAAAGTATTGAAAAAATCTTCTGATGGCAAAAAATTGCGTATGACCAGTTCGCAAACGGTATCGGCGGCAGGCGCAAAGAATCGCCCCGGCGTCAAACGGAAAAATGTCAAAGGAAAGAAGAAAATATCCGATGGGGCAAAACAGTGGATCATCACGGGGAGTATTTTCGGAATACTGCTGATTGTGGGGATCGTGGCTGTGGTGATTTCGGCGACCAGCCGTCCGCAGGAAGTGGAAGAGAAATTGGAAGAAGAAGTGATCAGCGAGATCATGGCAAAGATGCAGGCATTGGCAGGGATCAGTGAAACAGCCAACATGACGGCGGGCAAAGAGACCCAGCGGGAATTGCTGGAGCAATATCACACTGATTTTGCGGCGATCATGCGTGAGTACGATCCGGCGGCGGCAACCGATCAGGAGAAAGCAGTTTATAATAATTTGCTTGCATACTACATGAAAGCCCACTCCTTTTTTGAAAATGATTTTTACGAAAAATCCGTGGAAGCGCACAAGGATCAAGTGAGAATTTATCGGGACCAGTACAATGCGGTGAAGGCGGCGAAAGACCGGGAACTGGAAGCATTGGAAGCGGAAAAACGCCGTATTGAAAACGAAAAGCGGGAACGGGAACGCCGTATTGAGGCAGAAAAACGGGAACTTGCCCGTATTGCCCGTGAAAAAGAAAACAATCGGAAACATCTTGCAAGTATCAAATCTGATGTTCAGAAAAAATTGGATGCTACTTATTCTGTGGGAAAGAGTCCGGAAGAACTGAAGGCTCTGTTTGAAAATGCGATCAAGCCGTGTCTGGAAAGTAAATTTCTGGAATCGGAAGATATGGAACTGCGCAACATGGCGAAAGAAAATGAAAAATGGGCGCAGGAGCTTTTGAATGACATCAATGGCGGCTTGAAGATCGTCAATCTGCGTAAGAATGCCTATGCGGATAAAACATTGGCGGGTTTGGATTTGCGGATCAGCGGAAAGGTCTATAAGATCATTCTTTCCCAAAAGGGAATTTTGCAGAAGAAAGAAGAAAAAAGTTTTGCGGCATTTCCGTTGAAAGAAGATGACATCAAAAATCTGAAACCGCAGGAAGAAGAATTCCTGGTGGAACGCCTTGCTGAAAAAGAAGGGCTTTCTCCGCAACTCTGGGCATATTATCTTTTGATGGGTAAAAAGGATAAAGCGCGGGAACTGAATGCGGAACAGGTCGCGAAAGTTCTTTCTGCGAAATAAAATGACTATGACAACAAAGTTTGCCATATCTTCTGCAGCGGAGCCGGAAAAGCGTTGGATCGTGCCGCTGTTTCTTGCGGCGTGTCTTCTGATTTATCCGAACCGGCTTCTTCTTTTTGCGCCTCACTGGATCATTTTTGCATTTTCCACGACGAGTGTATCGCTGCTTGCCATCGGGCTTGTACTGCTTTCCGGACGGGCAAAAGAAACTTTTCGCGCCCTGCCCCGTTTTTTTTCGGGAGCCATGATCATATTTCTGCTGATCGCGGGTTGGCACACGCTGACACATCCGGGCGCGTACAAACTGAATGATTTTGCCCGGAGCGTGGGTTATCTGACGATCCCGTTTTTTGCCTTTTCATTCCGGGAGGAACTGAAGAAAGTTCTGCCGGAATGGATGACAATATTCTGGCTGTTTACAGTTCTGCAATCATTGACCGAAGGATTTTTACTGGATACTGATATTCTGGCTGGACTGCCGATGAATATCAACTGGAATGCGGCATTGATCGCGGTGACATTGCCTTTTGTGATCTTTCTGATCCTGAAAAGAACGGCTGCCAAAAAGATTTTGTGTTGTGCGCTGATTGCGGTATCGGCAGGAGTTTCAGGATATATTTTGTGGATCTGCCACAGTTATGCTGTATTTTTTGCGATCCCGTGCGTGCTGTTTTTCTGTGCGGTCATGCAGATCGCCCGCAATTTGCAGCAGAAGATCATTGCGCTGCTTGCGGCGGCGGCTGTTGCTGCGGGGGGGATCTTATTTTATCTGTGGCATTTTTCTCCGGATCCGGCAAAGATCGACCGGGTATTCTTTTTCCGCAACACCTTGAAAGTGATCGGCGATGCTCCGCTGTTCGGACACGGGATCCCCTCGTTTGCACAGGCGTTTCTGCCATACCGGACGGAAGATTTTTTTGCGCTGGAATTTGCGGTCGATCACATCAATCATCCCCACAATCATTTTCTCTTTATGGCGGCAGGAGTGGGGATCATCGGACTTCTTGCATGGCTGATCCTGCTGCTTGTGCCGTATTTCAAATTTTCATTCTGCCGCTTCAAAGATGCGGACGCGGTGGAACGGCTGGTTTTCTCCGGTTTTTCCCTTCTGCTGCTGCACGGCATGGCGGATCTGGTGTTGTATCAGGAACCGGTAAATCTGCTTGCCTGGATCTTCTGCGGCATCCTCTGGGGGAACATTGCCCTTCCGGAAGGACATTCCGCAGAAGAAGGATCGCCTCAAAAGACGGCAAGACTTCCGGTGATTGCGGGCTGGTTTGTGGCATTTCTGGCATTGCTTATGGCACTTGCCAATCTTTATGCGTCCATTCATTACAGGATGGGTTACCGATTGGCGAAAGATCAACCGGGCAAAGCCTCGGTACATTTTGAACATGCGATGATGTTTTCCTCCTGGGACAATCAGCTTTTTTACCAGTATCCGGTGGCGGAATTTTATCTGCGGCATAAACTTCTTGACCGCACGCTTGAGGTGCTTTCCCGGATCGGGAATTCACCGGAACCGGATTATGCGCATGTTCATCTTCTGCGCGGCAGGGTCTTTTTGCAGCAGAAAAAATATGCGGATGCAGTGAAAGAATTTTTACGGGAAGCGGAACTTTACCCGCTGCATCCTGAAGCGTTGATGTATATCTGGTCGATCGCAGTCCAACAGAATCAGGCTCCGGTGATCCGTGAAGCGGCAAATGAATTGAACCGCCGTTTTGAAGCGTTGCTGTGGGATATTCATTTCAACCCGGAGGATCCTGCGGACATCACGGGCAGTGATATCATCCTTTTGGAAGGACCGCTTTCCGATCATAAAATGATATTCCGCCGATTGCGGGAACTGCATAAAAATACGGAACGATGAAAGGATTTTTACATGTTGATCGACCTGAAAGAACATCGGGAATTTGTCTATGGTGCGGCACAAATCCTGAAAGATGAAGCAGACGGATCCATCCGTTTTCAGCGTCAGACGGATGCGATGCACAAAGTTTTTCAATACGACGGCGGCGCGCTCTGGGATTATATGGCGGATTGTCCGGCAGGAGTCCGGATCGCATTTCAAACCGATGCGCTGAAATTCCGTTTGAAACTTCAATACGGGAAGCCGTGGGGAACGCCTCTCTATACCGGAGATACGGATGTGGTGATCGACCATAATTACTCTGCGTTCCGCACATTCCGCGCGGAACCGCTCTCCATGGAGGAACCGGAAAAGAATCTGCATGAATTCACCTGTGAACTGGAAGAAAACGAAAGCGGGACACATCAGGTGGAGATTTTTCTCTGCAATCAGGTTCCGCTGAAGATCCTTGAATTTGAAGTGGAAAGTGAAAATATGCCGGAGCCGCTCACATACAATCCCACGAAAAATATTCTGTTCATCGGGGATTCCATCACGCAGGGATATTTTTCCACACCGGCGGGATGTTACGCGGCGCGGTATGCCAATCATTATAAAGCGGATTTTCATAATGTGGCAATCGGCGGCGCGGTGTTCCGGGAATACGGGGATGCGGCAATGGCGTATCCGTGGAACGATCTGATCATCTGCTTCGGCACAAACGATTGCGGCTGGCGGAGCTTGGAGGAATATCGCGCGGCGGCAACAGCCACATTGGATGCGGTGACAAAACGGGAACATGCACATATTACGCTGCTTTCATCGGTCCCCTTCCCCGCAACGAAATATGATGGAGATAACACCCGCACGGAACGGCTGCAGCAGATGCGCGACTGCCTGAAGGATCTTGCGGCACAATACAAGATCCGTTATATCGATGGCACAACGCTGGTGCCGGACGATGAAAAATATTTTGTGGACAACTGTCACCCCAACGATGAGGGGATGGCACTTTACGGCAAAAACTTTATTGAAGCGATGGAAAGCTGGCACGCATGAAGATCATTACATTGGGAACGGGACACGGCAATCCCACGGAAACAAGATTCAATTCATCCACCCTGCTCCAATGCGGCAGCGGCGATTATCTGATCGATGCAGGAGCCCCGGCTGCGGCATTGCTTATCCGGCGCGGCATCGACATCTGCAAACTCCGGGGGATCTTTCTGACACACATGCACGAAGATCATTTCGGCGGTCTTTCCGGATTGATCAAACACATTGTGAAATATCCGCCGGAACGCCCGGTCCCCATTTTTCTGCCGGAAGAAAAAGAACAGGTGTTTATTGATCTGATCGCGGCATCCCACCGCCCCATCAAACCGGAGACTGTGGAATTTTTCCACACAAAGACGGGGATGATGTTTGAGGATGAAAATGTGACGATCGAAGCTGTCCCGACGCGGCATTTTGACAACGAGGGCGCGGATGCGCCAAGTTTCTGTTATGTTTTTACAGAAAAAGCCACAGGGAAACGCCATGTTCATACGGGAGACCTGAAAAACGATTTTTCTGATTTTCCCGCACATGTTTGCACGGACGGAGCCACTTGCGTCTGCGAATTGACTCATTACCCGTGGCATACCGCTGAACCGGTCCTGAAAAAAGTTCCGCTGAAAAAAATCATTTTCTCTCATATATGGGACAGTTGGACGGCAGAAGCGGTGGCACAGCTTGACTTGCCCTACCCTGCGTTTCTTGCGGAAGACGGCGATGAATTTGAATTGTAAAATGGAGTTGAAAAGACGATGAAATTTGCTGTTCTGGCTGATCTGCACCTGACAGACCGTGCCGATACCGTAAAAGAAAATGTGTTGGATTGGGCGTTGGCTTGCATCAAAGCAGAACAGGTGGACTGCATCGTCAGCGCAGGTGATCTGACAGCAGTCGGCACGGTTCCCGCAGCACGGCGGATCATGGAAAAGATCCGGGCAACGGGGATCCCGTTTATCGGGACTGCGGGCAATGCGGAACTCCGTACACCGGATCAGGCAGAGGAAGTGCTGAAAATCCTTTCCACACCACTGACACTGAAAAAAGATACTGTGACGCTGGTCATGGCGGATTCTGCCAATGGTTCCCTTACGGCGGATGCCATGGAGCTGCTGAAAAATATGAAAAAAGATGGTCCGCTCGTCTGTGTATCTCATGTCCCGCCGCGCAGCTGGTGGGATGATGCAAAGGCTCTCTGGCTGGAAATCTCCGGAAATTTCGATCTGGTGATCGCGGGGCATACCCATTTGGATGAACACGGAGAAAAATTGGAGATCCTGCGCGGACAGGATCCGGATAAAGCCATCGGCGGGCCTCCGGCAGTGGCGTTTTTTGAGATCGCGCCGGACGGGACTTACAAGCGTGAGGATATTTCTTTCGGGGATGCGGATCCGGCAAGCTGGAGTACAGAAGAACGCGCGGAATTTCTTTCTTTTCTCGGACTTTCCGGAATGTGGACTCCGCTGGAAGACCTTGCTTTTGCATTGGAACACAAAGTGCCGTGCTTTGAACTCCGGGCAGGATGTTTTTCCGGTGAGATCGAAGAAGCTGTAAAGAAATGGCGGACGGTCTGCGGAAAATATCTTTCGGTGCATCTGCCGTCCATCGGCTGGAAAAACGGAGCGGTCTGCGGCGAAGAAGCCCTGCGGGATACGATCCGGCAAAGTCTCGCCTGCGGTGCGGACCGTTTGACGCTTCATGTGCCGGAGATCCGCTTGAGCGATCTGAAGGAAGCCTATCTGCCGGTATTGGAAAAGACTGCGGAATGTATTTCGGAGGCAACTGAAAAAGGAGTCCGGATCGGCATTGAAAATATGCACACCCAGCCGGGTGTCCCCCATTCTTTCGGTTTCACGCCGCAGGAATGTCAGCAATGGATCGACGATCTGCGCGAACGCGTTTCCGATCCGGAATGTATCGGCTTCCATTTTGATATCGGTCATGCCCGGAACAACGCGCCTCACTCCTCCACGGAAGTCATCAGCAACTGGCTGGCGGCGTTGGGAAAAGAAATCAACGGGTGTCATCTGCATCAGGTCACGCTCAACAACGGCAAATTTGAAAATCACAAAGCGTTGACGGGGCTGTACGATTCACTGATTTCGCTGGCATCTTTCCTGACGGCATGGCGGCAGAAAAAAATTGCACACGCTCCGCTTTTTCTGGAGATCCGGGAAGGTCGCGGTCCGGAATCATTGCTTGCATTACGAAAATATTTCACCATATAAAAGAGGAAAAAAAATATGAAAAAGTTGACTTATCGCGGCTTGTATTGCGGGGAAGGACTGTTGAACCCGGAGCGCGGATTCCGTTTTGAGATCGGCGTAGGAAGATTGGATAACGACGGGACAAAATTCAAACATGTCCGCAAACAGTGGCCCTTTGAAGAATTCAAGTTTGACGGTGTCCGTATCGCACAGGCGTACTGTTATCTGACTCAATATTACGATCAGCCGTTGATCGCACAGGAAAAACTGGATGCGCTTCAGGCGGATTTTGATAAAGCCAGAGCGGAAGGGGCAAAGTTTCTGCTGCGTTTTGCTTATGAATTCAACACCTGTGAGGAATATGCAGAAAAGGGACCGACACTGGAAATCCTGTTGGGGCATATCCGTCAGCTTACAGAAATCGTACGGAAAAATCTGGATGTGATCTATGTTCTTCAGATCGGATGGGTCGGTCTGTGGGGCGAATTTCATACCTCGGTGCATCATCTGGAAAAAGATCCCCGTGCCATTGCTGCGATCGTGAAGGCGACATTGGAAATGCTGCCGGAAGATGAATTGACCATGATGCGTTGTATGCGGTACAAAGATGAAGCATTGAAAGCCTTGAACGATGACCGGATCATTTCTGCAGAAACAGCCTTCACCAATGCGCCTCACGCACGGATCGGGTTCTTCAACGACGGCACACTGGCAAATTACTGGGATGGCGGTACATTCTGGGATCCGCCTCACTCTCAGCCGGGGAACTGGGAATTCGACCGGGTGGCACAGGAAGGATATTTCATGCCCGTGGACGGTGAACTTTTCTGGACAGGTCAATTCAACTCGCCCGATGATGCCACCGGATTGATGGCGGCGGAACGCTTCACGCACCACCACTACACCACATTCAGTCTGGTTCACGGTTTTTCCGGTTTGGATCAGAATCCCGCACCGTGGACGATCGACACCTGGAAACAGCAGATGTTCACACCCGGACTGCTGACTGCGCATCAGCTCCGTTTCGATCCCGACTGGTTCGGCGGAAAAGCGGAACGCTCCGCATTTGATTATATCCGCGACCACCTGGGATACCGCCTTGCCGTCACGGAAGCCGAAATCCCGGAACAGATGAAATGCGGCGAAAAAGCAGAAATCTCCGCGGTACTGAAAAATTACGGATTCAGCACCGTGATCAAAAAACGCTTTGCCGGATTCGTGCTTGTTTCCGGAAATGGCGATCAGGTGATCGAGTTGGGTGAAACGTACAATATGCGCGATCTTCAGCCCGCAGAGATCGGCGGCGACAGAGGGAAAGTGCTTGCCCACAGAGTCGATTGCGAAGGAGTCATCCCCGCAAATGCCGCAAAAGGCAAATATTCCGTGGCGATGTGGATGCCGGATAACAGCGAAAAACTGCGGTACAATGCCGCATACGGGATCCGTCTTGCCAGCAATGTGGAAGTGCGGGAAGTCGGCGGCAGATTGCTGAATATCCTCGGCGAAACGGAGATCGTGTAAGATGAGTACAGTGAATGTTGACCGTTTTTATAAACTGCTGGAAGTGGATCAGGAATTGCGGAAAAAAGCACTTGCGCTGCAGACGATCTATTCCGAACAGGAAGATGTTCTGGACGCGTTTCTGAAAATGGCGGAAGAAGCCGGTCTTCCCTTCACCGCAGAAGAATATATGACCGTGATGTATCAACGCGCCATCGCCGCCGATATGAAAAAAGGATAAAACGCGGGAGGTGGCGGTTTTTATTTTTTTGAGGACTGATGGGACATTGGGGACATCTGTGACTTATGGGACGCGGATGAGGCGTAATCAGAAGGATTTTTTTCATCCGCAGATCCGGAGGACGGAAGCCAC
>JAZNXT010000012.1:0-2430 GCA_045594005.1 Victivallales bacterium
ACTTCGCCGGTGGTATGACTCAAACCGGCAAATACGCCGTCTACCTTATCCAAAGCCTGAAGAACAAATGCAAAGTTCATCGGATCCTTTCCGCGGCGACAGACAGCTTTTGCAGAAAAGATGGGGTTGAGAGCGGCATAGTCCTCAGCGACGGCCAAAATATTGCTCTCATCATTTTCCCAAATAATCATATCGCTGATATTTACCTGATACTGAGATGCTGCTGCCTCGATTTCGGACTTTGTTCCGACGAGTACAGGAATAATTGCCTTGACGTCAGCAGCCTGACGCGCAGCCAACAGGATTTTTTCTTCGGTAGCCTCAGGAAAAGCGATTTTGCAGGGATTCTGCGATGCGACAGAGATCCAACGATCCAACAATGCTTGATTCATAATTACCTCCCAAATGATTTCAGTGAGATTTTTTCATTTATCCACTTTACATTTTAGGGAAAGTGAAGAAATATTTCATGGTGCGAACGTAGGGAATCAAAAGTGAATTTTCCTACAAAAGTTCTGAGACATTTTGAGAAAGACAAGATATAATTGGATCAAAGGGGGTAGGATGTATGGTAATTGGAGTCGGGACAGATTTATTAAAGGCAGAGCGTATCATGAGCCTTTCGCCCGATGACCGCTTTTTCGAGAATGTTTTTACGCGGAAAGAGCAGGAACAGGCGCAGAAAAGCCGAGATCCGCTTCGTTATTATGCCAGCCATTTTTCCGGAAAAGAGGCCGTGTTTAAGGCGCTGAATGCGCACCCGGATCACATCCGTTTGAATGAAATCGAGATTCTCAACGACGATACCGGTCGTCCGCACGTTTGCCTTTACGGGAATGTGCGCGAACATGCGCAGAAAGCAGGAATTGCCCGTGTGTTGATTTCGCTGAGTTGGGAAACCGATTACTGCAGTGCATTCGCAATCGCAGAATCGGAGTAAAGAAATAAATAGCATAAAAGAGGATCCCGTTCAAACAGTTAACGGGATCCTCTTTTTTATCGCATAGTAACAATTTTTGCAGAACGTGCAAAGGAAATAGGAACCACATCAGCCAATTGCAGTCAGACCGCCATCCGGATAAATGGACGAGCCGGTGATGAAGTCCGATGCGGCAGAGGCCAAGAAAATGGCGGGGCCTTTGCAATCGTCAACTGCGCCGATGCGCATAGCAGGCATACGGGATGCCATGGCTGCACGTTTTTCGGGATCGTCCGGCAAAATACCGACCATCATCGGAGTATAGGTAACTGTTGGTCCAATCAGGTTGACCTGAATATTGGGGCGCAAGTCAGAAGCGAATGCTTTGGTCAACATCTCAACGGCACCCTTAGTGGCACAGTAACCTACGTTGCCACCGCCACCGTTACCCACAGCGCGAATGCCGCGCACCGAGCCGACATTAATGATTTTGCCGTGAATGTTGTTTTCGAGCATATATTTTCCAAAGTGCTTACAGGTTAACATGATCGACTTTACATTGGTATCAAACATGGCGTCCCAAACTTCTACGGGGAACTCTGTTCCTGGATGCTTTTTGTTATATCCCTGAGAGTTTACCAGAATATCTACAGTGCCCATTTCCTTGACTGCCGTGGCAAGCAACTTCTCGACATCGTTTTCTTCAGCGGCATTGCCGACGCAGTAAAGGACGTCAAGACCGACAGATTCTTTAATTTCTTTCTGAGCACGCAGCAGAGAGTCTTCTTTGCGGGAAGAGATCATAACTTGAGCGCCGGCTTCCGCCAATCCCTCTGCGATTGCCTGACCGATTCCGCCGGCGCCACCGACTACAACTGCCTTTTTCCCGGTCAAATCAAACATAGATAAGTTAGCCATTTGTTATTTCTCCTTTTCAATATAGCTGTTGCCATCATTAAAAATTAAACAATTCCAATGCGTTCTTTAGAGCGGTGCCAAAAAAGGTCCAGTCGTGGCCACCGTCCCAACACTCTCTTGTTACCGGAAAACCGAGCCTGTCCAAATCATCACGCATTCGCTCGGTGGGGCGCTTTGCAAAATCCTCAGAACCAGCAGCGAGATAAATTGTAGGCTTGACCTCGCCACACCTCTTGGCAAGTTCGGTGATTTCGTATTCCGGAGACCAGAGCATGCCTTCGCCGAAACAAGCAGCAAACTCTTCGTGGAGAACACCGGGGTCCTCCCGCTGGTAGTCCAGAAATTTCTTGAGATACAGTACGGCGGGAGAGATTGCGCCACAGAAACCAAAACGGTCGGGGTAAAGTAGGGCAGCACGAAGTGCGCCGTAACCGCCCATGGATGCACCGATAATGGCGGTGTCCTGCCGCTTGGCAGAAATCTTGAAGGTGTTTTGAACAATTTCAGGCAGTTCTTCCGCAACATACGAAAAGTATTTCAGTCCATACTTCATGTCGGTATAAAAAGAACGCTGTCCATCCGGCATGACAAAG
>JAZNXT010000013.1:0-15164 GCA_045594005.1 Victivallales bacterium
GTTCATTCCGGCGGACCTATGCGCATCAGTTCCGGAGCGACGGCAGCAGATGTAACGATGAGCAACGGGTCGCTTTATGTCGGTTCCGGTGCGACGGCAACAGATGTGACGATGAGTGGCGGATGGCTTTATGTTGGTTCCGGCGGGGTGATATCGGATGTATTTTTGAGTAATGATGCCCGGCTGATCGATTCTTATACCAGCGAACTGGATAAGCTGACATTGTACTATGCGGGACATACATTCAGCAGCGGAAAGACAGTAAGCAGTGCTGTTATCAGTTCCGGTGGTTCACTGAATCTTTATTATGGAGCAACGGCATTGTCCGCATTGGTTTCATCCGGTGGGGTACTGGTCAATTCGGGTTTGGTTTCAAGCCTGACTGTTGTTGATGGGGGTAAAGCGGAACAGTCTTATTACGGAAATATTCCTGACGCAACCGTTTCTGCCGGCGGGCTTCTGGAAGTTTACAGTGGAAGCGTGGGAAATCTGACCCTTGAAAAAGGAGCTGCTTTGGGAGTCACGCTGTCAAATACAACGATACAGGGAACTCATGCGTCCGGAGCGTTCTCTGTGGTTTCCGGGGTTGCGGAAAACCTGCTGATCCATTCCGGAGGTCGTGTTACGGTAGGACGCGGGAATTCTGCCTTGAACCTTACGATGGAGTCCGGTGCGCGCATCCGCACTTGTGTGTACGGAAATGACAGTGCTACTGTGATCTCTGGCGTAAATGAAAGTGGTTTGTTCCATCTTTCCGATGGTGTCGCAGAAAACTTTATTGTTCATTCCGGCGGATCTCTTGGTCTTGACAACGGCGGTGCAGCCAATAATACCCTGTTGATGAATGGGGGGACATTGCTGGGATTCACCAACGCCGGCGAAAACAGTGTTCTCTTTACAACACTGGAGAGCGGCAGACTTGCCTGCCGTTTTGATTCGCTGACATTCAGTGGCTCAATGTCTCTGATGAGCGGTGCGATTGCCAGCAAAACATCAGTAATAAATGGCAGTATGAGTATCTTGAATGGCGGCAGTTCTTTTGAAACCGAAATCATGAACGGAGGCATTGTTGATATCCGATCCGGCGGTATTGCAACGGATCAGCAGATCCTTGCAGGCGGCACACTTCAAATATCAAATGGCGGCAGTCTCACAAATGCAGTATTGAATTCCGATGGACACCTGCATATTTCGTCCGGAGCAACCGCCACAGGGCTTACAATTTTATCTGGCGGCAACTTTAGTGTGATGCTTGCCTCTGATACCATCTTCAATGGGGCCAAAAACGGAGAAGCATTTGATAATGAAACGATTCTGAACGGACATAGTATTGCCTACAGAGAAACCTTAAATGTCTGTTCCGGAATCACGATCAATGATGCAGAGATCAATTATGGCGGCACACTGCATGTCAGTTCCGGCGGAAGCGCAATAAACACACAGATCACTTCCGGCGGTTTTATGACCGTGAACAGCAGTGCGGTCGCATCCGGGATGAAAATTTCTTCCGGCGGCAGTATGACGATGTACGATAATGCAGTTGTTTCCGGTTTGGAAATCATGTCCGGCGGATCCTGTTATGCTCCAGGGGGAATAATCTATGATTTGAAAGTGTATGACGGAGGCACAACAAGCTTAAGTGCCAAGATTTACGGTGCAGTATTTTATAGAAGTTTGAACTTTTATGGCGGTTATGGTATCTGGGATGATGTGACGATTCATTCAGGAACAGTTACTGTTAATGGGAATGGGATGTATAATCTGCGGTTGCGTGATCAGGCGTCTCTTGTAATCAGCGGCGCAACAGCGATCATTTCCGGTGTGCAGGTAGACAGCGGCTGCGCGATTCACGGATTTTATCTCCAGAGGGCATCCTCGTATGAAACCTTGACCATGAGCAGTGTTCGTATCACTGACGCAGTGGTCAGTGGCAGTGCGAAAGCTTATCACGGGAATCAGTTAAAAGATATCTTTATTCATTCCGGCGGCAGTGTTTATGTTAACGGTGGCGCACAATTGGAAGATGTAACGATTCAATCCGGCGGACAGATGATCGTTTATTCCGGCGGATCCGCAACGGGGCTTTCACTCCATTCCGGCAGTTATCTGACTGCAAGCAGCGGTGCCGATGTTGAAATCACAGATTATTCCGGCGGCACAATCACAGCCCGTTCCGGCGCGATAATAAAGTTGAACGGTTACACGATCTCCGATCTGACAGATCAGCTTGCCGTTATTTCGTCCGGCTGGATTTACTCCAATACGCTTGTAGAAGAACAATGTGAACTGACAGTAATGAGTGGTGGTCTGGCTTATGATGTTACACTTGATGCCGGTGCGGCCATGCATATTTCTTCCGATGCGATAATCCAGGATCTGATTGTGGGGGCAGATGCGTATGTAGATGTGGAAGAGGGCGGAACTGCAACAAATATCCAACTGGCATCCGGAGCGGGAATCAATGGCTGTTTTAATCTCAGCGATGACATGTTGGCAATATCGCAGATTTCTTCCGGAATATTTACCGGAAATATTTCAGATGCGGAACTGACCGGCATATTGAAAGTCGGAGCGGGAACCAGTCTTTCCGGATTGAGCGGCAATTTTACATTGCATATCTCTGATCTTTCACAGGAATACTCCATAAAAGGAAACGACTTCTCCGATGCACAGTTTGTGTTTGATGGATCCGGTGTATTAGATCTTTCAGGAAATTATTGGGGAACTACCGATATTGATGCCATCTATGCACGGTTGGGAGTAGATCCTTCGGTTGTATTGATCGATGATATTCTTACAAGTGATCCTGTGCAGAATGGGTTCTTTATTGAATCTACTGACCTTGTGAAAAATTATATTTCCAGCAGAACAACAAGTATTACATTTACATTCAATGGATTCCTTGAAGCCGGAAGTGTAAGTACAGATTCCATCACCTTTACTTCTGCAACAGGTGAAAACATCCGTGTCAGCAATGTTCTTGTTGATGGTAATAAACTGACGATTACATTTGATCCTGTAACAGCAGAAAAGGTTTATTCGATCAAGTTTTCCGATGGGATCCGGGATGTGAATGGCACAAATTTAACATCAACGCGTTATCTGGACCTCGAAGATGGCGTCGGAGAACAGATTCGTGTCACCGCAAGTTTGACGGGTCCCATGGTTGTAAAAGTTTCACCTGATGGAGATATTGGTGGATCCGTATCATCGTTTCAAATCTATTTCTCAGGAAGTGTCGATCCTGCAACATTGGAAGATAATATTCTTCTGATTGCACCGGATGGAACGGAGATCAAACCGATTTCCTTTAAGATGATTTCCGGTTCCGTTGCATCCTTTACTGTGCCGAAACAAACCGCACAAGGGAATTACAGTATAAAAGTCCTCCCGAATGTGACAGATTATGCCGGCAATACATTGGCAACAGACGGCGATGCGCATGAAACATACTTCAACCTGACAATGATTGATCTTACAATCGGTAATCTTGAGTCTGAAACACAGTTCTCCGCCGGAGAAAATATAACAATCTCCTGGGATATGTTCAATGGCGATGGAAAAGCGCTTTCCAGCAGCTGGACCGATGGCGTATATCTTTCACAGGATGCAGTTTGGGATATCAACGATATCCTTATCGGAACAAGTCAACACGATGGTCTTCAGGCTGGCGAAACACTTTCCAGTACTTTGAATGTTGCTCTTTCCGGTGTAAAAGAAGGGCATTATTATCTGTTGGTGCGTCCTGATATTAACAATGATACCGAGTCCGGTCTTACAGCAGATGAACTTGCGAAAAAAACTGTGGCGACACAAATCTCTGTAACTGTTGATGAGTTGCAGATCGGTCAGGCGGAAACCGATACTATGACCGGGAACGGTGATTTTGCGATTTACAAGTATGAACAGGGACGCGGTGAGTCTGTAACATTGTCTTTGGACAGTCTGGTTGATTCCGCCAATATGGAGCTGTATGTAGGATATGGCTATGTCCCGACCCGTGAAAAATACGATGGCAAATTATTGCGGATCACTGATGGGGAATTGCTTGTCAACGGCGGAATTTCAAGTCGGGATGTTTATGTAATGGTTTACGCAAAATCTGTATCTGAACAGGTTGACTATACCCTGACGGTTGAAAAAACACCTCTTGCCATTGAAAAGGTTACACAATCTTCCCGCGATAATTCTAAAACGATCCAGTTGACGGTCAGCGGAACCGCTTTTACGAATCAAACTGCCGTGAAATTGATTGCCGCCGACGGTACGAAATATGTTCCCAATACGGTGATTTGTCAGGATGTCAACAAACTTCAGGTTTTGATCGCACAGGATACATTACCCCTGGGGGCGTATTCATTGCAGCTTTCCAACGATGAGACTATCGTTACATCGGTGGGAGATGCGATCTTTATCTCTGGAGCAGGCGAGGGCAAGTTTGAATATTCCTTCTATGCTCCTTCAACAGTTGGACGCCATGCAGTCAGCACATTATATTTGACCTGTACAAACAGCGGGACGGCTGAGATTGAAGCTCCACTTGTTTTCTTTACACCCACGCAATCTCATGCGACCGAACCGGAAACACGCGGTGCAATCCTTACATTGGATGGATCCAAAGTAAATGAAGGTTTCTGGATATCCACCATCCCGGAAGGGTTCTCCGATTCACTCTCCTTCTTCGTCAGTGGGGATGTCCTCGGAACAATCCAACCAGGCGAAAGTGTTAAAGTACCAATTATTTATACAGGCTGGCGAAGGGACGACTGGGATTTCGGGGACTCACATATCAACTGGAATGTGACATGTCTTGCTGCCGGCGATACAACCCCACTGCAATGGGATGAGGTCTTTTTCAATACCGGTATTCCCACTGAAATAGAAAAAGAGCTGGCAGAATCTTTTGCCGCGGAATTCAGTTCCACATGGGGCGGTTATTATGATGTTGTAGTCGACAATTTGAAATATCTGGAAGAATGCGGCGATCAGCAGACGGTGGTCAGCGATGGCTCGGAATACCTTATGTTTGAAGTCATGCAGAAGATCGGGGTGCTGCAGCCATTCTCTGAAATTGGTAAGATCACGGATATCAGTAAGGGAAATGAATCTCTCAGTATGGAGTTTACGCGCGCTTATTCCACGGACCGCATTTCCCGGAATATCGCCGGATCCTTTGGATATGGATGGAGTTGTAATTGGGATATTTCCTTGAGCATACTTGAAAGTGGAGACATCCGTTTCAACCGTGGCAACTCCAGCCGACTTTACCAACCGACATTTACAAATTCTTATTCTGCAGCTGCAAAGGATGGATCTGAATTAAAGACGATTGCCTCTGGATATCGTATCACAGAAGCAGATGGGACGATGTTGCATTTTGACAAAACGGGAAAACTGCTGAGTATTACCAATGCAGCCAATAAACGGATTTTATGCGTATATGATGCAAATGGGCTTTTGACCCGATTGATCAATTCCGGCAATAATGAATATCTGCTGATCTCCCGCGACAGTGAAACTGGCTATATTACATCGGTTCGCGATGAAGACGGCGTTACCATATTCTATGAATACTCTGAAGATGGCGATTTGATCAAAGTCACAAATTCTGCTTCCGGAGCTGTTTCGACCTACGAATACTATGCATCTACAGAACATTCACTGACATTGATCAGTACCGGAGATGATCGCGTGGCGGACTATTCTTACGATGAAACCGGTCGATTAACTCAAATCGTTTCCGGAGAAAATGTTGTAACTCTTACTTACGGCAGTGGCGGCGACGTTGTCCTGACCGATTCCACAGGGAATAAAATTACGCTTTACTATAATTCTGATGGTAATATTGCCAAGATCAAGAATAATACAACAGGCGAGGTGTATACCTATACTTTTGATACTGACGGAGCGTTTGTTTCCGGCTCCGATGCAGCAGGCAATCCGCTCGACAGTATGTATACATTTGCCGGTTATACATGGGATGTAGCATATTCCGGTAATGTTGACCTTTCCGGAATCAAATTTGATCTGCAATATGAACCGCAGCGATCGACTAACAACTATACTGTTGATGACATCACCTACTATAAGACCGATGTTGACGGTAATATTTTACTGCAGGATGAACTCGCTGCAGAATACTATATCACAGGTTACGATAAGGATGATAATCTGGTTTCTTATGTGGAATGCGTTGATGGTATCAGTAAAGAGTTGACATATTCTGAAGGCGATGATTGGAATGCTGTCATTACAGAGAAATACAATGGACTTGAAAATCTGAACTTTGGTATTGAACTTGATAATACAGTCGCTAATGATGGTATGTGTTCTGCTGTAATCACAATCCGCAATACCGGGGAATCGGATGTGTTGGCTCCGATTTTGACATTGTCTTCTTCTGACAATGTTATTTTTGAACATAACAAATCCTCATGTTATACTCTGTATGGTGCCAATACAGACTCTGCAACTCCCGGTATTGTGAAATCAGGAGAATCTTATACCGTTTCTGTTCGGTACAAGAAAAAAGATAATGAGGATGTAGAGATCAAATTGTCTCCCCTTACAGGCAATACAGTGGGTATTGATAAAGATTTTTCCATAAGTTCAGTTTATTATGCCGGTGTATCTGAAGATTTTAAGCAAACTTATGCAGCTTTATGGGGAAACGATAAAAAAGGATACTTAAAAGCATTGTCTGATTCTGCCAATTTCCTTGCAAAAGAAAAATCGCAGAATATTGAAATTGCCTATGAAGATCTGAATGTGTTGAATGAAGGCATTAAGTACCTCGTTTATGGTCTGGGGAAAAATGGTTCTGAAGGAAAAATGGAAGCACAGGACGTTTCCAACGCTGCAGATTCAGTTTTAACTTCAACGACATTCACTGCCAAAAATGGAAACGTAGCCATGTTCCGTTATTTGGGAGGCAAGTGGGTTGCTGTTGGGAGTGGAGAAAACGATGCAAAAATTGATAGACATCTTGAAACGTATATAATTACTCATGGAAATAAGAATAGAGTATCAGATTCATGGATTCGCGAGATTGCGGAAGGCATTACCGACTGTCGACCAGGTGTACAAATTTTGACAACCTATTGGGATGAATGGGCTAATGATAATTGGCTTCAGGATAATGGAAACGATGTTACCCCAGTTGCAGAAGGGGTACATGAGTTGCTTTTGCCCTATTCTTTGGATGATGTCACCTTGATTGGACATTCTTATGGCGCCCATATCTCCGGTTTACTTAGCGCATATGGTGATATTGATGTATCGCATCTGATTGCTTTGGATCCGGCAACAACATTTTATTT
The DNA here is from genome assembly GCA_045594005.1 of Victivallales bacterium. Classification (GTDB taxonomy): domain Bacteria; phylum Verrucomicrobiota; class Lentisphaeria; order Victivallales; family UBA1829; genus SIG77. The sequence continues at coordinate 7,320 of JAZNXT010000013.1, forward strand.
TTTGGATGGTGCTGAGGCTGATAAGTGGGAATACTCAAAATTAAGCGGAACTTATGTCGAGGTCTATCTGAGTTCCGGTAATTTTGGTAATACGACACATACCTTTGGAAATGCAAATTTTATTGTGGCAGAAGATAAAACTTTGATCTCTGATTTACCCGGTTTTTTGTTTCAAACCTCATATCATTCTTTTGCTCATCAGTGGTTTATTCAGACTATTAATTCGAATTCACAAGTTGGCTGGGGGTGGTACTACAATCAAGGCAGGGATAATGTCGATTTGCCTGAAAATGGTCAGTGGCTGGGGATTATTGGACCGGATAAGGATATTCAATGTTATACAAACAATAAAGATGAAAAACTCAAGCAAGAATGGAATGAAAAATATCATAATGTTGTCTCAGGGGACTATAAAGATTTGATTCGGGAAGTTGGTCAACTTGTTGATTATCAACTCACTGAGGAAGGTTGTTTTTCAGTTTGTGCTAATCAAAATTTTGATATTGGAGAAACATATACGCTGTCTTTTGCGGTGAAAAATTTAGCCAATAATACCGCATTTAAGGAAGAGGCTCTTGCATTCTATCAGATGAGCGCAGGTAGTTCTATAAAGGTTTTTCTGTCTTCAGATCAAGAACTGTCGCAGGATGATATATTGTTGGGTTTTTCCGGATTAGTTGTCAATGCAGATGCCACTTCTATTGTTTCTGTAGATATTGATTTTTCAGAAGCAAAAGATTATGCGGGAAGTTCAGCGTATTTGATCATTCGTGCAGGCGCCTACGCTCCCTCAATATCGGTTGCAAGTAATACCGTTGCAGCGATGGCTTTTTCTTTACTCGCCAAGGCTCCCTTAATATCGGTTGCAAGTAATATCAATCCGTATGACCTCTCAAATCTTGCATACTTGAATCTCTTTAAAAAGGAAAAAGATTCCGTTTCCATAATTGATTCAGAGCTGGATAAAGACGACAATGATGTTTGCCTGCCGATTAATCTGCTTAATATGGATGGCCCGAATGCATTGATCGTAGTTGACCCGGAAAAAGCAGAAATTCTTGAATGTGTTAAGTCCAACAAAACAGAAATATTGATGTGTGGGGAAATGCCGGTAACTGAATTCGTAACATACTATGTCATTGATGCACAGTCAGCTGATGGCGTTGCGGATATCATACTTGATGCAAGCAAGACACTTGATGTTGGGGAAGAGGACAGACCAGAGGAAATGCGCTATGCATGGTGGTATGAAAACGGGGAAAATAAATTCGAACGCATGACTTTTATTACTGATACAGACAAGCCGATTTTTACGGTGGCTCAAAAGTTACATGCTCCGGATTTTGCATCTTCTGAAGCAGAGAGTACATACAGATATGTTTTGGAAGTAACGGATACAGACGGTAATAAGGATTATCATGCAGTTCAAATCTCTGTCGTGAATTCTTATATGAGCCCCATTGCATGTCTTGGTGCGTCGCAGCATCATGCGTTTGAGCAAAGTGACATTACCCATACTTTCACTGTGTCTGCAGCAAATTCCAAAGGTCAGAATGGGAGTGATATTGAGCTTTATCATTGGAATATTGGAGGAAAAGCGTTTACTACAAAATCCGATCATATTTCCGTTAAGGTTACAAAGGTGGAAATGAATGACCGTTTTTCCTTTAAATGGTCCTTTGATGTTGATGTATATGATTCAGAAACAGCAGGTTCAAAAAAGAAAAAGTATTCATTTGACAGCACTTCCGCTCTCGATGTTTCTTTGTTGGTCACAGATAACTATGGTGTGACCAGTAAAAATACTGCTGCTATGAATTTGAGCGTTAGTGCCCCCAGTGATATTTCCGGTTCCAGTGACCCGAACGACAAGACTGTTGAAGAAGGAGTCGGCGAAAAGAATTATATTAAAGCAGGAGCAAAACTTTCTTATAAGGTCGAATTCGAAAACGACCCGGAATTTGCCACCGCTCCTGCCCAATGGGTACGCGTATTTGATACCCTTGATGCAACTAAATTTGACCTCGACAGTTTCGTGCTTCAGGATTTCAGTATTGCCGGCAACTATATTGAGGTTGGCGACGGTAGAGATTCCTACAATCAAACCATTACACTTAAAGTTTATGATTATACGGTAACGGCAAAGGTTTCCATCAATCTTGTGACTGATGAAGAAACCGGCGTTACTCAGTTGGTTGCAGAATTTATGGCTATTGATCCGGAAACAAGTTTCATGCTTCAGGATTTGGAAAACGGTATGCTGCCTGTCAACGATGAATTCGGAACAGGTGAAGGTTATATCAACTATACCATCAACGCCAAAGATGATCTGGAAACCGGCACCGAGATCAAAAATACCGCTTTGATCTATTTTGATTTCAATGATCCCATTGAAACACCAACTACCCTCAATACCGTTGATGCTGCCAATCCGGAAATGACCGGAATCGAATTCATTGCAAGAAAAGTCGGTCTTGAAATATCTGCAACAGGTATTGACAACGAATCCGGTGTTAGCGGTATTGGTGTTATGATTTCAGCCGACGGCATCGAATTTTCAGAGCCGATTACAGTAACGGACAGCCTCTGTTATCTGTTCAGCGATGGCAATATGGGCGAGTCATTCTTCTTTAAGGTCCGAATTCATGATGCAGTTGGAAATCCCTCTGAATGGTCCGATGTAATCGAACATATTTACGGCACACAGGAAGGCGAACGCATTTGCGAGGAAGATGTCTTGGCATACGGTGACATCGGATCAGATAAAAATTATATTGACACATTCAATTTGACTCCGGCAATTGCGGGGAAATATACGCTCAGCGGCGATTTCGGAAACCTGAACGGCTCCATTGTCATCAAGAACGAAAAGAACAAAACCGTGGCAAGCGGGACGATCAGGAATGGCGTTCTGACCTTCAACGGCAATAAATCTGTGCTGTTGGATAAAGGCGATTACACCATTACCCTGAAAAATACCGATAAAGGAAAAACTGCCGCTGATTATTCATTTATGATCAATGCAGAAGTCCTTTATGATAAGATCGATAATTCCGATGACTGGACCGATGTGAAGACCGCCGGGGCGGATGGTGCCGTGGCAAAGACGATCGGAAATCTTACTGCAGATACAGAGATCGGAAATTGGGTTGGATTCGGTGATACTGTTGATTATTATGAGTTTACGCTCACGGATGATACAAAGCTGAACCTGAATGTCTCCAGTACCGATGCCGCAAAAGTGGTGATCTATAAGCTGAATGAGAAAACCAATACAAGAACGGGCGTCACAACTTACAGCCTGAAAACATTGCAGACTACCACCATCGCGGCGGGTTATACGCTCCTGACGAAAAATCTGCTGTTGGAAAACGGAACCTATTACATCGGAGTTACTTCCACCAATGCAAAGAAGGGCGGTAATGCGGATTATACCATCACTGTGGATGAATCCAGCAAGTTCTTCAGTAAGGTTGACAATTCCGATGACTGGACGGATGTGAAGACCAACGGTGCGGCTGGTGCCGTGGGCAAGATCGACGGTGATTTCAAAATCGGCACAACTCTTTCGGATTGGGTCGGTTACGGCGATGCGGCGGACTATAAGTCCTTCACCATTACGGAAGATATGACCGTCAGTTTTGATGTCAAATCCTCCGATGCGGCAAAGTTCAATCTTTATACATTGAACGAAAATAAAAACGGCACTTTCAGCCTGAAATCTCTGCTCACCGCAAGCGTCAGCGCGGGTCAGACCGTGCCGACAAAATCAATCACACTTGCCGCCGGAACTTATTACATTGGAATGACATCCACCAATGCGAAGAAGGGCGGCGATGCCGATTACACCATCACCGTGAAAGATCCGAACGCCACCGTTACACCCGACATTGACAATACCGACGACTGGACCGATCTTAAAACGGAAGGTGTCGATGGTGAAGTTGCAAAACTCGGAACACTTGATGAAAATATTAAGAAAACCGGGTGGGTCGGAACGGATGATGCTGTTGATTATATGACATTTACGCTGGATAATGCCGCGTCACTTTCGTTCGATGTTTCTTCCACGGATGCCGCAAAATTTGTGGTTTATGAACTGAAAGAAAATTATAACAAAAAGACCGATGTGACGACCTTCAGTTTGAAAGCTCTTCAGACCACCACCATCAAGGCGGGGTACACCATCCCCACCAAGAATCTGCTGCTGGAATCCGGTAAAACTTATGCCATCGGCATGACTTCCACCAATGCCAGAAAAGGCGGCTCCGCTGAATACAGTTTTGTGCTGAATGACAACACAACATTCTTCACCAAAGCGTATAATTTCGATGATGTGTTCACCGACGCGGAGCAGATCAATATCACATCCGGCGTTGCCGATGGATGGGTGGGGTATTCCGATAGCGTGGACTACATGGAATTCACGCTTGACACCGCCGCAAAATTAAACTTTGATGTGGCAAGTTCCGATTCCGCAAAGTTCGTGATCTATCAGTTGAATGATAAGACCGGAAAGCTGAAGGCACTTCAGACCACCACCATCAAGGCGGATACCGTCACACCCACAAAGGATCTCTTCCTCGCCGCCGGAACTTATTATATCAGCATGACTTCCACCAATGCAAAGAAGGGCGGTGATGCGGATTATTCCTTCAATCTGAACGATTCTTCCGTGTTCTATTTGGAGGCCGGAGATAATTCCGATGATACCTGGAAACTGGTGCAGGAAGATGAAGCCGCCGCACTGAATGGCGCAAACATCAACGGCTGGGTCGGTTACAGCGATGCCGCCGATTTCGTGAAGTTGGAACTTGACGGATCCGGCGCGATTTCTCTGGAATTGGATGAAGTCACCGCCACCGCGTACGAACGCAAAGAACTGAAAATCACCTGCGTGGACGAAAAAGGAAAAGCGATCGCACTTACCTACGATGCCGCGACCGAATCCCTTACCAGCAAACTGACCTTCACCGAAGGAACCGTCTGCTACGTGGGCGTCTCCACCACCGACCAGAAAAAGTACGACACCGAATACAAAATCACCGCAGGCATTCTGGTGTAAGATTGTAATGTACACAACTTTTCGTAGATTTTCGTGAGAATGTCCCGAAAAGTTGTTTTTTTATATCTACATGACATTCATAATGCAGTATTATGTAAACCGGGATACAGAGGTATCACGCTCTCGGTTCAAGACAGTAAAAAACTTTTGAGATCAGCAAAATGACTTCAATTCTCATAATACCGGCGTTCAATTTCATCTGGAGTAAGATTGCCCATTTTTTGATGAGGGCGCATTCCGTTAAAAAAATCAATGTATTCCGAAACGGTTTTCTCCAACTCTTCAAATGAATGGTAATAGTTGTGAGACAGTTCCTCCCGCTTCATGATACTGAAAAAAGATTCTGCTACTGCGTTATCATAAGGTGTTCCGGGATTGGAAAATGACTGAATAACACCACAATCCCGAAGATGCTTCCGGAATTTATATGATGAGTATTGTACTATGACCGAGTGTTACTTTCTACGAATAAACAGTCAACAAAAGCGGATACTGACGAAAATATAGCACTTGCCAAACTGGAGCCGGAAAATTTTATCTGCAACCACAGTGTCTTGAAGTTACTCTATTTCAAAAGATTATCTCAATCTGTACGAAAAGACCTTGAAGAAGGCTTGATAAACAATTTACAGTCCTTTCTGCTTGAACTTGGCAAAGGATTTTGCTTTGTTGCCCGTCAGATTTTGACTTTAATTCGGCAAACTGATTCTAAAATTGGTGATCGATGCAAGATTTTTATTGTAAAATTGCATTTATCGTGCTATATTATGGACTCGAAATGGTTTTCAGCAATTCATGGTGGATTGCGGCTATTCCGAGGTTGATTGAGTACAATTTGGGACGTCCCCATTTATCCCCACTTTGTGGTGAAAAATCTCTGGATTTCCCCATTTATGGTGAATTTTTGCCAAGCGAGAAAAAGTGCCATATAATGTTATAATTTGAGAAAATTACGCTCAAAAGACTGGATAAAACCTTCTTTTAAGTGTAATTTCATAAGGCGAATAGTCGAGGGTTCGAATCCCCCTCTCTCCGCCATTTTTTTTGACCAAAAAAAATGGCGAACGAAGACGCAAGTCTTCTCTTCACGCTTTTATGTCAATAAAAGCTCTTCACTCAAAAGGCGCAGCCTTTTCTTCACATCTTCACCAAACTCCAGAGAAGACTTGCTTGCTTGTCCACCGTAGCCTTGTGCAAAGGTGGATGAAGTCGCTCCCTGTGGTCGCTTGTGAAGACGTTTCGCTTCGCTCACTTGTGAAGTTGCCGCCTGTCGTCGGGTGGATGTGTTTCTGATTAAAAGCGCACCTGCGGTGCTTAAAGGTTGGCAAGCCGCCTTGAATTTTACTTTTGCCATGCTTGCTACTATTGAGAAAAATAAATATCCTTTCTTCTGCAGAATATGATTGGTTGGAAACTCTCTGCCGGGAAATCAGAATAACTCTGATCGCCTCAATCAACACCACGAAACAGAATCTTAAATAACCCATTGCGGCAGAGCATTTATCAAACGGTACTTTTAACAAAAAATCATCTGATAATTTGATTCAACCTGAAAATTTCATAAGTCCTTCTCCTTATAGAAAATTATCAAAAAATTGTAATCCGCACTTGTAAACGCCTGCGGGAGATGGTATGTTATATGTGAGACGGTTGGTTCGAGTATGGAGGAACGGAATATGAAAATATTTGTATTTTTATTTGCATTGCTTTGCACTTCTTATTTTTCCTTTGGTGCAGAATTTGACCCGGCGGCGTGTCCGGATTTATCGGTAAAAATCTTTCCCGGCAATAATAAACAATCAGTTCTGCTTGTAACGGCATCCGGATATACACACAGTGGGCTTGGCTTCGATTATGCGAAATGCCGGGTTGTCGGTAAACCTTCAAAAAATACTTGGAGAACATTACTTCATTTTGAAATGGCACCCGGCAAAAAATCTCAATTATATTATCTGGTGACCATTCCGCAATATGCCGCCAAAGAAAGTGACCGTTTTGAATTGGCAATAGATGAGCCATTTTTTACCGGCCCCAAGAAGACGATCCCTTTGCAAGTTATAAGAAACAGTAAAACGACAGTTACGTTTACTTCGTTTGCGAAATCGGGTGATCAAACAAAAATTCTCCGGGAGTTGAAAATAAATCTGGCGGATAATACCGCATTTTTCACCAACAAACCTGATCACAAACTGAAAATATGCTGGTATTCTGATTTTTTCGTTGCCGGGGGACTGCCCAAAGGCAATGACCAAATTTTCTTTGTCTGGTCAGGAATAAATCACTCCCGAAAAGCAGATAACGGCATTACCGTCTTTCGTTATAAGGTCGGGAACCGTCTGGGGATATTTAAAGTTTATGAAAAATTTTATCTGACTGGTATTGAATAGTATTCTGAGTTTTTCTGAATCAAAGTGAAGCGGTTTTCAGAATTTCATTTCACAACGAAATTCTGAAGTTTTAAGCTCAAAATGCGTTTCAGAATGGCGGGGGAAGATAAAAAAGCCAGCCGCCATTTTTTTTGTCCCCCTTTTTATCTGCCTGAAAAAATCATCCTTGCTATTATTTTGGGGGAAGATAAAAAAACGCCGACCGTTTTTTCAAGTCTGACAAAAATTCTGTGAAGTTTTTTTCACAAAACCGCTTCACAAGGGCTTTTTATCTCCATTGTTTTTATTGGGAACAAATTGTTTGGACCGGATTTCTCCCATGACTGCGCCGCCGACAATAAGCACAGCTCCGATCATTTGGCATAATGTCATTGGTTCCCCCAACAGCAAAAC
>JAZNXT010000014.1:0-25616 GCA_045594005.1 Victivallales bacterium
CCACCATCGGCAACATCATCGCCGAAGCGATGGAAAAGGTCGGTCAGGAAGGCACCATCACTGTCGAAGAAGCCAAGACCCTCGACACCACCCTCGATGTGGTCGAAGGTATGCAGTTCGACAAGGGTTACCTCTCCCCCTATTTCGCCACCAACACCGAGTCCATGGAAGCCTCTCTTGAAGATGCTTACATCCTCATTCACGAAAAGAAGATCAGCAATCTCAACGATATGCTGCCCCTGCTGCAGTCTGTCGCCAAAGAAGGCAAACCCATGCTCATCATCGCTGAAGATGTCGAAGGCGAAGCCCTCGCAACGCTCGTCATCAACAGCATGCGCGGCATCCTCAAAGTCTGCGCGGTCAAAGCTCCGGGCTTCGGCGACCGCCGCAAAGCCATGCTGGAAGATATTGCCATCCTCACCAACGGCAAAATGATCAGCGAAGATCTGGGGATCAAACTGGAAAATGTTTCTCTGGATATGCTCGGCAGAGCAAAACGCATCACCATTGAAAAAGAAAACACCATTATCGTGGAAGGTGCGGGTGCTGAAGCCGATGTGATGGGCAGAGTCCACCAGATCCGCAAACAGATCGAAGAAACCACCAGCGATTACGACAGAGAAAAACTTCAGGAACGCCTGGCGAAACTTGCAGGCGGTGTTGCCGTGATCAATGTGGGTGCTGCCACTGAAACGGAAATGAAGGAAAAGAAAGCCCGCGTGGAAGATGCGCTCCATGCCACACGCGCTGCGGTGGAAGAAGGCATCGTCCCCGGCGGCGGCGTCGCTCTGATCCGTGCTTCTGTGGCTCTGAACGATCTTGCGCTGGAAGGCGACGAAAAGATCGGTGCGGATATCATCCGCCGTGCGGTACAGGAACCGCTCCGTACGCTGGCAGCCAACGGCGGTTTTGAAGGCAGTGTCATGGTCAATGCCGTGCTGGAAGGCAAAGGCAACGACGGCTACAATATCCAGAACGGCGAATATTGCGATCTGCTCAAAGCGGGGATCATCGACCCGAAGAAGGTGACCCGTTCCGCTCTGCAGAATGCGGCAAGTATCTCCGGTCTGCTTCTTACTACGGAATGTCTGATCACCGAAGCTCCGGAAGAAAAGAAACCGGCAGCTCCCATGGATCCCGGCATGGGTGGTATGGGCGGTATGGGCGGCATGATGTAATATAATACCGCTTATATATTAAGGAAAAGGATCCGGCTCGCGGAAACGCACCGGATCCTTTTTTTTGGGGATCGGGCGGCTCAACTGCGCTTGCCGCTTTTTCTGGATCGGGCTTTTCAGCTGCGCTGACGCTTTTTCTGGATCGGGCGGCTCAGCTTCGCTTGCCGCCTACCAACAAACTAAAATTTTATTTTACACTGCACCCCCCAACAACACACGTAGCGAGAGCCGCCCGAGAATCGGGTGCTATGCACCCCCCGGCGGTACGGATGGGTACGGATCCGCCTCCGTAAGACTCCGGCGGTACGGATGGGTACGGAGAAGACGATCTCGGATTGTATAGTTATTCCTCCGTACATATCCGTACATATCCGTACATATCCGTACTTTTTCCGCTTTTTTGCCACTTTTTCCGCTTTTTTTTGAAAAAAATCCGGGAAATACGAAAAAAATCCAACTTTTTTGCGATTTTTTACAATTTTTCCCAAAAAATCGCTTGCTTTTTCCATATCATTGTTGTAGAATAACACCGGAGTAGTGTAGTTTTGTGTACTTATGTGGAAGATAAGTATTGCAGAAATATACAAATTTTGAATGGAAAACCAACCAAAAACAACAATAAATCAAGGAGACAGGAAGTTATGGCAGCAGAAGAAGTAACGCGCACAAAACTTTTTGTAAACACTGAGTGGACAGCTGAAACCTGTCCGGCAACTATTGATGGCGTCGAATTGACATGGGGCGTAAATGCGTTTAACGATGCATTTGCCGCTGTTGATGTGGCAAAAGAACTTACCACCCCGGTGGAAATCAACATGACGGGTGATTCCCTTGATGGAACCAAAGAAGTCAGCTTTGTCGGTACCAATGACTCTGTTGCTACCGGTCCGGAACTCAATGGAGAGACCCGCTACAAAACAGATGCTGACATTCTGTTCACCGGTACCGGCGCAATGCAGATGCACCGCCTTTTCCGTGCCACCAATAAAGATGTTTACAGTACTGTTACCATTGGTGAAGGAACCTCTTTGATTGTTACAAATGGCTTCGGTGATGGTCAGACACTGAGCGACCTCAATACCCTCAATGTTTATGGTGATTTCTCCACCGATTTTCTCCGTGTTTCTGAATCGGATGGCGGTACGCTCAATGTGTACTCCGGTGGTAAAGCGTCTATCGGTTATATTTCTGCTTCCGGTTCCGCCGGTGCAGATCCCGGTCTGGCAATTAATGTTTACGGCGATGGCAATGCTTTCGGCGATTCTCAACTCGAATTCTTTGATATCTCCATGGCACCCAATACTACCGCCAACTCCATGACCATCAGCATTTCTGACTATGGTGTGATGTCCGTTGTCCGTCCCGACGAATCTTTCGGCATCCTCGGTACTCAGAAATTCACGCTTGACAATGGTAAACTTGTTTTTGAGGAAAAAAATGCGAATAATTCCCGTACTTTCACTGTGGCGGGAAGCGCGCAGTTTATCATGTCCGGCGCATCTGTGGCAGATATGGATGTGATGAATGTCAATGACACTGCAAGTGTTGTGATCGACGCCAACAGTTCTCTTTCTGTGACGGAATCTCTCACCATTGCGGAAGGCGCAAGTTTCTCCATTGACTTCACCAACTACGACTTCACCAAAGTTTCCGGCAATCAGACGATCCTTTCTGCGGGCGCGATCACCGGTAATGTGGCAGTGATCGGCGGCGAAAATGTGACAGAAGCCGGTTACAGCCTGGTGAACAACGGCACAAGCGTGATGATCACGGATACGGATATCACCGATCTGTATGTGGATCCCAGCCTTGCCGGCACCGAACAGGGTGCAGTTGTTATGGTTGGCGACAAGAAAAAATATTTCGGTATCAACGCCTTTGATGCAGTGCAGGGTGCTGTGGATGCAGTTTCCTCTGCGGATATCAACGGCAAATACACCATTACGCTGAACAATGGCGACGAAAAACAGATCCTCACCGGTTCCAAAGATGCTGATACGATTTGGGGTGGCGCGCTCCTCGTGGAAGATTTCGGCGGCAGAGATGTGACCATCACCGGCAACGGTATCATTGAAACTTCTCCCCACGAAGGTGCGGGCAATTACACCAATAAATCCACCTTCACGGTGATCACATCCAATGTGACCATTGACAAGGATGTCACCTACATCAACAGCGGTCACTTTGTCACGCTCGAAGGCGGCGTGCTGGATCTGTATGGCAAAATCACTTACAACGGAACCTCTCTGGGTGCCGGTTTCTATGTGATGGGCAGCGGCGATATCAACATCTACGACGGCGGTCAGCTGGACTATTACTGCACCACCGGCTTCAACTATTGCGGCGACATTACGGTGTACGGCAATAAAGATGCTGATTCCTTCTCCGATCTGGCGCAGTTGTATCTGCACGACGGCGGCGGAAAAGTCTCTCTCGGCGGCAACTTTGAAGGTCGTCACGGAGCAGGTTCTCTGACCGTTACCGACAACGGTTATGCTTTGCTTCAGGGTCTTGAACTCGGCGGATCCGACAGAAAGACCTATACCGCGCATACCGGTACGCTGACTCTGGACAACGGTAAAGCGGAAGTCATCGGTGCTGTTGTGTTGGGTGCCAAAGGCTACGGCGGAAAAGCAATGGGTGCCGGCTTCGTGGATATGAAGAACGGCTCCGTTCTCACAGCAGGCAGTATTACGGTGAATGACGCTGTTTACACCATTCCCGCCGACGAAGAAGCCGGTACGGATGAAGTCACTTCCACTACTGCCTCCTCTTTCAAACAGGATGGCACCAGTACTGTGATCACGAAAAGCATCACGGTCAACGGCACTTCCACTTATACTATTGATATGACCGGTTTCGGCGGCGAAGGCACCGATTGGAGCAAGATCCAGGTCGTCCTCAAAGCAGACGCGGTCACCGGCAATATCACTGTGAAAGATGCACCCGCTGACACGGCATACACCTATGTGGATAAAGCCATTGGCGAAACGGGCAGAGTGATCTACGCTTACGATGCCGAACAGCTGGATAAGAACACGATTTGCGTCACTTCCGGCACCTACGCGGAAGGCGATCTGGTGTGGGCAAACGATGCCGGTTACATCTTCGGCACCACCGCATTCAACGATCTGCAGACTGCGTTCGACAAAGCATCTGCCAACGGCAAAGATGTTGTGACCACCATCGTCATCGATGGTAAAGTGGGCGCGAGCAATTACGGTTGCTCTGTCACAGCGGGCAATGCATTCATCACCGGAAATGGCACGATCCAGGCACAGTGGTTCGGCCGCGGCGCAGGCGCAGGTAAGGCTGATCCCCACTCTCTGGACAGCACCATCACCATCGACAGCAGCGTGACCGTTGAAGTCATGGGCGGCGCAGGTCAGTTCGCCGCGGTCGGTACGAATTATGAAATCTACGGCACGGTCAAACAGGGCGGCAGCGGTACCCCCTATTCTTACCTCAATCTCCGTGACATCAGCGAGGAAGACAGTAGTTTTGAAGGTAAAGACAAGACCTATGTCACCAACATTTACGAAGGCGGTTCTCTGACGGTCGGCGGTATCCGCACCCGTCTGGACAAGAGCCACTACGAACTCAATGTCAAAGGCGGTACCTTCTCTCTGAACAACAATGCAGTTCCCGCCGACAACAAGAATTTCAAGGGACTCCACCTGAATGTGACGGATGGCGGCGTTGTGAACATGAATAACGCAGACTACTCCTTCCTCGCGGGTTCCGGCGAAGATGCCACTGCACAGTTCACTGCTGACAATGGTACGATCACTGCGGCAAAAACCACCATCACTTTTGATGCCGGTTCCTATTTCAGCCTGAGCAACGGCTCCACCGCCACGGTCAAAGGTTTGGTGTTCAACACCACCGGCAACACCATCGATGCCACCAGTAAATTGACCTACACCGGCGCGATCACGGTCGGAGAAGAAGGATCCTTCACGGTTGACTTCACCGGCTTTGAAGCGGCGGAAGATCAGCTCTTTGCTTTGATCGTGGACGGCTCCGCCTCCACCGGCGGCATCACCGGCAAAGTGGATATCAAAGGAGAACTCGCAGAAGGTTGGAAAGTTGTTCAGGGCAACAGCATCTACGCATACGATACCACCAAAGTCAGCACCGCCAATCTGGTGGTCAATGCTGATTGGGCAGACGATGGTCTGGCATTCGGTGCAACTGTGACTGTCGGCGATGCAACGTATCTCTGGGGTCTCAACGCCTTCGGTAATTTCAGCGATGCCATCGCCGCAGGCGCAGGCAACGACGCGATCACCATCACCAACGTGAACGAAAGCGCGTATTCCATCAGCGGCGCGCTGGATGCTTCCGGATTCACTTCTCTGACTCTTGGCGGTGCCTGGGGTATTGCCAACGAAACTGAAGTTTATGGCGACATTGTGTTGGAAAACGGCGCAAGTATCACCGGTGCAAGCTATACCTATTGGCAGGATAATGCTTCTGTGACGATTGTTGGCAATGCGTTCCTGCAAGACAAATATCTGAATGCGACGGAAGAACTGGATGTGACGATCGTCCTGACCGGCGACACGAATGCAGAAACTTCCCGCATCCAGTGCAGCGGTCGTTTCCAGAGCCCGGTTGCAGTTACCGTTACAGCAGATAATGTGAAGAATCTGACAGCCGACACCTACAAACTTGCCGAACTGAGCAAGTATAACACTGCCAACTACTACGACTACACGATCGACAGTGCGTTGACGAAGGCGGGTTATGTTCTGACCAGCAATAAGGACGGTCTGTTCCTGACCAAGGGGTCTGTGTTCGACTACTCCACGCTCGTTTATGACAACGCCTGGGCAGAACTGGAAGCCGGTACGGAAGTCACCTACAACGGCAAGACCTATGTGGTCGGCTACACGGCATACGGCAACATCGGCGACATGGCGGCGACCGCTATTGCGAACCGTGAGTTTGTGCCGGAAGATATCACGCTTGTGATCAACAGCAACTACGACGGCGGAACCACCACGACTTCCTTTGCATACAGCACCGGCATCAACATTGTCTGCGGTGTTGATATGAAGGAAACCGGCGTGGTCCTCACTTCTGCGAAGGTTGGCAACTCTCCCTTCGACTTCTACTGCTTCAACGAAGACGGCAAGCCGAGCCACATTACAGTGGGTGAAGGCGTGACCTTCCAGATGACCGGAAAAGATCAGCCGAACCTCCGTATGCAGGGATGTATCTTTGATATTCACGGGACCATCGAATATGCCGGTACCGGTTACTCCAACTTCTACGGCTCCTTCTGGAGTACAGAAGTCACGGTCCACGAAACCGGTACGCTGGATGTTGCCAAGAGTTACTACGCCTTCAATAAGTTGACGGCGATCGGTAACGGCAAGGCGTATGATGACGAACACTCTCAGGTCATGGTCGGTTCGTTGGGCAACTCTGCGGCAGCGAATACCACCATCAAAGATTACGCTACTTACGAATTCCTCAGCAATGAATCGCCGCTCAAGATCGGTAAGACCGGAACCGGCAAAATGGTGCTGGAAAATGGTCGTGTGATCGGCGTCGGTGACGGGTTCAAAGGAACTCTCCAGATCGGTGAAAACTACGCTGGTTCTCTTGAAATGACTGGCGAATCCATCATCAAACTCAGCACAGTGAACGTCAAAGCGAACGGTTCTGCCGATGTGAGCTTCACATCCACGATCGATTACAGTGATACGCTTACGGTGGAAACGACTGAAGAAGCTGCCGGTTCTCTCTCCGTCAACTTCTCCGACTTCAGCATCGAAGCGATGGGCGACAAAAAGTTTGCTATCGTCATTGACGGTCGCGACTCGCAGAAGGGTATCGTCGGTACCGTTGATTATGTCGGCGCAGCCAAACTGGAAAATCTGGATTGGGCAGTTATGAACGACGGCAAGAACGTTTACATCTATGATGAAGCGTTCTACGGCACGGATATCTATGTGAACACCGACTGGGCTGCAATGGGCGGTCTGACCGAAGTGGAAGGCACCAGCTATGTGATCGGTCTGAACGCTTTCGGCAGCATCGACAAGGCAGTTGCCGCAGGCAAGAACACGGTCATTTCTCTGAACGTGCTTGGCAATGGCGATTACAGCGCAGCCAATATCTCCTTTGCAGTGGAAGATGAAGTTGTGGTGAACGCCGATGGTGCGTTCAAGGCAGACAGCATCACCGCCGCAGGCAAGGCAGTGACCGCAGACCAGATGGAAATCGTGATCGGCAGCGGCAATATCAGCCGTGCCGGCACTCTGAATCTGGGTGATGGCGAAGATGATGATGCAGCATTGACCCTCGCAGACGGCGAAACGCTGATCCTCTCTCAGTTGAGCGTGACGGAAAATGCCACGATCGAAGGCAGCGGCGTCCGCTTCAGCGGTAAGGGCGCAACTCTGACCATCGCAGACGGCAAGACTCTGACGATGTCTCTGGAACAGCTTCTTGCGATCCAGGGTGTTGAAATCGTTGGTGCTGAAGGTTCTGTGATCGTGACCGGTCTGGAAGGCATCACCGCCAGCCAGAAGGCAGAACTCATTGAAGAATACGGCACGATCATCAAAGATCTCAACGAAGATACCGTGGCGGAAGCTGACCCGATCACCGATGTGGCTGACCTGACCGAAATCGAAGACGGTTATGTTGGCGATGTTGGCGGTACTCAGGGTGCAGACAAGCTGGTGATCGGCAAGGGCGAAGCCGCCGATTACAGCGGAATCGACTACAACATGCGCGGCGGCAAGAACGTTGCGACCATCAATGCGGATGCAGAATTTGCCATTGGCGATCTGATCAATGTCGGCACCGTGGATGTGAAAGCGGGCAGCAAGACCGGCGTGACGAAGGCGACCTTCGGCGATATCGCCACCAGCGCAGGCGCAGGTACTGTGAAAGTCGGTAACAATGCTGAATTCAGCGCGGACAGCATCGCGGCAAGCAATCTCGGCGGCACCAACACCGTGAGCTTCGGCAACAATGTGAAGGGTACCGTGAACGGCAATGTCACCGAACTGAAGAGCCTTGCTCTCGGTAACGGCAGCGATCTGAATGTTTCCGGCAGTATCAGCAGCGATAACACCACCTTCGCATCTGCCGCTCTGAAGGTCGGCAACGATTCTTCCATCACGGCGGGCGATGTTGTCATGAGCAGCGTGACGCTGGGCAAGAATGTGACCGCAGATCTGGGCGGTATCTACACCGCGAAAGCTGTGACCATCGGCGCGAACAACACCGTCAGCATTGACAGTGTTGACGGCGTGGCAGCCAATGGCGCGATCAAAGCCGGCAACGACAGCGTTGTGGAAATTGCAGCTGATGTGAATATGCGCGGCGGCAAGAACAGCATTGTCACCGGCAAGAGCAGCGATTGGACGATCGGCAGCGATGTGATGAACGTGAATACGCTCACCGCTACCGCAGCCGGCAACTGGGCATGGAATGTGGCAAAGACCGCATACACGCTGCAGCGCACCACGCTGAACATCGGCGGGGACTTCCTCGCGGGTGAAGGCGCAGCCGTTCTGAACTTCGGCAATTACAGCATTGTGGAAATCGGCGGCGGCATTCTGGAATCCGATCTTGGCAGCAGCTTCAAGATCACCGTCGGCAGCAACGCGGAAGTGGCAGTTGGCGACATGATTCAGAGCCTGAACAGCCTGACCATCGGCAACGGCGTTGACTTCAAGACCTTCACCGTGGTTGACGGCAAAGCAGTTGCAGATTCTGACAAAGCGATCGGCACCACCGTGTTCAGCGCAGGTAAAGTCACCGGTACTGCGGGCAACGATACTATCAAGGTCGGCAACAAAGCCGATGTGACGCTGGGCAAAGTTTCCCTCGGCGCAGGCAACGATACCATCAATATCGGTAAGGACAGCACCTTTGAAGCCGCAGATGTGGCTCTGGGCGCAGGCAAGAATACCGTGGTCATCGGCGCGAACAGCTGGATGAACGTGGACGATATCAGCGGCGTGAACAAACTGACCGCAGCAGGTCAGCTCTCCGCCGGCGATATCACCGGTACGGATGACTTCGCAGATGTGGTCACCTTCAACGGTAATGCCGAAATCGGCAGCATCGACCTGGGTACCGATGCCAAGGGCAAGATGAGCGACAAGCTGGTGATCGGCAAGGGCGCAGAAGTGGTCATCAAAGGCGGCATCAGCAATGTTGAAGTCCTGACCATCGGCAAAGATGCCAAGGTGAGCGCAAGCGAATCCACCATCGCCGCGATGATGGAACTCGGCAGTGCCAAGGGCAGCAAGATCGACGCCAGCGTTGAATTCGTTGCTCTGGATGATGTTGCAGACAATGCAGCTGATTCCACCATGGTTTACGACGGCAATGCCGAAGCATGGCTGGGTATCGGCGAAGATATCGCTGACGTCTTCACGCTGGGCGACGGCACCGACCTGACCGGTTGGGCGATCGAAGGCGAAGGTGTCAAAGTGGATATCTACACGACCACCGGTGACGGCAACTGGACGAAGATCGAAGGCGGCATTGCTGCCGACGAAAACGGCAAGTTCGCGCTGGGCGACTACATGCCCGCCGCAGAGGTGACGGCAATCAAAGTTGGCGTCAGCCTCGAAAACAGCGAAGATGCCGCACTCACCAAATACAAAGTTACGATTGCATAATCGCAATATCGCGTAACAAGTAACTGACTAACCCGGAAGGCACGATCGGAAAACGGTCGTGCCTTCCGTTTTTTGTATCATTTTATTTGACGCTCCATATCTCCTGCATAAACCATTACACAGGAGGTAGCGGCAATGTCAAACAAAAATTATTTTCAACGGCTCATCGGTCGGTTTGCACCCGGCGGCATGGGCATGGAAAAAGGAAGTGGAAACATCCGGCACGGACGGCGCGTGATGCGGACCCGGCTGCGGAATGAAGACACATTCAATGAATTTGTCAGCGCGTGGGGGCGTCAGGACGAAATTCCTCTGAATGTGCAGTCCATCCGTCAGATCCTTCGTGATGCCGATGAAGGATCTCCGGGTGCGCTTGCGGTATTGTTCCGGCGTATTCTGGACAGCGAACCTGCGATCACCAGTCATTTCCGGACGCGTATTCTTGCAGCACTTGCCTGCGACTGGAGTGTGAGTTCGGAAACCCATCCCCGGCGTGCGGCAGAGGCGGAAAAACTGCTCCGTTGTGCCGATCTGCGCTCGTTGATGGAACATTTGCTGGGGGGGATCGCCTACGGTTATGCGGCATCTGCGATCATTTGGGAGGATGGCGGCGGCGCGATCCGGAAATTTATGCACATCGATCCCGCAAATATTCTCTTTGACGGCTGCGGGAATCCCGCTCTGCTGGGGCTGGATGGACGGGAACATCCTTTTGCGGAGTATCACGAAAATCAGTTTGTGTATCATATTCCCTGCAGCGGGAACGGTTCACCGGTCCATGAGGCATTGCTGCGGCCGCTGGTGTGGCTGTATTTTTTCAAGACGTATGCCATGCGTGACCGTGCGCGTTATCTGGAGCGGTTCGGGATCCCGTTCATTGCGGCAAAGATCCGGAACGAGGATTTTGAATCGGAGGAATTGCGCAACGAATTGCTGGATTCCCTTTCAAAGATCGGATCGGATGGCGTGGGATTGATGAACGAGGGGGCGGAAATCGAGATTGTCAATTCCAGCGGCAGTGCCTCCGGAGATTATCAGAGCTGGCTGGATTATATCGACCGCCTTTGCACCGTACTGCTGCTGGGACAGAGTGCCACCAGTTCCGATGGCTCCGGATTCAGCAACGGCAGTGTGCAGGAACATGTGCGCCGTGATCTTCTGGAAGCCGATTGCCGCGCGCTTTCCGATACCATTCAGCGCGCCGTGCTGGCTCCGCTGGAACGGTTCCGCTGGGGCAGTGACGGGACACTTGTTTTCCGTATGGATCATTCTTTGCCGGAAAATCTTCTGGAAAAAGCACAGATCGTGGAAAAACTTTCCGCATCCGGCGTACAGATCGATCCGGCATGGATCGAAAAAACATTTCAGATCCGATTGGATCAATCATCCCAACAAGGAGGAAAATAAAACAATGGAAACACAACAAATCGCATTTTGCAGCAGCAGTTCATTCGGCGATACAATTCAGCAGGATTTTCTGCTGCTGCCTTACGGGACAAGCCGGTACACGAAAGGCGGCGAAACGGGGGAATTTGAATTTTCTCCCGCCGATGCCGATGCCGTGATCGCAGAATTCAATGCCCGTGCAAAAGATCTTGTGATCGATTATGAACACCAGAGTCTGACCGGGGGAAAAGCACCCGCCGCAGGCTGGATCGACCGTCTTTACAAACAGGCGGAAGGCATTTTTGCTCATGTGAAATACTGGACGGATGAGGCGGCGGAATTTCTGAAAAAGGGAGAATACCGTTATTTTTCGCCTACACTTTATTTTACGGAAGATGGTACAAAAGTGGCGGCGGTTCATTCTGTGGCACTGACCAATCATCCCGCGTTGCACGGGGTGCCAGCTCTTGCGGCGGATGATTCCGGGGAGGAAGGCTCGCTTTTGAACGATTTTCTCGCACTTGTGGATCAGGAGGGAGATACGGCAGGATTGAACATGCCGGAAAAGCGTGAACTTGTGCGGAAAGGCGCGGAACGCCTGAATGCACTTTGCGATTTTCTGAAAAAATATGAACTGAAAGATCTGACGGATGCCGCAGAACAGTTTGAAGCATATTCAAAATTGAAAACAGAAATGCTTGTGGATCAGGCGTTCCGTGATGGGAAACTGGCGGAATCCGAACGCAGGTGGGCGGAGCAGTTTGCCGCAAATGATCCATTGGCGTTCAAAGAATGGTGCATCGGTGCGCCGCGGAAGATCCCGGATAATCTGAATCTTCAGAGCCGGAGCGGTGTTTTTGCACGGAAAGGGAACGCTCTTTCTGCGGAAGAACAGAAGATCTGCCGTTATCTGGGAGTGGATCCGGCAAAATTCCGTGACAACGCGGCACACGCCTGAAATAAAAAACAGAAAAACAACCCATAACAAGAAAGGATTTTTTATGGACATCAACAGAACAAACATGGATTCTCTCTTTGCAGGTTTCAAAAACAATTTTCTTACAGGATTTGAACTTGCGCCCGAAACATGGAAAAAATTTGCTGCTCCGGTGCAGTCCGGCAGCGCATCCAATATTTATCCGTTTCTGGAACAGTTCGGCGGCATGACGGAATGGAGTGCGGATCGTCAGGTGCGCAATCTTACCTCACAGAAGATCGAGGTGGTGAACCGTGACTTTGAAGAAACTGTTTCGATCCCCCGCAATGATATTGAAGATGACCAGTACGGGATCTACGGCACCGTGATCGCACAGTTGGGGCTTCATGCAGCAAAGATCTGGCAGGATCTTGCAGTGGAGGCATTGCTGGGTAATCCCAAATGGATCGACGGCAAAGACTTTTTCAGTGCGGAACGCGTTTACGGTGAATCGGCGATCTGCAACACAACGACTGCTGCGCTTTCTGCTGAAAGTTATGCCGCGGCAAGAATGACGATGATGCAGTATTGCGGTCACAGCGGAAAAGTTCTCGGTGTGACACCCGATCTGCTGATCGTCGGTCCCAAAAACGAGGCGGCGGCGTTCAGTATTCTCAAAGACCGTATGATGGTGCGTTCCTGTACCGCCGATGGCGTGAGCGGCGTCGGAACTGCGGGCAATCCGTGGAACGGCAGTGCGGAACTTCTGGTATTGCCGGAACTTTGCGGCGAACACGAAGATGAATGGTTCCTTGCGTGTACTTCCGGTGTGATCAAGCCGCTTTTTGTGCAGCAGCGCAAGATGCCGGTCCTGACCGCATTGGATCGCGCGACGGATGAAAATGTGTTCAACAGCAAGGAATATATCTATGGAGCTGATGCCCGCGGCGAAGCGTTTCTGGCATTTCCCCACTTGATTTATAAAGGCGGTACGGCAGAATAAAAGTCTGTACGGCTGAACGGGTGGCATCGCTGCCCGTTTTTTCTACCTCAAAAACAAAAAAGGAGATCCTTTTTATGTCTTCTTATATCACAGCAGATCAACTGAAAAGCCGTGTCGGACAGGAGCGTTTTACCAATCTTGCCGGAACGGAAAGCAATCTTGTGGAAGGGATCATTTCCCGTGCAAGTGCCATTATCGACGGTTTTGCATCGACCCGGTATCAGATCCCTCTTGAAGTTACACCTCTCGTGGAGGAATGGGCTCTTTCCATTGCCGAACTGGAACTTTACAAACGCGGACCGGGGTCACAAATCCCGGAAAAGATTCAGGATTCTTACCATATCGCCATTGCGCAGCTTGCGGATCTGGCACAGGGAAAGATCGGGACCGGCGGAGAATTGACCGGTCGGGGAATCGTTCCGATCTGTATCGTTTCCGGCAGGGAATCGGTCCTCGGATAAAAAAGATCAGCGGATCACAATACAGCGGCAAGCCCGGGTGCGATCTCCCGCAACGGGATCAAGACAAAGTCACGGTCTTTTGCCCGTGGGTGGGGCAGGATCAATTCGGGCGCGCTGCTTTTTATTCCGCCGAACAGGATAATGTCCAGATCCAGCGTCCGGGAAAAGCCCTTTGCGTGATCGTTGGGGCGTCCGAAACGCGCTTCCAGCGATTGACATAGGGTCAGGAGTTCCCGTGCTGTACCGTACCATTTTGCTGCAAGGACGCCATTCCGGAAATCGGGTGCGCCGTCTTCACAGCCTACGGGGGCGGTGGTGATGACCGAGGAGATTTTTTCAATGACCAGCCCTGCCTCCTGCAAGGCGTCAAACGCCATGGCAAAGGTGTGGTCCGGGTCGTTCAAATTTCCGCCGAAGGCGATAATACATCCATTTCCGTTTACGGGATCTGCGGTATCAATATCCATGATTCACCTTTTTCTGCTCCATAAAAAAATCCGGATCCCCCGATGAGGATCCGGATTTCTGCATACGCGTATTCAGATCAATATTCAAAAGCGAACGCGTTGATGGCGTTGACTTCTGCTTTGATCTTGGCAACGAGTTCTTCCGCCACGGGAATATTCGTTTTGACGATTGCCAGAGAACGGTTGTTCTTGAGATCCTGCGGTGCGCGGATATCGGTGATGTTGATTCCGACTTCGCCGAGGAATCCGGCAATCTTTCCGATGATTCCGGGAGCATCTTCGTATTCCACAAAGAGGTCGCAACCGGCGGGCTTCAGATAGATATCTTCAAAGTCGTTGATCCGGGAGATCATCAGATTGGATTCCGCAATGGTTCCGCGGATGGAGATGCGGTCGGCACCGGCGATGAAATCGATGGTGATGGATTCGCCGTAGTGTTTGCTTTCATCCACTTCGCGGTTTTCGTATGCGATGCCGCGTTCCGCCAGCACTTTGGCGGCATCATCGGCACCCTGGAAAGCATCGAATTCGGGGCAGAGACCTGCCACGACGGGAGCGAGCATCCATTTTGCAAAGGGATTGAGTTTGCCGTAGAAGCTCATTTCCAGTTTGGAAACAGCTCTGCCGTTGAGATAGGCTTTGCCGAGGGTGGCAAGGAGAGCGGCAAGTTTCTGATAGTTGGGATCCAGCCCGTCCGGAACGCCCTTATTGACCACGCAGGAGGTGATACCTTCTTCAAAGTAACCAACCATCTGTTCTGCGGCGCGGAGAGCTGCGTTGTAGTTGGCTTCTTTGGTATTGGCACCCAGGTGGGGGAGCATGATATCGGCGATGTCGGCAACGGATTTTTCACCGGCGGCATCTTTAGGATACACGTCATTGCAGAAAAGGAGTTCTTTTTCGGCTTTGAGTTTGCGGATGGCGGCTTCGTCCACGATCCCGGCGCGGGCGCAGTTGATGAGCATGGCACCTTTCTTCACGAGGGAGAGGAGCTTTTCATTGATCATGCCGCGGGTTTTGTCATTTTCAGGAATGTGCAGAGAAATGATGTCTGCCTGAGAGAAGATTTCTTCCACTGTGCAGAGTTTGGCACCGACTTTATCCGCCATTTCGGGAGAAAGGACGGGGTCGTAAGCGAGGATCTTACATTCAAAACCGCTGAGGCGTTTTGCCAGCAGTCTGCCGATATTGCCGAGACCGAGGATACCAACGGTCTTTCCGGTGAGTTCTCTGCCCATGCAGTTTTTCTTTTCCCACAGACCGGCACGGGTGGTGGTGTCGGCATAAGTGAGTTTGCGGTATGCCGCCAGAGCCATGGCGACCACTTCTTCAGCCACAGAGTTGGAGTTGGCACCGGGAGTGTTCATGACATCGATATTTTTCCGGCGGGCATATTTCGTATCAATGTTATCAAAACCTGCACCGGCGCGGACCACCAGTTTCAGATCGGGCAGCATATCCATGATTTCCGGCAGGACTTTTTCGCTGCGGACGATGATCGCCTGTGCATCGCTGTGTTTTGCCGCGAGATCCGCCAGCTGGGTATCGGGATCCTGGATGACTTCAAAACCGTGTTCGCCGAGTGTAGCGGCTACGACTTTATCCAGTTTTGTAGGAATAAGAACTTTTCTCATTGTATTACCTTTCAGTTAGTCTTCAGTTTTCAGTCTTCAGTCTTCAGCCGTTTTTTCCACCGGCTGCAGACTGTTGACTGCAGACTGTTGACTGCATTTTTTATCAATAACGGTGCTGTGCGCTTTTTGCCATGGTACGGAGACGCAGGGAGTTCAGGCGGATGAAACCGCTGGCGTCCTTCTGGTCGTACACATCATCTTCTTCAAAGGTGGAGAGGTTCACATCGTACAGGCTGTACGGGGAACGTCTGCCGGTGACGTGGCAGGCACCCTTGTAGAGTTTCACGCGGACTTCGCCGGTGACGAACTTCTGGCTGTCGGTGATGGCAGCCTGAAGCATTTCCCGTTCGGGAGCATACCAGAAGCCGTTGTAGATGAGTTTCGCATAGGTGGGGATGAAGGAGTCACGCAGGAACATGACTTCCCGGTCCATGGTAATCTGTTCCAGAGCGCGGTGTGCGTAGTAGAGGATGGTTCCTGCAGGAGTTTCGTACACGCCGCGGGATTTCATACCCACGAAACGGTTTTCCACGATATCGACTCTGCCGACAGCGTGTTTGGAACCGAGATCGTTCAGTTTGCGCATGAGATTTGCGGGGGAGAGTTCTTCGCCGTTGACTTTGACGGGGATACCCTTCACGAATTCGATGATCACGTCTTCCGCTTCATCTGCCGCCTGGGACAGGGGCTTGGTCATGACGCTGATTTCTTCCGGACATTCTTCCCACGGATCTTCCAGGATGCCGCCTTCAAAGGAGATGTGCAGCAAGTTGCGGTCCATGGAGTAGGGCTTTTTCAGCGTGCTGCTCACGGGGATATCGTTTGCATGAGCGTATTCGATCATTTCGGAACGGGACTTGAACGTCCAGTTGGGATCGCGCCATGCGGCGATGATCTTCGTAGCCGGGTCGAGTGCGTATGCGTTGAGTTCAAAACGGACCTGGTCGTTGCCTTTACCGGTGGCACCGTGGCAAATGGCATCTGCGCCTTCCTGTTTGCAGATATCCACCAGTCTTTTGGCGATGAGCGGACGGGCGATGGAGGTGCCGAGAAGGTAGTTGCCTTCGTAGATGGCATTCGCCTGCAGCATGGGGAAGATGAAATCCCGTGCAAATTCTTCCGTCAGGTCTTCCACATAGCATTTTGAAGCACCGGTACGGATCGCCTTTTCTTCCAGACCGGCAGTTTCTTCAGCCTGTCCGACATCTGCACAATAGCAGATCACTTCTGCGTTGTAAGTGTTTTTGACCCACTTGACGATCACTGATGTGTCAAGTCCGCCAGAGTACGCAACGATGACTTTCATTGTCCATTTGCTCCTTAAAAACTGTTTTTATTGGGGTTTTTCTGAAATTTTTGTCTTTTAAAATACATTCTGATAGTGCATTTTTCAAGAGCCGGATTATATTACTTGTGTTTTTTTTCGCAAGTATTACCCGAAAGGACCAGAAAAACAATGTCACAGGATCATTTTATGTCAGGAAAAATCCCGCCGGACTTTCCGGAACGCTCCGCATTGCTCAATATCCTGAAGAAAAAGAGCCGCTATCCGCTGGCGGCATATCTGTTCGTTTCCGCCGGTGTGCAATACACTGTGAAAGCGTGCGAACGCGCGGGGAAAAAAGGATTGGAACGCCATGTGACCGGTGCTGAACTTCTGCGGGGAATATTGCAGTTCGCCGTGGTCCGGTTCGGATTTCTTGCACCGGATGTCTTCCGGGACTGGAAATTTGAACGGGGACGCGATATCGGGAATGTGGTCTATGCCATGATCGGAGCGGGGATCCTCGCGGCAAGTCCCAATGACCGGATCGAAGATTTTGATATATCGGATGATTTACCCGGAGGGCTGGATTCGATCCTGAAAAAGATGGATCCTCCTGAAAAAGAAGAAAGGAATGAAAATGATGAGTAACACAGAAAGACCGCAAATCGCAAAACAGATCTATCGCAGAACACTGCCGAACGGATTGGAAATATTCATTTGCCCGCGTCCGGGGACCGGTACCGTGTTCACGCAGGCGGTGGTGAAGACCGGAAGTATCCATGAAGGCAGATTCCTCGGCTGCGGACTTTCCCACTTTCTGGAACACATGGTATTTTCCGGCACGGAACATTATCCCGGGCATACGGATATTGCCGACCGGGTGAACAAACTGGGTGGCAGACTCAATGCCAGTACCGGATATTCCACCACACAATACTACATGGAACTGCCGGCGGAAGCTGCGGCGGAAGGCGTGGATATGATCTATGATATGATCGCCAATCCCCTGTTCCCGCAGGAACGCTTCCTTCATGAAAAAGATGTGATCCTGCGGGAATGTGCCATGCGGGATGACCGGCCCGCAACGGCGGTTTATGAAAAATTCCTTGCCTCCGCATTCCGGAAACATCCCTTGCGCGTACCTATCATCGGATACGGCGAAAAGATTGCGACAGTTGACCGGGAGATCATGCGTGCTTATTATGAGGAACGCTATTCACCGGCACGCACCGCATTCGTTGTTGCCGGGGATGTGGATCCTGTTCAGATGGCAGATCATATCGAAAAAACAGCATCCTCCTGGCGGATGGGCAGGATCGATGACCCCATCCTGACACCGGAACCCATGCAGAATATGCTGCGTCAGGCACAAACTTTTTACAACGATCCCTTCGCATGGGTCATTGCCGGATGGCGGGAACCCGGTTCCGGACACCGGGACGAAGTGGCTCTGGAGGTGTTCAATAAACTGGTGGGCGGTTCCGAAAGTTCCCGTCTTGTGGCAGAACTCCAGACGAAACGGAAACTGGCAGATGAGATCTCCGCCGAAAGGATCGTAGCGGAAGATGCCGCATCCGGATTTATTTTTGCCGTGACCGATCCGGCAAAGACGGATGCCATGCTGGATGGGATCCACGAGATCCTGGATGAATTGAAACACAAGAGCGTGGAACAGAGTGAACTGGACCGCATCCATGTGGCTGTGGAACGGGTGTTCTGGGATATTTTGCGTACCAACAGCGGACTCGGGCGGTTCGTCAGCCGGAAATTCGCTGCCGGAGAAGATATGGAAAGTATCGATTCCTACGCTGAAATGATCCGCGCGGTGTCGCCGGATGATATCATGCGTATCGCCCGTGAATACCGTACCGGAACACAGGAAACGATCGTGACCCAGCTTCCCGAAACTTTCAAAGGAAAATCGCAGGTCAGTGTATCCGCGCTCCGCAGCAAAGGCAGACCGGAAGTCCACACATTCCCTGCCGGTCAGAAAGGCGTATTTCTGGAGGGAGACGATTCCCTGCCGCTGGTCGCGCTGAACTTCATGTTCCCCGGCGGCAATCATTTTGAGCCGGAAAAACTTGCCGGAGCCGCTTCGCTGCTGACATCCATGCTGCCAGCCGGAACAAAGACTTATCCGGAAGAAGAATTTGAGCGCGTTCTCAACGATCATGCCATCACGCTGGATGTGGACGACAGCGGCGATCATTTCTATGTCCGTGCGGAATGTATGGCACATCAGACAGATTTGCTCAAAGATCTGCTCAAGAGTATGTTTTCCGAACCGCTTTTTGATCCGGAACGCTTTGAATTTGAACGGGATTTTCTGATCCGCGAACTGGAAAGCGAATTGGTGGATCCGCGTCTGAAAGCATTGGAACTCACCCGCAGCAGGATCTTCGGGACGGATCATCCCTGCGGTTATACCAATGAACAGATCATCAAAAATCTGGAGACCATCTCCATTGACGATGTGAAAAACTTTTACCGCCGCGCCTGTATCCCGGAAAAGACCGTTGTTTCTGTGGGCGGAGCCATTTCCCGTGCCGGCGGGGAAAAACTGCTGACAGATATTTTCAGCGCGATCCCCTGGAGCAATGATCCGCTGCCCGAACCGGAAAATGCAGAAGTTTGCGGACGGAAAGATCTGTTCCTTGCGGAAAAATTGGAGAAAGCGCAATCGGTAGTCATGTACGGATTCCCTATCCCCGCTGCAAAGGATCTTTCTCAGGAGGAACGCATGATCTTCCGTGCTTCCAACGGGATGGCATCCCGTCTGTTCAAAACTGTCCGTGAAGAACGGGGCTTGGCATATTATACCCAGTTGATGCCCGCGATCCGTGCCTATACCGGTTGGGCGGCTTATCTTGCCGGGACTGCAGCCGGAGCGGAAGAGGAAGTGCTGCAGCTTTTTGAGGAGGAACGCAAACTCCGCAGCACGGAAGGATTCACTGCCGATGAATTCAACGATGCCGTTGCAGGAGAACGGTTTGAAATTCTGGATCACATGCAGGATATCTGCAAACTTTCCGCCATCTGCTGCCGCATGGAATATTGCGGACGGGGTGCGGACGCCATCTGGCGTGCGTTGGAAAATCTGCAAAATATCACATTGGATTCCTTCAATGATGCGGCGAAAAAGTTTTTCAAAATGCCATTCCGGGTGATGACAGCTGTTTCTCCTGAAAAAATTTCAAAATTTCCTGAAATTCCGGATTGAAAAATCGTTTTTTTAATATATAGTGCAGTGTGTATTGTCAACAACATTTTTCAGGAGGAATATTCTAATGAAGGAAAAAAGAACCGTTTTCGCTGCGGCAATGCCGGCAATTTGTGCCTGCGGTCTGGCAGTTTTCGCTGTGGGTTGCTCCCCGGAATGGATTTCCGGCGGCGCACCGGAAACCCCCACGGGTGCATTTGTGGATGATCCCGTAGCCGTACCCGCTCCGGCTCCGGAAGCAATTCCGGAACAGAAACTGGAGACAACTGATACGCTTGCACCGGTCCAGCAGACTCCGGGTCAGCAGGAATCCGGCGAAGCAGAGATCCAGCTGTTTTCTCCCGATGGCGGCGAAGTGAAGGAGGAAGCGGAAGAACCCGCACCCGTTCCTGCGCCGGCGAAAGAGGAAACTCCCGCACCCGCACCGGTGGTGAACGAGATCGTTTATACCGTTTGCAAGGGCGATACCCTTTCCCACATTGCTGAAAGTTACGATGCCGATTGGAAGGTGATCGCGGAATACAACAAGCTGGATCCCAAAGCCACACTGCGCGTCAATCAGCAGATCCGTATCCCTGAAACGGCTCTCCGCCGCAGAAATATCCGGGATCTGAAAGATGTGAAGAATGTGGAAGAAAAACTTGCTCCCGTTCCCGCTCCGGAAAAAAAGAAAGCTGAACCCGCCAAACCTGGTCCTGCCGCACAGAAACAGGAAGGACAGCGCACCCACAAGATCGTGAAGGGCGATATGTTCAGCAAACTGGCATTGACCTATAAGGTCCCTGCCGCTGCCATTGCAAAAGCCAACGGACTTACTCTGACATCCACCCTTCAGATCGGGAAGACGCTTGTCATTCCCCCTGCGGATCCGACATTCATGCAGAAAAAAGCACAGGCAAAACCGACTGTGAAAAAGCCCGCCGCAGAAAAGAAAACCGTTGAAAAACCCCAGCCGGAAAAGAAAGAAACTCCCGCTCCCGCACCTGCGGTGAACCGGGACGATCCGCCGGGATTGAATGTGGAGGAACCGGCGGCACCTGCACCGGCGAAGGAAAACGACGCTCCCGCACCTGCTCTGCCGGATGATGACACCCCGGTGGCACACGGTGAAAGTGTTGATGTCACAACGCCTTCCAATGCGAATTCTACCATCGAATCATACCGCACGACTGCATATAAAGGTGCCACGCTACGCATCCTGGCAAAAGATATGGGTGCCGATCTGGAAAAAGTATTGAAACTGAATCCCGGAATCGGTGCAGATGAAGTCTTTTCCTCGCCGCAGCAGATCCAGATGCCGCTGGAATAAAAAACTTTCCGTTTATGGAAACACCGCCGTCTTCTGACGGCGTTTTTTGTTTTATGATGAAACTGCGGAGATGAGAGTATGCCTTTCCGAATAAGACCGGTGATATTGTGGTGTTTGCGGATCATTGTGATGCTGCAAACTGCATTTTCCGTTCCCGCACTGCCGGAAATATCTTTTCTGGTCTATCCGCTGAACAGTATTCTTTTTCCCGCACTTTTATGCTGTATTTTTGCAGCGGGGATGAGTCTGCCGTGGAACAGCCGTTGGTATTATTTCTGTGATCTGCTGATCCCGGCGTGTGCAGTCTTTCTTTTTCCCGGCAGAGAATTTGTGATGTTCTTCTGCGCAGGATGTCTTTTCCGTATGGATCTGGCGGATGATGCAGATTTTCCCATTACTTTTTCCGGTTTCACAAAAGCTGCCGGATGGGGGATCATCCTGTTTTTTCTGTTGGATCTGCTGATAAACAATGGGATCCTCCTGCTGGTTCCGCTGATCCTTCTCGGGATATCGATCTTCTGCAATCACTGTTGCATGATCCGGGAAAGCCGATTTGCGGCGGCGATCCCCTTTCTCCTGCTGATTGCGGGCGGTTTCTTCAGTTATCCGCAGTTCACCGGAAGTCCGCAGGATGAGCGCGGACTTTTTGCAGAACAAGTTGCGGCAGATGAGGCGTTTTCCGTGGGAGAAGCTGAAATGCTGCCGCTTCTGGCATTGCAGGCATTTTCCGGCGGGGGGGTCTATATTTGTGCGGCGGAAGAAAGTTTTTCTGCGGATTTTTTCCGTCATACCTCCGAAACTGTTTTTTGTGAAATGAGCCGGATCTCCCAAAATACGGCAGGACCGTCCGGATTGTATTATTATGAATTGCCGGAACCGCAGACTGCAGAGGAAGAATTTTATTTTTCCCGTACTTTTTATCAGAGGATCCTCAAAAATATGCAGAAAGAGGATGCGCTTCTTGCGGTGCGCGTTCCGATTCCCCGTTCCGATCTGCGGGAAAAGGATTTTGCCGCACGGCTGGCAGCGGAACTGCCGGGAAAAACAGTTCAGCTCTATGGACCGTTTTACCGTTATTTTGTGGTGACGAAAAACGGGTCTGCACCGGATCTTTCCGGAGAGCGGTTTGCGGCAGTGATCAAACATGGCGGTGCAGAAAAGATGATAAACAGTGATTTTATCGCAGCATACAGCGCACTTCAGGCGATCAATGAAGAGGAATTGCCGCCGTTTATCCATGAGGAAAAAATTGCCGGTCAGGAAAAAATGGCATCCATCTGCGGCAGTGATCTTTTAAAATGCGGTATTCTGTGGGGACTTGTCATTGCGGCAGTGATCTATCTGCTCTGCCGGTATTTCATCAACTGGTCACCCGTTCACAAACCGGTGTTTCATTTTGCGGAAAAAGGTTTTTATGCCGGGGGAACGGCAGCCTTGTTTTTTGCCGCCTGGTGGTGGGGGGCTTCTCCGGAGCAGATACATATTTTCCTCCTTGCGGGGGGATTGCTGCTGTTATCTTCTGTGTTTCACCGGAGTTGGGAAAATATCATTGCGCTGTTGGGATTTTCTGCAATGTCGATCATTTTTGACGACCGCAGGGATATGGTGCTGCCTCTGCTGGCATATCTGCTGATGTGCGGGGAGATGATCCTGGATCATAACACGCTCCGGCACCGTTTTATTTTGAAAGATGAGCATTTACCGCGATTCTATTGTATTCCGTTTTTTACCGGGGGAATATCATTCGCGGCAGTATCGATCCTGCTGGAGATCTTTCCCCGTGGGGATGTCTGGTGTTTTGCCGTGCTGGCGGTATTGATCGTCTGTCACGGTATCTTTTCTTTGTGGACAAGTCAGAAAAAGCACTTGAAAAGGTGATGATACTGCGGTATATTATTGAGATAATTACGGAAAGGAATTCGGGTTATGAAATATATTTGTTCGCTGATCATGCTGTTTTTTACGGCGGCGTTTCTGATGGCAGCTCCACGGTATGAAGGGCAGACTACGGTAAATTCCGTGCTGGCGACCGTGAATGGCGAGCCTGTCACATTGCTGGATGTGGTGTTGGAAAGCGGTGCGCGGGAACGCGAACTTGCCGGAGTCTATTCCGGAAACCGGTTGATTCAGGAAACCAGCCGTCTGCGCCGGGAAGTGCTGAACAATATTATTTTTCACAAGTTGGTGTATCGTGAATATTTGCGGCAGCCATTCGATATTCCCATTCAGCATGTGGAGGCATTGCTGGATGAACACGCCCGGAATCTCGGCGGGATCAGCCGTGCGGAACTGGAAAAGAAATTGAATTCCTACGGCAGCAATCTTTCCGAACTGCGGAAAAAAGCACGGGAACGCATCGCGGTGGATGTGATCCTGTACCGGGATTGCGACAGCAAAGTGGTGGTCACGCCGAAAGATGTCTATGATGAATATTGTGCCAATGCGGAAAAATTCACCAGTGCGCGTCAAGTGGATTTTCAGCTTCTTCAGCTGAATCTGGAAAACGGCAGAGCCGGTGTTTCCGCAGAGAAAACGGCAAGGAAACTCAAAGATACAGTCAAAAATGCAGATGGGGTTCTGTTCACCAGACTTGTGACAGAGTATTCGGATAATCCCAACCGGGAAAAAGGCGGTATGGTCATCGGCGAAGAACTGCCTAAACTGCGTCCGGAATTCCAGCGGGCATTGAAGGACCGCAAAGTGGGCGATGTGATCGGACCGGTTTCCACGCCGGAAGCTCTTTTCTTCCTGCGCGTGACCGCTGTGAAGGAAGCAAAAACCGTTCCTTTTGAAAATGTTTCCGGTACGCTGTATCAGGATTTGCGGAAACGCGAAGCGGGAAAGAAGCGGCAGGAATACGAAAAGAAACTGCGCGAAAAAGCCTTGATCCGGACCTATATCTGAACATGAACCGTCAGCCGTACCGGAATCTGTATATCCATGTCCCGTTCTGTCTGAAAAAATGCGATTACTGCGCATTCTATTCCCTGGACCATTGTGATATCCTTTCCTGCGGGGAGCGATGGCTGAACAGGATCCATGCCGATCTGTTGAAGGAACAGGACCGCCTGCAGGCATTGGATACGGTCTATTTCGGCGGCGGAACACCCACGATCTTTGAGCCGGACTTTCTGAAAAAGATGTTCCGAACTGTTTTTTCCACAGTCCGCACTGTTCCCGGTGCGGAGATCACCAGCGAGGCAAATCCGGAAACGATCACTGCGGAAAAGGCGGAGATCCTTGCGCAATATGTGAACCGGATCAGTATGGGGGTGCAGAGTTTTTCCACAGAAAAACGCGCTGTCCTCGGCAGATTTCCCGCCACAGCGGAAAATGTTTCCGCGGCAGAAAAATTTTTGCGCGCTGCCGGACTCCGGAATCTGGGATTCGATCTGATGTATGCAGTGCCGGGTGAAACTTTGGCGGATTGGCAGAAAGATCTGGAGTCGATCCTTGCCCTTCAGCCGCGTCATGTATCCTGTTATGCGCTGACGCCGGAAGAACATACCCCCTATGCAATGGCGCATGGACTGGCTCCGGTGGATGAAGCTCTTTCATCGGATATGTGGCATCTTGCCGGGGATTTTCTCGGAAAACACGGACTGATGCGTTACGAGATCTCCAATTATGCCGTTCCCGGATTTGAGGCACGGCATAATCATCATGTCTGGCTGGGGGAATCTTATCTCGGCGTGGGACCCTCCGCCGCGTCCTTCGATGGTGTTGACCGTTTCACACAGATCGATGATCTGGAAGAATGGCTCGCCGGAAAAGCACCGGAAATGGATTCCATTCCCCGTTCCGGACGGCTGCGGGAGATCCTGATGATGGGCTTGCGTACCTGTAATGGCTGGCAGTCCGCACAATGGCAGAAAATCGCCGGAAAAAATTGGACCGATGATCCGGAATTGATGCAGGTGCTGCACGATCTGAATTCAGATGGATTGCTCACCGTGGATGATCAGATTTGCCGTCCCACATTGCACGGTCTGGAATTCTGGAACGAAATCGCTCTGCGTTTGATGTGAAATTATCTCAAAAACTGGCGGGAAAAACTTTTTTGGAAAAAAGTTTTTCCCGAACCCTTTTCAAAAAACTTTTATCCGCAAAGCCATTTC
>JAZNXT010000015.1:0-79392 GCA_045594005.1 Victivallales bacterium
CACCCACAAAATAGATATGCACACCGTATTCATCGTAGCAGGCATAGAAATAAGTTTCTTTATCTGCCTGAACACTGGAATCACCCACATTTCTGCCTGCTGCCATAACATCTGTCACCAGATTTGCGGCTTCTTTTGCGCCGTAGATCCGCGTGACATCGGCGCGGTTTTCCGGATCTTTGATGATATCGGAATTCAACCAGGATCCCACATCCGTGGGTGCATTTTTCACATAGCGGATGACCAGTTCATTCCGTTTTTCCGGAGCGAAAAGTTTGCTGCGCTGTGCGAAAATATATTCCGCCAGATCATTGCGGGTGACGCTGACGAAGAATTTACCGGCATCGCTCAACGCATTGGCGAAGGCTTCGTCATTCTTCAATTCCAGTTCTCTGACGGCGGCTTTCAGATCGGCTTCCGGATCTTTTGCCAGTGCCGCGATCAATGAGAACTGTGCGCGGTAACGCATTTCAAATTTTTTGTGTGCTGCCAGTTCGGCAGCTTTTTCAGCCAGAGCTTTATTATCGCCGAGGATCGCATAGGGTTTGAGCAATACGATCGCTTTATCCCGATCCACCCAACTGCCGCTCCAGAAGATCGTTGCCGGAACGCTGTTGAAATATTTTACTGCGGTCTTCAGCTGCCGCCGTTCAAAATAACGGGCTCCCACCTGACGCGCAGCATCCTGAAAAGCGGTATTTCCGGCAGCCAGTTCCGCATCCACCAGTTTGGCGGCGCGTTCCAGTTCTTCATTGCCGAAAAGAGCCTGGAAAAGGGCGAGTTTGCGTTCGTTGCGGAGCTTTTCAGTCTGACCGGGCAGATTGACAGCTGTTTCTGCGTATGCTACGGCTTTTTTGTACTGTTTGATCTGCAGGGCAAGTCCGATCAGATCCTTATATGCGTAGGACTTTGCGTTGTCATCTTTGAATGTTTTTGCTCCGATCAGATATTTTTCGGCAAGCAGGATGCCTTTTTCTCCCTGATTTTCGCTGGCATAACATTCCACCAGGTAACGGGCGGCGGTAAAATATTTGCCCGGATTGCCTTCCGCATTGGCGATGAGATACTGTTTATAGTATTCTACCGCCAGATCCGGACGGGCGATCCCTTTGGCAAAATCACCCAAAGTGAACATGACATTCGCTTTTTGTGCCGGAGTGATCTCTTTTTGCGTTTTCAGAAAATTGTAATAATGCGTCATGGCATCATCCGCTTTTCCGGCTTCCAACAGCACTTTTGCTTCGTTCGCGGTCAGATCCAGCTGTTGACCGAATGTCAGATCCGGGATCGAGCGCAGGGTTTTCAGGACAGGATCCGCCAGCGGAGCTTTGCCTTTATGAGCAAAATACAGCTTGTTCAACAGTTCATTTTTTGCAGAAAAACGGAGGGCGACGGGAGCTTTTTCATCGTTTATCACATCCAGCAGGAGTTGTTCCTGATCTGTGCTGAAACGGTTGCTCCAGTAGGTGTCGGCGATCATCAGTTTTGTTCTGATCTGATGTTCGTAATTGTCGGGCTGCAATGCGCCGTAGGCTTTCCATGCGGCGCGTGATTCGTCCTTCTTACCGTTTTGACGATAAGACCATGCCAGCACATTGAGAGAATCCATTTTTGCGCGGAGATTGCAATTCAGTTTCTGGATCTCATCGCAGATGGATCTCACCAGAAGCAGATCTTTGGTGTCGCGTCCGATATTCTGTTTGATCCGGAGAATATCGGCTTTCTGATCATCGTTGACCGCCGTTTTGATGACGGTATCGCACATGGCAAGAGCTTTGCGGTATTCGCGCTGACGGTGCAGGGAATGGATCTTATTGACATCATTCCGGAATTGTGCCGCCTGATTTGCCGCATTGGCTTTTACCGTGTCATTTTGCGGTTTGGCGTGTAATTCTGCAGTGCAGAAAACGCCGGAAAAAACAGCTGCTGTCGCCGCAGCGAAGAACATATAAAAATATTTTTGTTTCATGATCATTTTCCTCCTTTGTGGAGCATGGCGGAAAGTTTCAGGATGTGATTGATCATTTCCATGCGCATGGCAGGCAGATCGGCGGACTCTTCGTTCAGAAGAGCAAGGAATGCCATTGCCTTTTTGGCGGTATAGACTTCATCGGTCACTTTGCTGTTGACGAGTTTTTCCGCCATGGTGAGCAGCAGTGTGGCGTAGCGGATATCGTCGATCCCTTCCCGGACTCCTTCCCACGCGAGGGTGTCGATAATGCCGTCTTTCGTGTAATAAACCAAACACATATTCCGGTAGGTACTGGTGTGGAAATCGTTCCAGTCCCCTTCGTGATAGCCGTAGTTATACATCATGTCATACTCTTTTTTGTAGAGATTGATCCCGTGCATACGGCGCATATAATCCGGATTTTCCGGACCGGTGTGCGGACCTGCATAATTCCCGATCCTGCCTTTGATCTTGTGCATGAATTCAGATTCCCGTTTATTGGCAAAGCCGCCGCCTACACGGAATTCATCGTTGTAGTTGCAGAAATGACGGCGATCGCCGCCGTTGCACATGACATGCATCCCGAGATCGTGGACCGCTTTCCAGTTCTGACGGGCTCCGACGACTCTGCCGTAGCCGGGTTCCTCCCCGCCGGCAGGCCAGAGATTGTTGTGTCCCAGCAGACGGTTGAATTCTTTTTGTGCGATCTTGTAATTGCGGACCGCATTCAGATAGGCGGAAACATTATTGGTGGCATGGCAGCCGAACGCTTCAAAGAAGGGATCCAGTTTCATTCCGGCTTTTTTGGCAAGAGCAATGGCGCGTTCCACATCTGCCAATCCGGAGTAACCTCTCCACAATCCAAGATAGAGAGGATAGACTACATTGTGGTTGACCTGATTGACAAAGCGGTCGTAAAGATTTTTGTCCGAAAGCGCACGGTCGTGACCATTGCTTGCAAAGGTGCTGCCGGCACCGGAAACACAATACAGCATGGTATAAAAATCTTTGCTTGTGTCATAATAAGTTTTGGGATCGGGCAGGGTGAAGGGCATCACGCGGACGCGGACCGGAGCCTTTGCCAGATTTCCGATGGAAAGCGTGCCTTTGTAAAGTCCGGGTGCTGTATCCTTTGTGGTCTTGACAGTGATGAAGAACTGCTTGAATTCTCCGGCGGTCAGCTTCACCGGCTGCAGCGATTTTGCATCAAATGCCGGTTCCTGCGCACGGTTGAAGTGGGGATCGATCTGTTCCGGTGCGCTGATCCACATATATTTTTCGCCGTTTTCATAGTTCAACCGGAGATAATTTTCTTTTTTTGCGGTATCGACTTTGATCAGATTTTCATCGTTCAACAACAATTCCGGAACCAGTTTTCTGCTGAAATCACCGAAATAACTGAACCAGGCATTGCCATTCTGATACCAGACTTTGATGACTTTCAGATCCACATCGGCAGCTTTGATCGTCTGACCCTTTTCATTCTTCAGATCGGATACGGTCAGCTGCACCTTGTCCTGATCTTTCGCGGAATACAACACCACGGAGGCAGGCTCGAATTCGCCACGCGCCATCACCACATCCACCGACGCATTGATCCTGCCGTCAACCGGGAACTGATCCGGCAGACGCTGGATATTGGAAAGCGCCGGTACCACATAATAGGCAAAATCGGCATTGCTGCCATTCAGATCTTTTGCGACCCGCAGTGCATTGTAGCGCAGCAGTGCATCCCTGTTTTTGAAGAGCGTTTGGAAAGCGTCACTTTTTACAGATTCCCGGATCGGTTGCGTTTGACGGAACAGCAGATCCTGTTCCAGCTGGCTCGGCTCCTGTGCGGAGAGTGCGGCTGTCAGCGTCGCAAACAACGCTGCACATCCGGCGCGGACAAATAATCTCATAAGACTATCTCCTGGTAATTGTTTTCGGGGGGACCAAAACGGTGTTTTGTATAGTATAACATACTATGTTTTTATTGCAAACCGCAGAAGATAAAAAAACGGGAAATTATTTTCCGGATGCTTTATTCCCAAATAAGGAGAGATTTCCGGATGCTCTTTGAAGCATACGACCCGGAGGACCTTTTTATTGCAACCCGTCAAAACTTATCTCATCATGAACGCATTTCAGAAAAACAAAACCGGGACCGCACCTGTCAGGCACGATCCCGTTGCTGAAACTGTTTTGAAAATGATCTCTCGCGTTTTTACCAGCGGATCAATGTGGTTGCCCATGTCAGACCGGCACCGAAACTGGTCATCAGCACCAGATCGCCCCGACGGAGCTGACCATTGCGGTTCAGCATGTCCAGACAGATCCCGATGGATGCAGCCGAGGTGTTGCCGTAGTTTTCAATATTGACCACCATTTGTTCCGGTTCCACTTCCAGACGCGCAAAGACCGCATCAATGATCCGTTTGTTCGCCTGATGGGGGATCACCCAACGCAGCTCTGCGGAAGAAATACCGGTTTCTTCCAGAACTTTTTTCGCAGACCGGACCATTGCCGGTACTGCCAGCTTGAATACTTCCGGACCTTCCATATTCAAATGATGTGCGTGTGTCAGTACATTTTCCGGCGTAGAAGGACAGGCGGTTCCGCCCGCAGGCTGGATCAGCAGATTCGTCCGGGAACCATCCGCCCCCAAATCTGAACCCAGCAGGAAATCTTCTTCCACGGAATCATCTCTGCCGATGATCACGGCAGATGCCGCATCACCGAAAAGCACACAGGTCGCACGGTCGCTCCAGTCCGCAAGAAAAGAAAGTTTTTCCGCGCCGACGATCAAACCGTATTTATGATTTTTATGCCCGCGGAGAAGATTGATGCCGATATCCAGAGAATAAAGCAGACCGGAACATGCCGCCGCAATATCGTAACAGGCACATTTCTGGATCCCCAGCTTCCCCTGAAGAACACAGGCTGTGCTGGGAAAACGGTAGTCTGCCGTGGCGGTCGCAACAGAAATGAAACCGATCTCATTTTTGTCAATACCCGCATCTTCAATGGCACGCTGTGCCGCAATCAATGCCATATCGGAGGTCGGCATATCAGCCGGTGCGATATGACGCTGCTTGATACCCGTCCGGGTCGTGATCCATTCATCGGAGGTATCCACGATTTTTTCCAGATCAGCATTGGTAAGTATGCGCTCCGGAGTGTAATGCCCCGTCCCGAAAATCCTGATCGCCATAATCGCGGTCTCCTTGTATGTAAATAAAATTATTGCTGTGTCGTTCCATCACCGTGTGTGAATGCCACTCCGCATTCGTAGATCCGTTTGGAGATCTGTTCCGGCAATGAATTTTTTGCAAAACTGTCCGCAACACAGATCGCTCTGTAAACAGCATACGGAGTGGACGCTCCATGTCCGATAATACAGACTCCGTTGATCCCCAACAGAGGCGCACCGCCGTATTCTTCATAGTTGCTGACATTTTTCAGGTCTTTAAACGCGTTCTGGGCAAGCAGTGCCCCCGTTTTACGGAACACATTTTTCATCAATGCTTCTTTCAGCCAATGCCGGATCGCGTGGGAGATCCCTTCCACCGATTTCAACGCCACATTGCCGCTGAAGCCGTCGCAGACGACCACATCTGCGCCCATGTTGAAAATATCATGACCTTCCACATTCCCGATAAAGTTGATCGGCATACGGGAAAGTATCTTGAACGTTTCTTTGGTCAGCTCGTTGCCTTTCACATCTTCGCCGCCCACAGAAAGCAAGCCGATCCGGGGATTTTCCACTCCCAGAAACAGCTTGGAATAAATTTCACCCATCACGGCAAATTGCGCCAGATTCAACGGATCGCAATCCGTATTCGCACCCGCATCACAGAGAATGAATTTTCCCCCGATCGCCGGAAGCAATGTCGCCAACGCAGGGCGTTCCACGCCGGGAACCGTGCGCAGACGCACTTTCGTTGCCGCAACTGCCGCACCGGTATGACCCGCAGAAACAATGGAATCCGCTTTGCCGGCTTTTACCAGTTCTGCGCAAACTGTAATAGATGAATTCTTTTTGCTGCGGATCGCGTTGGTGGAGGGTTCCCCCATCTCAACGACCTGTTCCGCATGAACGAAGGTAAGACGCGGCGATTCTTTCAATTTTGCCTTTTCCAGATGATACTGGAGCTTGGGCAGATTGCCCACAAGAAGAATTTCCGCATCCGGCAACTCTTTCAATGCCCGTGCAACAGCTTCAATCACCACTGCAGGCGCGTAGTCGCCGCCCATCGCATCTACTGCAATTCTCATTAGGGTGACCTCCGTTCGGTGGATTGGATTTTTTCAGGCTCAACCAACAGTGATGATCTGTTTGCCTTTGTAGGTGCCGCAGTGTGCGCAAACAGCATGGGGAGATGCCGGTTCGCCGCAGTTTTTGCAGAAGGTAGCCTGAACGCCTTCGTAGCTGTTGGCAGCCTGACGCTGACGTTTTTTCATTTTGGACTGTTTTCTTTTCGGAACTGCCATGGTTAATACTCCTAAAATAGTTTCTAAAGTTCAGTTTACGGAACAGAAATATAGCATCATTCGCAAAAAAATCAAATCATATTCCGCCGCTAATACTAAAAAAAACGCGTTTTTTTACTTTTTACTCTCAATCCTGCTGCTCTTTCCCCTCCAGCAGAACGGTCGCAACCGCATGATTTTTTTCGTGACTGATGGAAATATGCACACGGGTCACCCCCAGCTCTGATGCACTTTTTGCCGCTTTCCCTGTCAACGGGGCAAGAACCGGTCCGCCGCGCGTTCCCGGCAGGATCCCGATCTCAAAAAAAGAACAGCCTTCCCCCATTCCTGTTCCCAACGCTTTGGAAAATGCTTCCTTCGCCGCCCATCTGCCCGCAAGAAATTCCGCTTTCTTTTCCACAGAATTTCTTTGTTCCAGTAAAAGTTTTTCCTCCGGAGAAAGGATGGTATCCGCAAAATGTTCCGGATTCCTTTCCCAGGCAGCACGGATCCGGGCAATTTCCACAATATCTGTTCCAATGCCGAGGATCATATATTTTTTCCCTTCCGTTTCATTTTTTCGGCGAGTGACGGCGGATCCTTATGCAGAAGACGCAAGCCCACAGGTTTCTGTTCATCTGCATGACGGAAACTGAAAAAGCCCTCTTCTGTGACGATCAGATGATCCAGCAGATGGATACTCAAAGGAAAAAGAACATCCCGCAGATCCAGAGTCAGGCTCCTGTCTGCGCTGGAAGGTACAAGCGATCCGCCGGGATGATTATGGCAGACTACGACCATTTTCGCAGCACAGTTCAACGCGTGTTTTGCAACAAGTGCCGGAACAAGCGGTACACAATCCACCAACCCTTCTGAAAGAACTTTTGTTTCGATCAGTTTGCAGTTGATGTCCATAAAAAATGCCATGAACATTTCCTGCGCGGCACCGCCGATCTGCATCCGGGCATAATCACAGAATTTTATGGAAGAATCCAGATAGTTGCTTTCATTTATACCTGCCCGGAGATAACGGAATGCAACGGCACGGATCAGCTTGATCAGAAGCGCAGAATTTTCGCCGATCCCTTCGCAGGCCGTCAATTCCGGGATCTTCG
Source organism: Victivallales bacterium (assembly GCA_045594005.1). Taxonomy (GTDB): domain Bacteria; phylum Verrucomicrobiota; class Lentisphaeria; order Victivallales; family UBA1829; genus SIG77. The sequence goes on from JAZNXT010000015.1 coordinate 7,519, forward strand.
CATCCACGATCTTATTCAGCGATTTGAAATTGGCAAACAGTTTTTTTGCCATCGGCTTGACATCCCGTCTGGCAATGGAATAAGATAAAAGCAGTTCCAGGATCTCATAATCCATAAATGCTTCATCGCCAAGCTGCAGATATTTTTCACGCAACCGTTTTCTGTGTCCTTCCGGAGACCCGATATCCATACTCATGAATGAACTGTCCTCCGGAGAACGGTGAGCGTTTCAAAATGAGCCGTGGTCGGGAAAAGGTCAAAAAGTTTTGCATCGCAGATCTCGTAACCGCCTTCTTTCAGCAGAAGCAGATCCCGCCGCAATGTGTCCGGCGCACAGGATATATAAATGATCGCCCGCACCCGGGAGGAGATGAGTTTTTTGCAAAGTCCGGCGGTCAGTCCGCACCGCGGCGGATCCACCAGCACCGCGGTGTTGTTCAGCGGCATGCTTTTCAATGTCTGAAGAAACATCTCCTCTGCGTCTCCGGCTTCATACCGGCAGCGGTCTGCCACACCGTGTTTCTTCGCATTGAGTTTCGCTGACTGAATGGCAAGTTTATCCAGTTCAACGCCACGGACATTCAGATGACTCAATGCCTGCGCCGCCGCAATGGAGATCACCCCCGCGCCGCAATAAAGTTCCAGCAGATGATCCACTCCGCTGGATGCGATCCGGTTGATCGCCGCAGAGACCAGATTCGCCGCCATGGGAACATGGATCTGGAAAAAAGAATTTTCCGGCACAAAGAAATTGCCGTGTTTTCCCAGCTGTTCGCAAAGATAATCCCGCCCCGGCTGTTGATGGTTGCCGCGGATCACCACACCGTTGCGGAGTGTCCAGCGGAATGTCACATGGCGCGTTTCGCGGCTGTGTTCTTCATCCCGGTAATATTCCAACGCCTGACGGATGGCTTTTCTTGCCAGCGGGCAATCCGGTACATCCAGTACCGTTTCGTTGTCTTCCGCTTTATAACCGAGTTTTTCTCCATCGGCGGAAAGACGGATCTTATTGCGCCATCCGTACCGGATCGGAGAGCCTTCCGGTTCCCGGAGCCGACTCTTTTCCATCAGACCGCCCCGCAGAAGAAATCCTTCCAGCTGGCGTTCTTTCCAGTTCAGCTCTGTCTGATAATCCACATGTGCATAGGAGCAGCCCGGACAGCAGAAACCATCGTCGGTTCCGTTGATCGCCAGCGGACACTCCGGCGTGACGCGTTTTTTGGATGGTTTCAGAACGGCTTTCAATCTGCCGTATGCAAAAGAATTGCGTTCATCGGTGATCTCGACCCGGACCCGTTCGCCGGGTGCTGTCCCACGAATGAAACAGACTTTTCCATCGGGTAATTTTCCCACACCGGCACCACCGAATGCCAGGGATTCAATGTCCACATCCAGAACTTTGTGTTCTGCATGTTCTCGTTTTTTGGCTGGTTCAGGATCTTTCATAAATTATCATTTTGCATCTTTTTTTGAAAAATTAATCTCTGTAAAATTTCCCGTTCACTTTTCCCGGAAAGGAAAAATCGTGGAATTTTTACAAATAATATGCCCTTGTTTCTAAAAAATTCCAATGAGAAAAGAAACTTTTTATGTATTTTTTGCAGATCATGACAGCGCGGGACTTGCAAAATAAAAAAATTATGTCATAATGCTTTTGAGATAATATGTTGGTATATAAAATACAAACGAGAGAGCGAAAGGAACACAACACCATGGGTATTATGCCGCAACAACAGGGGAAAACATCCTTGCTGGAAAAAAAGATGCTGTTTGCTAAAATTGCAAAACTGGAATCGCTGCCGCTGCCCTCCTATTCCATTCTGGAACTTTCCACATTGCTGAAACAGGAAGAGGTGGAAGTGGAATCCATCGTAAATTGTATCAGCCACGATCATGTGATGCTTGCATTGCTGTTCCGGGATTTTTATAAACTTTTCCCCGGAGAAGATCCCGGTACATTGCAGCAGACCGTGGAGCGGATCCCCCCGGAATCCTTGAAAAACCTTGTTTCCATTCCCCGGATGCTGGAACAGTTCGGTTCATCCGAAGAACAGGAATGGAACCATTCTTATTCCTGCCGGCTGCTTATGGAAAATATCCTGACGGAAAACGGGATCGATTGTCCCGATTTGATCCGTACCGCTCATTTTCATGATATCGGCAGAAATGTGCTGCGGGACTGGTCCCCGAAGAAATATAAAATGGTGGAAAGTCACGCCCGTTCCAGCAATCAGGTTCCCGTTTATAAACTGGAAAGTGCCGTCCTTTCCACGCATCACGGAGAAGTGGGCGCAGAATTGCTGAAAGCCTGGGGGTTCCCCGATCTGATCTGGCAGGTGGTGGCGGTCCATCACGACGATCAGTTTGAAGACGATTTCCCCTATGCTTTTGAAGCCGCTCTCCTGCAGTTGGTGAACTGGATCGATTGCAGAGCCAGAGGGATCGAATGTGAGCCGCCATCAAAACGGATCCTCCAGCGTGCCGGGATCGAAGATGTGGATACCGATGCCTATATCGAACGTCAGAAACGATTGATCGCGGAATTGCGCGCGTCCAATATGGGATCCATCCGGAAAAACGCAATGAATGATATGATCGCCGCAGAACATGATGTGATCACCACTGATCCGGAAGTTGTCGCAGAGGATGGCGAACAGATCGAACCGGGCGAAAATGCCGCACCGCAGTCTCCTGCCGCTCCCGCAGAGGAAGAAGAAAAAGAATCCGGTTTCGATCCCGATTCCTATCAGTTCACCACCATTCCCGGCGCAATGGCTCAAAGAGAAGCCGAACTCCTGCGGAAAATGGGACTGAAGTGATCCCGTGAATGATGATTGACGGGTCATGTCCCGCGCGGCGGCGGCAGACGGAAAAGTTCCGCCTGCCCACGCACAAAAAAATGCTGTATGCAGCGAAAAAGCATACAGCATTTTTTTGTGCGCGTTTCCCGGCATGCGCTGTGCGATGCCGGGAAAGCCGCCGCGCCGCGTTTTTTTTCTCCGGATACACAGAAAAAACGCAAAAAACTTTCCTGTTTGAACTTGACAAATACGGAAAGGCATATCATAATTACAATAGTAATACAGAACCCTTTAAACGAGGAGGTGTTTTATGAACAAAAGAAAAATCTTCGTACTGGACACCAATGTATTACTCCACAGCGCGGCGGCTCTTCACAGTTTTGAAGACAACGAGATCGTCATTCCAATGACTGTCCTTGAGGAACTGGACAAGTTCAAACGCAATCAGGATGAACTGGGCAGAAACGCCCGCCATGCCATCAGAACGATCGATGATTTACGCGCAAAAGGCGGCAGCCTTTTTGAAGGCGTCCGCCTCAACAATAATCCCGATCCTGAAAAATGCGGCATCCTTCGTGTCGTGATCAGCCGGGGATCTTTGGGTGAGCATGTGGATATGAGCATCCCGGATAACCGCATTATGAATGTGGCTAAAATGCTTCAGACTCCGGATGGTCCGCCGGTTACGCTCGTTACAAAAGATATCAATGTGCGCCTGAAAGCCGATTCTTTTCAGATCAGAGTGGACGATTTCAAGCGGGAACAGATCGACTACGATACGCTGTATACCGGCTGCATTGAAACCAGAGTCAGCGGTGATTTGATCGACCGTTTTCACGAAGATCGCTCCATTGCTGTCCCGGATGGATTGAACATCGCACCAAACGGCTTCGTGCTGATGCAGGATGAACTCAACGATAAACACGCCGCCTTCGGTTGGTGCAAAGACGGCAGGATCGAAAAACTTCCGGACGGGGTCGCCGATAAGATCTACGGGATCACACCACGCAGCCGCGAACAGCGTATGGCATTCCATCTCCTTATGGATCCGGAAATCTCTCTTGTTACACTCGTGGGAAAAGCCGGCAGCGGAAAAACGCTCCTCGCCCTTGCCGCCGCGCTGGATCAAACCCTTGAAAAAAATATTTACGACCGCATCCTGGTGTCCAGACCGATCGTCCCGTTGGGAAACGATATCGGATATCTGCCAGGCGATAAAGACGACAAGCTGGATGTCTGGATGCAGCCGATCTATGACAATCTGGAATTCCTCTTTCATACTGCCGGAAAACGCAGCGAATCTTCCGCACGGAAGCAGATCGATGATCTGAAACGCAGCCGCAAACTGGAACTGGAAGCCATCACCTATATCCGCGGAAGAACAATCCCGCGCCAGTTTATCATCGTTGATGAAGCGCAAAATCTGACTCCTCATGAAGTCAAAACGATCATCAGCCGATGCGGTGAAGGTACAAAAATCGTTCTCACCGGTGACCCGGATCAGATCGATAATCCTTATCTGGATGCTTCCGGAAACGGGCTGACTTTTGCCGCAGAACGCATGAAAGCGTTGAACATCAGCGGTCATATCACCCTCAAAAAGAGCGAACGCAGTCCACTTGCTGCTGCCGCCGCAGAACATCTGTAAGCAGGAATCTGTAAAAAAAACGGAAAAATCAAGTTTTTTGCAAAAAAGAACTTGACTTTTCCGGGATGTGATGTAAATTAATGGTAATTACTACACGAGGCGTGATGGTCGAGCGGCTAAGGCAACGGTCTGCAAAACCGGTTCTGGTGGGTTCAACTCCCACTCACGCCTCCATTTTTTGTGGGTGCAAAGCACCCCACTCTTGTGCGGCAATCCGGGATTTTATAGGACTTATAGGACTTATAAGACTTATGAAAAAGGGCATCCCCCGGCTGAAGACTGCCGACTGAAGACTGCCGACTGTATCGAAAAGGAATCCTCCAGACCGGGGTCGAACCGGTACACCTTGTAGGTAACTGATTTTAAGTCAGTTGCGTCTGCCATTCCGCCACTGGAGGTTATGTTTTTCTGTTGTTGTCAAGCCCGGAGATCATCCGGGCAAGTTGTTATAAGTTCAATATCCGCCGTCGGATGGACGGAAATCCACGATCTGGAGCTGACGGCGTTTTTCTCCGTAATACTCATTGATATGAGGTACTGCGATGATGTCCCATTTTGTATGCGGATCAATGGTCATGTTGAACGCGATAAAATCACAGCAGTTGCCGTAAAGATCGCGCATCACGCCTTTGGTATGACCCGGCTTGATGGGATAGGTCCGTGCCACTTCCACCTGATTGATCCGGAACACCGGATGCGTATTGCTGTGTCCGAAAGGACCCAGACATTCGTAATACCGGAAGAAATCTTCCCCCAGTTCCCCGAGATTCACAGAACCATCGTAGGAGATACTGGAAACAAGATCCTGCGGCTGGAGTTCTTCCCGCACATGTTTTTCAAATTCCTGCTGGAATTCTGCAATTTTGTCTTTATGCAGTCCCAGCCCCACAGCCATGGGGTGTCCGCCGTAACGGGTCAGAAGGTGAGAACATTTTGCCAGGATCTGGATCAGGTTCAATCCGCCGATACTTCTGCCGGAACCGTGCGCTTCATCCCCCTGGATGGTCAGCACGATGGCGGGGCGGTTGTAATCGCGGGCAAAACGGCTTGCCACGATCCCGATAACGCCCTGATGCCAGTCTTCTCCGGCAGCCATGATCGTCATGGACGATGCGAAATTCGGATCGCTTTCCACCTGTTTCTTGGCTTCGTTGAAGATCTCCTGTTCCTTTGCCTGCCGTTTCTGATTGAATCCTTCCAGCATATCGGCATACTGGTATGCCTGAACGATATTGCCGGCGGTCATCAGCTGCAGTGCAGTGATCGCATTGCCGAGTCTGCCTGCCGCATTGATCCGGGGAGCCAGTTTGAATGTGATATCAGAGGGCTGTAATTTTGCATTGATCCGTGAAACTTCGATGAGGGCACGCACACCGGGCCGGAGCTGTTTTTTCAGGATCTCCATCCCGTATTTCACCAGGATACGGTTTTCACCGAGGATCGGCACGATATCCGCAATGGTACCCAACGCCACATAATCCAGCACTTCCTGCATATTGGTGTTGGTTCCGCCGTAAAGTACAAACGCGTGAGCCAGTTTGAAAGCCACACCCACTCCGGAAAGATTCCGCAGATCGGCAACTTCATCATGCACTTTCGGGTTGATGATCGCGATGGCGTCCGGCAGTTCTTCTGCAGGATCGTGGTGATCCGTAATGATCACATCGATCCCTTTTGCACGGGCAGTGGCGACTGCTTCCGCGCTGTTGATACCGCAGTCCACAGTGACCAGTACGCCGCAGGAACCGCCGCATCCATCCAGAGCCTTCTGGAGAGATTCGGGGGTAAATCCGTATCCGTCGTCAAATCTGTGCGGGAGGAACGAACTGACAATACCGCCGTTATTTTCGAGTACCCAAGCCAGAAGCGCAGTAGCCGTGATCCCGTCGGTGTCATAATCACCGTGGATCAGGATCTGCTCGCGATTCCGGATTGCCTTCCAAAGACGTTCAACGGCAAGATCGATACCGGGGAACCGGAACGGATCACTCAAATCTGCAAAAGACGCATTGAAATACATATCAACGTCGTCTGCTTCAATGCCCCTTGCTGCGAGAAAAAGAGCCACAGCACGGGGGAGTGATTTCGTTCTGATCAACTGATCTGTTATTTGTTCTTTACCGTCGGACGCGCATTTCCATTGTTTGCTGTCCATTTTGCTTTCTGTTTTCTTTTGTTAATACTACTGATAACACGCTAACAATATAACCCTTTTTTCCGGAATCGCCAATCTTTTTTTGCAAAAAAACGCTTTTTTTTCCAAAAAAAACTTGACATCTGCAAAAAACGGAGTAAATTAGATGCATGATCGAATGAGATTTGATCGATTCCGTGCCGACGTGGCGGAATGGCAGACGCGCTGCGTTCAGGTCGCAGTGGCTTCACGGCCGTGAAGGTTCAACTCCTTTCGTCGGCACCATTTTTTGTGCTGCAAGCATCTTTCTGTGTAAGGAAGGTGCTTTTTTTGTGCCGTGATTTTTTTCATAACGCGTTGTTCCCGATGAGGAGAGATGCCGGAGCCGGAAAAGCAGAAAAGACCGATCCGGAAAAGTCTTCAGTCGACAGTCTTCAGCCGGCAGCCGTTTTTGCTGCGGGCGAAGCGGATGAGCGGCTTTGCCGTTCAGGGTCAACAATTACAACGCCTCCCGCACGCCTTCAGCGTGCAAGTGGTATGATATGCCTTTTGAACCTATGGGCAAGCCCATAGGCTGTAATCCTGCACGCCTTCAGCGTGCTTATCTCCCCACAATGGGAATAGAGAGATCAAAAAAAACTTTTTCGCAAGAAAATGCAATTCCCCGCTTGAAATTTTGCCGTTTTGGTGTGATAGTTCCACCGTGATGATGTTTTGATAAAGAGATAATACGGAAGGATCAGCGGGATGTCAAGCGAAAATGCGGGAGCCGCACCCGGAGAAAAAACGGTAAAATGCAAACATGATTTTGTACATTTGCACCTTCATTCGGATTACAGTCTTCTGGATGGTGCGTGTGCGATCTCGTGGGCAAAATTGAAAGATGCCAGCGGGAAGACCGATATTGTGACCATGGCGCAGGAATACGGGATGCGGGCTGTGGCTCTTACCGACCACGGCGTGATGGGCGGCTGTCTGGAATTTCATAATGCCATGAAGGATAAAGGGATCAAACCCATCATCGGATGCGAAACTTATATCGCGCCCTGTCCCCGTACAGTCAAATCCATCGATGTTCCCAATGTCCGCGGGTTCCATTTGATCCTGCTGGCGGAAAATCAGAAGGGGTATCACAATCTGTGCAAACTCATCAGCGAAGCGCATACCAGCGGGTTCTACTACAAACCGCGTATCGATAAAGAGCTGCTGCGGGAATATCACGAAGGGATCATCGGGATGAGTGCGTGTATCCAGGGGGAGATCGCTCAGGCGGCTCTGTTGCGGGATTATGAGGGTGCGAAAGAAGCACTGACGGAATATCTGGATATTTTCGGACGGAAGAATTTTTATCTGGAGATCATGAGTCACCGCACCAAAGATCCGGTTCCTGCAGATATCCGGGACGATTACAATGAAATGATCGATCAGCAGGACAAGATCAACCGGATCCTGCTGAAACTCTCCAGAGATGTGGAAGTGCCGGTGGTGGCGACCAACGACTGTCATTATCTGCGCAAAGAACACGCAAAAGCCCATGAAGTCATGCTCTGTATCCAGACGCGCACCACCATGGAAATGAGCAAGCGCATGCGTCTTTCCAGTGAAGAATTTTATTTCAAGAGCGGCGATGAGATGTTCGAGATCTTCGGCAATGAAGCCCCGGAAGCCATCAGCAACACGCTGGAAGTGGCAGAACGGTGCAATGTGACGATCGGCTACGAAAACCATTATCCCGAATACGATCCGCCGGAAGAATTTGTTGCCCGTCTGGATCTGGATGCCATTAAAGCGGAATCCGAAAAAGAGATCGCCGCCGAGATCGAAAAGGACAGTCAGCCCGGCGATGACGGCAAACCCGGGAAAGTTTTTTCCGATGATGATAAAGCCGATTTGATCCGCCGGCGGATCGTGCTGAAAAAAGCCAGTGCCTATCTGCGGGAGATCTGTCTTTTCGGGACCGGAGAAAATTCCGTTTGCGGATACAAAAAGAAATACGGCTATGATCCCTTTGATCCGCCGGAAGATAAAAAAGCGGAAGCGGAAGAAAATCTCAAACGCATGGATTACGAACTTTCCGTGATCAACCGCACAAAATATCCCAGTTATTTTCTGTGTGTGTGGGACTTTATCAACTGGGCGAAAGAACACGATATCCCCGTGGGACCCGGGCGTGGATCCGGAGCCGGATCCATTGTGGCGTATCTTTCCGGGATCACCAATATCGACCCCATGAAATATGACCTGCTCTTTGAGCGTTTTCTGAATCCTGACCGCGTATCTCCGCCGGACTTCGATACAGACTTCTGCGAACGCAACCGCCAGCGTGTGATCGATTATGTGGTGGATAAATACGGTGCGGACAGTGTTTCACAGATCGGGACTTACGGCACGCTCAAGGCGAAAGTTGTCCTGAAAGATATTGCCCGTGCGCTGGGCAGACAGCCTTCCGACGGGAACATGATCACCAAAGCTGTGCCGGACGATCCGAAGATGACGCTGAAAAAAGCAAAAGAGGAATCTCCCGATTTCCGTCAGCTGCTGGAAAATGAACCCTGGGTGGAAAATATCTACAATTACGGTATGACGCTGGAACAGCTGAACCGTCAGATGGGGATCCATGCCTGCGGAGTGATCATCTGTAATCAGCCGTTGGCGGATCTTGTGCCGCTTGGACGGGGAGCCAACGATGAAGTCATTACGCAATATGTGGCTCCGCTGTGCGAAAGTGTGGGTTTGCTGAAGATGGACTTCCTGGGGTTGCGTACGCTCACGGTGATCCAGGATGCCTGCGACAATGTGTTCCGGAACCGGGGGATCAAACTGGATATGGATCAGATCCCTCTTGACGATCAGGCGACATTTGATCTGCTCAACAACGGTGATACCGTGGCGGTGTTCCAGCTGGAATCCGGCGGTATGCAGAATCTCTGCCGGAAATTCGGTGTGGAAAATCTGAAACACATCATTGCTCTTGTTGCGATCTACCGACCCGGTCCCATGCAGTTCATCGACCTTTTTGTGGGGCGTAAAAAAGGCACCATCCCCATTGAATACGATCACCCGAAAATGGAGGCACTGCTCAAAGAAACTTACGGGATCATGCTTTATCAGGAGCAGATCATGCAGGTGGTGCAGGTGCTGGCGGGCTTCTCGCTGGGTCAGGCGGATATTCTGCGCCGTGCCATCGGGAAAAAGAAGATCAAAGATATGCTCAAGCAGCATGATAAATTTGTGGAAGGCTGTGCAGCCACCAATAATATTCCTGCGGAACAGGCGGAAAAGATTTGGGAAAACATCAAAAAATTTGCCGATTACGGGTTCAACAAGAGCCACAGTGCGGCATACGCGATCATGTCTTACCGGACTGCTTATCTCAAAGCGAATTTCCGCCCGGAATTTATGGCGGCGGTGATGACCAGCGAACTTTCCAACAGCGAAAAACTCACCTTCCTTATCAGCGAATGTCGTGATGCAGGGATCCGGCTGCTGCCGCCGGATGTGAGTTCCAGCAATGTCAACTTTACTGTGGACGGGGATGCGATCCGGTTCGGACTGGGTGCGATCAAGGGGTTCGGAGCGGGTGTTTCCCAAAGTATCATCGACGCACGGAAAGACGGTCCGTTCAAATCCATTACCGACCTTCTGGAGCGCACGGAAGGGATCAACTCCAAGGCATTGGAAAGTCTGATCCGTGCCGGAGCATTGGATTCATTGGGATTGAAACGCTCCCAGCTTGTGGCGATGATCGACAGTGCCATTGCCAGTGCCAATGCGTCAAAACGCGATAAAGACAGCGGGCAGGGCAGTCTTTTTGATTTCCTTTCCGAAGAAGATCAGAAGGGGATGACCGATGTGCCTGTGCCGGATATTCCGGAATTTGACGATCAGGAATTGCTGGACAATGAAAAAGCCCTGTTGGGATTCTATGTTTCCGGACATCCGCTGCAGCGGTATGATAAACTGTTGAAAACGTATTCTTCCGCCAAGATTTCGGACATTACGCAGATGCCGTCGGATATCGGTGTGAAACTGGGAGGTATGATCACAGCATTTACGCGGAAACTCACCAAAAAAGATCAGAAACCTTTTGCGATCTTCCAGTTGGAGGATCTGACCGGGAATCTGGAATGTATCTGCTACAACAAAGTCTATGAAAAAGTCAGTACATATCTTGCGGAAGGCGCGAAAGTATTTGTCCGCGCTCTCACGAAGAAAGGGGAGGAGGAAAATTCCCCGTGTGCGCTGATGGTGGAGGATGTGATCCCGCTGGAAGAAGTGTACGGTTCCGATACGGAAGAACTGCATATCCATCTGGACGCATCGAAGCATGACCGGAGTCATCTGGAGGCATTGCGGCAGTTGATCCGGAACAATACCGGGGATGTGCGGCTGATCCTGTGTGCGCATACAGCAAAAGGTGTTACTGCATTTATCGAACCTTCTGCGCGGTATGCGGTCAGAGTCAGCGCGGATCTGCTGCTTCAGCTGGAGGCATTGCTGGGAGAAAACTGCTGCAAACTCAAAGCGAAAAGCGATGTTCCCCAGCCGCGTCCGCAATACAACAGAGATTGGAAGAAAGAAAAAGAAGGAGAAAAACAATGAAACTGACACATATTTTTCTGTTGACGGCTTTATCCGCCTGTCCGACTCTTTATGCACAGGGCTTGGACGCTGATTACAAGCCCCGTGTCATTGAAAAACGCAAAGCGGATCCGGAAGATGAAGAAAAAGCGGTTCAGAAATTGATGGCTCCGGAGGAACTTTATACCATCGGAAACCATTTCAAAAAGGAATACCGGCGCACATCTGTTTCCGGATTTGTGATCGACAATAAGGATTTGACTGCGGAAAAGATCACGGCGTTCCGCAGTGTGTTTGCCGCGAAACCGGTCACGGAAAAAGGCGGTCTGGAATATGCCGACATCCTGATGATCCCTGTCAGATCCACATTCCGTCTGGACAAGGCATTGCAGCTGGATGCCAAAAAAACGGATCCGGCAACTGCGGATTTCTTTTACAGCCAATATGGTTTTCAGTGGCGTTATCTGGAAAGCGGATTGAAACATTATACGCTGTATCTCGGACGGAATAAAGACTATTATTTTTTCGGTACTTCCAATCTTCCGTTTCTTGTAAAAGTCAAAAAACTGCTTGCTCTGAAGGGCGGTTTTTCCGTGGAGGAATATCTTTCGGAAGCCTTATCCGTTCAGGATGCGGAGGACCGTACTGCGGAAGAAGCCAGTGTGCTTCTGCCGGAATCCGGGAACAGAGCATTGCCTTATCTGAAAAGTTCCATTCAGGCGATTACTGAACTGGATGAAGGGGCGTATCCTCATTTCCGTGTACTGGCAAAGATCGCCACACCGGAAGCATTTGAGATGATGAATTCCTATGCGGACGATGCGTCGCTGAAATATGTGCTGCTGCCGCTTTTCGATGCGATCATTTCCGGGAAACTGATCAACAAGCAGCTGCTTCCCTGCTATTATGCCATGCTGCGGGAACAGGTGGCGATCACCTTTGCGGCAGAAGCTCTGGCAAAATTGAATTTGCGGACGGAAGCGCGTGACCGCCTGCGTGCAGTGGTTCGCGAACCGCAGGATTTTGACAGTTATAAATTTGCGACATTTCTCATTTTCGGGATGGAAAATCCGGGCGTGATCCCGCCTCATAAGATCGCGGAGGAGGAGATCCGCGTTCTGCTGGTGCGCGGCGGTGATATTCCGGAATCCACAAAATTTGTCAACACCCGTGAAACGGAAACGGAACGGGAATTGCGTCTGGCAAAAAAAGATATGGAACGGATCAAAGAGCATTATGACAAATTGATCCTTTCCCCCAATAAAGATCTGACCATGATCATGGCATTGGAACTGATCCTGACGAGGATTCCCCGGAAAGATGTTTCCGCGCTCTATGAACAGCGGCTCCATGCTGTGGGATATAAATTGCTGAAAGATATTCCCGGACAGCGTCTGGAACTCACAAGACTGGTCAAGCGTCTTGCTTCCGACCGCAACCGGAATGCGGCGGAACGGGAAAAATTCCGTGCCATTGCCAAGCGTTTGGGGATCTATTGATATATGCCGAAAAAAATTTTTTATAAAGGGTTTGATGCCGATCTGATCAAAACAGCGGCAGAGTTTTTGTGTTCACTTTCCAGTGGAACACCGATCGTCGATCTGGCGGACTGTATAGCCGTCCTGCCCGGAAAAAATATGATCCGGACACTGAATTGCGAACTGGCAAAAGCGGAACACGGGATCTTTCCGCCGCTGATGCTGACTCCGGCAACATTGCTGCGGTTCGGATTGGATCACGGTGTCCGGAAAACGGCGTCGGATATGGAACAGCTGCAGATCTGGCAGAATGTGCTGAAAGCCGCTGATCCGGCTCAATATCAAAATTTGTTCAATGGCGTATTTCCGCAACAGGATCCGGCATTGCTGTATTCTGTGGCTTCAGACTTGCTGGCTCTCCGCAAAGAATTGAGCCGGAACGCTCATACCATTTCAAGTGCCGGCGCGTTTCTGAAGGAGGAATACGGACGCTGGGATGCACTGGATGTGCTGGAAAAAGAGTTTCTCCGTCAGTTGGAGGAACACAATCTGACGGATCCGACGGCAGAGATCGTATCGGCAGTGGATGATGTTTCCGTCTTCCGCAAATACAAAAAACTGGTTCTGATCTCCACACCGGATCTGCCGCCGGTATTGATCCGGCGGTTGAAAAATGTGCTGGCTCAAACAGAGATCGAGATCAATATTCTCATTGCCGCGCCCGATCCGGAAACGCTGGAATCCAAAGAACATCTTTTTGATGAATGGGGACAGGTCATTCCGGAGATGTGGAAAAATTATTCTCTCCCCATCCGGGAAACACATCATCATCTTCATGCGGTGAACAATCCCGCCGCCGCCGCTGAACTGGCAGTGGTACTTGCCCGGAATCACGGGATCTTTGATACAGAGCAAACTTGTGCCGCCATTGCGGATCCTGCCGTTTTTCCGGATTTTGAAAAAGCGTTTTCCCGTTTCCGGAAAGAGGATTCCGGCGCGGGACTGGATATTTACGACCCCGCAGGGATCGCCATGAAAAAACTGCGGATCCTGCCTGTGCTGGAATGTCTGGCGGCATTGGGGAAAAACTCCTCGCCGGAAACGGTCCGTCTGTTTCTCCGGAATCAGGATCTTGCCCGGTTCTGTGTGAAAAATACCGGATTTTCTTCTGAAGATCAGCTTCTTGCGGCATCGGATCAATATCTTCTTGCAAAATTGCCGGATATGATCCATCCGGGTCTGCCGGATCCCGGAAAAGACCGTTATCAGAGTTCTCCGGAGGAATTGAAAAAACTTTTTGCCCTGCTCGGAGAATTGCAGGAGCTTTTCTCCGGAAAAAAAGAAAACGGCGTGACGCAGCTGCGGGAACTGTTGAAAAATATCTTTCCCGCAGAAAATTATCCGCCGATCCGCGCTGTGGCGTTTGCAAGCGAAGAAACGGAAGTGCGCAACACGCTTTCCGCCATGGAAAAAAGTACTCTATTCAAGGATCTTGATTGTGCGGAAGTGCTTGATATTCTGATCCGGACGCTCCGGGAACATGCCTGTTATCCGGAACATACCGCTGATGCCATGGAGATCTGCGGGTTTCTGGATCTGCCGTTCCGGAATGCACAGCATATCATTCTCTGCGGCGTGAATGACGGACTGATCCCGGAAAAAACATCGCAGAATCCGTATCTGACCGATACCAGACGCAAAGCACTCGGTCTGCCGGATAATGACAGCCGTTTTGCCCGTGACTGTTTTTATCTGACCACGCTGCTGGAAAAGACAGCCTGCGATGACAAATCGCTGCATCTGATTTCCTGGAAATTCAATAAAGACGGCAGCAATTCCCGTTTTTCGCCTATACTTTTCAAGTGCAGCGACGCAGAACTGCTGCAACGGATCCACAGACTCTACGATGAACAGGAGGAAATACCGTCTTTCTCTTTACAAAATCACGGCAACAACAGCATCACGCTCCAACCGGATTTCAGTCGTGCGTTTCTGAAGAAGGATCCGGACGGAAACGATGCACTCATTCTTTCCGTGACAGATTTCAAACTGCTGCTGGCAAGTCCGCTCCGTGCATTTCTTTCGCGTTCTCTGGGCATGAATAAAATTGATTATGACAGACTGGATCTGGATCATGCCGGCTTTGGTACGGATTGCCACAAGATATTTGAAAATATCAAAAATCCTTTTGATACGGATTGCCGGCAATTACAGGAAACGCTGAAAAAGATACTTTATGCCTATATGAAGAAAACATACGGAGATCCGCTTCCTATGTTGATCGGGATCCAGCAGGAGATTCTGGAAAAACGCCTTTACCACGCAGCGATCGCCATTGCCGATGACTCAAAAGGATTTGAGTGTATTGAAACAGAATGGAAACTGGGAGGCAGACAGCAGAACGGGATCCCCTTTGAAGGTGCGGTCATCCGCGGCACGATCGACCGGATCGAAGTCAGCCGTGACCGCAAAACATTGCGTCTGATCGATTTCAAGACCTTCAGCAGGAAAGAGACACCCGCCAAAAAGCATTTGCATACAAACAGACAGGGCTGTCAGACATTTATTGATCTTCAGCTGCCGTTGTATAAACTTCTGCTGCCGCTGGATGAAACTTTCCGGGAGGCACATCCGGAACTTGATTTGGAACATATCAATATCATTTGCGGGTATTTCTGCCTGCCGACCGCAGTCACAGAAACAGGCTATGCGCTCTGGAACGATCTTTCTGATGATATTATGGAAAGTGCCAAAAGTCAAACCTGCCGTTTTATCAATGCGATCAAAATCATGCAGGAGCGGAATTTCTGCATCGATGATTTTACATCTGTCGCTTATGATGATTTCAAAAATATTCTGCTGCCGGATAAAGAACTGGCAATGCCGGATATTCTTTTTCATCAGGATAGTCTGACTTCAATTTAACGGGGGGAGCAAGTTATGGATACAAAAACATTTTTTGGAAATATTGCGATCAAGGCTTCTGCCGGAACAGGCAAAACATACAGACTTGCCATGCGTTATATCAGTATGCTGCTCAGCGGTGTGGAACCGGAGCGGATCTTGGCGGTCACATTCACCAATAAAGCAGCGGGCGAAATTCTGGAAAAGATCGTGACCGAATCTCTGAAAATGGCTGAAGATCCAACAGCATTGCAGCGCGCAATAAAAAACGGCATGATCCCGCCTGCGGCAACACAGAAAAATATTATATGCGCGATGCGGAAACTTCTTGCCTGCGACAAGAAATTGATGATCAGCACCATAGACAGCCTCTTTCTCAATATTGTGCGGTCTTTTCCGCTGGAATGCGGGATCCTGGGCGAGATCATGATCTATGATGAAAGCGTGATTAAAAAAATGCAGATCCGCGCATTACTCAGACTCATCCGGGAAACCGATGCCGTTCAGCGCGATATCATCACCAATGAACTGAACCAGGCAACATTCGGATCCAGCGAAAAAAGTCTGATCGATGCGATGAAAAATGCTGTACTGACCTATGGCGAAACCTTCCTGAACGATACAGCTCCGGAAAAATGGGGAAATCTGAGTAATCCTTACAGCGGATATGCATTAAGTGCAAAAAAAATTCAGCAGTTGGGGGATGATATCAAATCTCTGACAGTGGAAGAGAATATTTCTGATAAAACATTCCGGGACAACTGCTCTGTATTGGTCGACTCCGCATTGACTTATGCAAATGGGACGCGTAATCTTTCCAAAGGCGCAAAGGATCTTTTCAAGAAATTCTATGAAAAATCCGGTAATTCTGTTTCATTCCTTTCCGGAGAACTGCCGTCGCTGGCAACTCTGCTGAAAAAAGGTTCAGAGATCGTATTGGAGCAGAAGAAAGAAAAGATCCTGTTGGAAAATATCCGCCTGCTTCTCCTGCATCTGTTGTCTCTGGAAATCGATTTTCTCAATGACAAGACGAAAGCAGTTTTCTCGTTGCTGGAAAAATTCAACAAATCCTATACGGAAACAGCACGCAAGGCAGGTATTCTTTCCTTTTCAGATATACCTTATCTCATTACCGGCGAAGACCACTCTGCCTGCTTCGGGCAAGTTGCGGTACTGGAGGAACGGTTGGATTCCAGGATCGATCATTATATGCTGGATGAATTTCAGGATACATCCGACCGGCAGTGGACATTATTGGAAAATCTTGTCAATGAAGTTTTTATGAATGAATTTGACGAAGAACGGAATCGCTCGTTTTTTTATGTGGGCGATATCAAACAATCCATCTATCAGTGGCGGCAGGGGAATCCGCGTCTTTTCGACAAAATCCGTGAAAAATATGCGATCCCGGAAGAAACACTCATTGAATCCTTCCGCTCTTCCGGAGAAGTGATCGCATGCGTCAACAGGGTATTCGGATCACCCGATACCGAACCGGAAACAGCACCATCTGCAACATCAAAAGCAGGGATAAAGATCAGAGAAAATCTGCAAAAACTTATTCCGTCGATGGAACGGCTGGATTTTGAGGAACACTGCTCCTCTGAATCTGCGGCGAAACAACCGGGCTGTGCCATGCTTCTGGAGTTGGAAATGGAAGATCCCAAAGATGAAATGCCGAAAGCCGAACAAATTTACGCTATCCTCCGGCAGATCGATCCCTTCAGTAAAAAAAGAAAAAAAACTTTATCTGTGGGGATCCTCCTGCGTGAAAATAAGGATACAGCAACATATTTGGAGGCATTCCGTCAGATCAATAACAGACCGGAAAATCAGGATAATATGATCCCGGTCCAAAAGGATGGGGATATGACTCCCGCAGACAGTATGGCTGTCTCCGCATTGATTCAGATGCTGCGGTTCGCATACCATCCCTCTGATACATTTTCCGCAGAATATCTGAAAATGCTGCGATTCCCGACCACAGATCTGCACAGTCTGGATTTGCTCAACAAGCTGTTCTATCCGGAAAAATGGGAATCTTCCGGGCTGGCAGAAAACATCCGGAACGAAATCAGCACAAACTCACTTTATGCTTTTATCTGTCATTTCCGGAAAACATTCAGCGGACTCAACGAATTTGATGCCGTCCGGCTGGATATCGTTGCCGATGCCGCAATGTATTATGAAGACCGCGATATTGATCTTTTTATCGGGCAGATCAATACAGCCAGATATAAAACAGGTTCCGGCAGAAACCGTAATGCTGTGGAGATCATGACCATCCACAAATCCAAAGGATTGGATTTCGATATCGTGTTCCTGCCGGAAAATGGAGACGGAGACGGAATCACATCTACCAATCTTGCGGGAAAGATCGTTGTTCATAAAGACAGCAACGACCGTACAGAAAACATTTCTTTTCTGACTGCAACAGATCTGCTGCCCGCATTTCCGGAACAGGAAAAAATCAAAAACAAAGCGGATCAGGATGCCTGTTATGAAGCACTTTGCCTCCTTTATGTGGCAATGACACGCGCCCGTCATGCGCTTTATATGTTCGTAGCCCGGAAAACAGAGGGCGGCGTCAGGAAAAAAGATGATCCCGTAAACTGGGAAACGATCCGCTATGACACACTTCTGCGGCACTATCTTACCGATCCGGTCAGTGTGGAAAGATCCTGGACGGAAATCAAAGGAAATATCCTGTATCTGAATGGCAAAAGGAACTGGTACGAGAGTTTGCCGGAAAAAGAAAATACCCCCGACATAAAAGAAAAAACGGAATTGAGTTTCTGTGTCCGCACACACCGCAGAGCGGAACAGATCACGCCTTCTGCGCTGCACGATGTCAGCAGTGCTGCGTCCTACCGTTTTGCTCCGCAGAAAAGTGCGGATATCGGGGTACGCGTCCACGAGATCTTTGCGGGGATCACCACCATTCAGGAATTTGATCCGGAAAGCGTTCTCACTCCATTGGAATCTGCGGGAGAGATCGGCACCATTGTGAAGGGAGCCTTGCGATCCGATGCCATCCGGGAAAAACTTTCCGATCCCGGGTCACGGCTGTGGCGGGAAAAACATTTTCTCATCACCGGTGAAAACGGAGCAGTCGTGTCCGGTTGTTTCGACCGCGTTACGGTACATGACGATCCGGACGGAAATGCAGTTTCTGCGGAAGTGATCGACTTCAAAACAGATGTTGCCGGCGATGATTCATACTATATCGGCACCTATTCCAAACAGTTGGAACTCTACCGCAGAACTCTTGCAAAGATGCTCTCTCTGCCGGAAGAAAAGATCCGTTGTACGATCCTTGCACTCCGGCACGGAAAAGTGATCAGTCTTACAGCCTGACTTTGATGAATGTGGCAGATGTCTTTGCCGAGGTGCAGACCACATAGAGGGATCCGCCGTCTTCCACAGCGGCGGGATAACTCCATTCCGGAGTGGCGTTCAGCGTTTCATCGACTCCGTTCCGCAGCAGGAAGGCTTCGGAAAAAGTACGCTTTCCGGGCTTGGAAAGAAACAGTGCCAGCGTGTCCCGTTTCTGATTCGCAAGATTGGTGATGAGATAACTTCTGCCGTCGGAAAGAACGCCGGAAAAAAGTTTGCTGTCACCCACAGGAATATCGTGTACCTGCGACGGAGTCCAGCTTTCGCCGAAATCGAAACTTTCATAGATTTGCGGATAACGGCGGTCGTGACGCACAAAGGCGATGATCGAACCGTCTTCATAGATACTCAAACAGGTTTCCGGCAGATAATTCCAGCCGTCGAATCCCTTGTTGTACGGGCAGATCTGCACGATCCGCCAATCACCGTCGATCTTTCCGGAATCGGAGATCGCCACGGCGGTATAAACCGGAAAATCGTTATCCAGTTCGGACATTCTGCCGCCCATGATGAGTTTGCCGTTGTTCATGCGGTAAACGGGGGTGTTGGGCAGAAATGCGTGGTCGATCCGCCGCACGGAATGGAATGTTTCCGTGGCTTCATCCAGTTCAAAAATTTCAAAATCGTGAACCAGATCCGGACCCACCATGCGGGTGGCGATAAGGTAGAGATGACCGTTCTGCGGACAGATCCCGAAGGAAGGCGGCACATACATGAAATTCTGATCGTGATCCTGTGCAAAAGTTTTGACTTCACTCCAACTTCTGCCGTCATCGGCACTGATCCTGCCGCGGATCACGGAATCTTCCTGCATCTCGCCTTTCGGGCAGTTGTACCACGCAGTATAGATCTTGCCGTGATATTTCGTGATCATGCAGTCGTGCAGAAAAGAATATTTTTCATCCGGGCGTTGAATGATCTGTGCCTCCGCATCCGGGTGCATGGGTAAATCGCGGATATCCAGAGCCTGTCCGCCGCTCCACATTTCTTTTACAAAGGACATATTTTTTCCTCCTGTCAGTTCGGTAGATGTCTGCATTTCTCCGGTAATGTAACCGCCCGGAGACAGATTGCAAATATTTTTTCCGCAGAGCAATATAAAAAAAACTTGATTTTTGACAAATCACTGGTATAGTTTTCAGGATGTTACCGTAAAAATATAAAAACAGAAAGGAAAAACGATCATGTTCCCTGCTGCAAGCATCAAATTTCTCGAAGATTTTCTGAAAGCGTCCGGTCCCTCCGGATTTGAATTTGAACAGGCTGCGATCTTCCGCAAATATCTTTCCAAATACACGAAGGATATCGAAGTGGACAATCTTGGCAACTCCATTGTGCGCCTGAACCCGAAAGCAAAATTTCAGGTCATGCTCGCAGGGCATTACGATGAAATCGGTTTTCAGGTGGTCAATGTTATGGATGAAGGGTTGATCTCTTTCCGGAGCGTGGGCGGGATCGACCCCCTGACCGTTCCCGGGATCGAAGTGGAGATCATCACCGCAAAAGGCAGGATCCCCGGCGTGATCGGCAGAAAACCTATTCATTTGCAGACGCCGGAAGAACGCACAAAAGTTCCTGAACTCAAACGGATGTGGATCGATATCGGTGCCACCAGCAAAAAAGAAGCGGAAAAAATGGTCTCCGTAGGGGATCCCGTGGCTTTCCGCGCCAATTTCCGTATGCTTTCCAAAAATCGCGTCATGTCCAAAGGTTTGGATGATAAGATCGGTGCATTCGTGATCGCGGAAGCCTTCCGTATCGTGGCACAGTCCGGCAAACTCTCCAAAGATGTGGGCGTAGCTTGCGTGGGTACGGTGCAGGAAGAACTCGGTCTCCGTGGCGCGACAGCCGGCGCATTCGGTGTCAATCCCAATGTGGGGATCGCCGTGGATGTGGGTTTTGCCACAGAAGTGCCGGGCATCAGTGCCGATGAATACGGCGTTCTCACCATGGGGAAAGGACCCGGTCTGACGCGCAATGCAGATAATAACCCGCCTCTGCTGGCACGGATCACCAAATTGGCAGATAAGAAAAAACTGCCCTATCAGCTGGAAACCGGTCACCGTTCCACCGGCGGCACCGATACTGCCGCTCTGCAGCTGACCCGCGGCGGCGTGGCAACGGCATTGTTCAGTATCCCCAACCGCTATATGCACACTCCGGTGGAGATCTGCGATTTGCGCGACGCGGAAAATGCGGCAAAGATCATTGCGGAAACGATCCTCTCCTTCAAGGGTGATGAAACGTTCCGTCCCGGACTGGATTAAGTAAATCTTTTCTGCGGGGGACGCATGGGCGGCGCACTTTATCTTATTTCCGGAAACGAGGATTTCTCCATCAAGGAACGGTCCAATGAACTGGTCCGTCAGCTTTGCGGAGAGATCCCCGAGGAAAATGCCGGACTGGAGATCATTCGCGGCGATGAGGACAGCGAAAAAGCGGGTCCGGTGCTGGACAGGGTACTGGACGCGCTGGAAACACCTTCCTTTCTTGCACCCGAAAAAGTGGTCTGGCTCAAGCATTTCAATAAATTTGACGAAGCTGCGGCAGAGGCATCCACCAAAAAGAAACCCTCCCGTCTGGATAAACTTTCCGATTTTCTGAAAGAGGGGATCCCTGCCGATCTGACGCTGATCATTGACGGACCCATGGACCGGCGGAAAGCCTTTTACAAACTCTGCGAAAAAGTCTGTGCCTCCAGCGGCGGAAAACTGGAATGGTTTGAAAAAGCCGATGTGAAGAGCCGGGATTATCTTACCAATCTGATCCACCGGATCAAAACGATCGTGCTGGATTCCTCCGGAAAACGGATCAACGACAATGCCGCATCTTATCTTGCGGAGACCCTCGGAAGCGATGCAGGAAGGATCCGCAACGAACTGGATAAACTCATTGCCTATGCCGGAGATGCACGGGTCATCACACTGGAGGATTGTTTTGAAGTATGCAGCCGCAACAGCGAAACTCTTTCGTGGGTGTTTGCCTCCGCGCTGGCGGAACGCAACGCCCGGAAAGCATTGGAACTGATTCCCGGTCTGATCGAAACGCTGGAACAGGAAAAAGGTTCTTCCTCCAAACCGGAAATGGCGATCTCCGCGGCGGCACACAATGAATTCCAGCGGCTTCTTTCCATCCGCTGTGAAGGGCAGAAATTCAATATTCCGGAACATACCAATCCCGATACCTTCCGCAGGATCGTGGAAGCCGCCAAAGCGGATCATCCGGAAAGTCCCCTCTGCACCATGCACCCGTACCGGGCGTATAAGACATGGGAAAATGCCGTCCGGTTCTCTCCTATGGATTTTGTGAAAGCATTTCAGGCGATCCTTACCGCAAGCAGACAGATGATCAGCAGTTCCGATGCGCGGCTTGCATTGGAAAATCTGGTTATGAACATCGCCGGAAATAAATAAGAAAGATACTTCGATGAAAGATCCGAAACTGATTGCACTGGATATTGGAAATGTATGTGTGTTCATCCATCCGGAACGCCTGACAAAAAAAATGGGATTGATCTCCGCTCTGTTCTATTCCCATAAGATCTTCGACCGGGAAAAAATGTTGGAACGGGGCGAAATATACAGTCAGGAATGGCTGGACGATATGATGGCGTTCACCAAAGGAAAATACTCTGCGGAAGAATTGCGTACTGCCTGGGATTCCATTATCGGCGATCCCATCCCCGGAATGAAAGAAGCCATGCGCCGCGCCGTGGCAAAAGGATACCGGTTCGTATTTTTTTCCAACACAAGCGCAATGCACATGCAAACATTTTTGAGCCGGACTGAACTCGCCGGACTGGTCAGCGGCGCGATCTTCAGTTTCGATGTCTCCTCCATGAAACCGGATCCGGTGATCTATGAGGAATTTGAAAAACAGTACGGGATACCCGGCTTCTATTTTGATGACAATAAAGACAATATCGCCGCCGGAAAAGCACGCGGCTGGAACGCGATCCTCTTTCATTCGTCCGATCAGCTGGATCAACTGCTGCAATAAAAAAATCAATCCTCTTTCTGCAATGCCCGGATCTGATCGCGCAACTCGGCTGCACGCTCAAATTCCAGATTTTCTGCCGCCAGAAGCATTTGTCTTTCCAATTCCTCTATGACTTCTTCCACGCTCGCGGCTCCGCATTTTTCCAGGATCCGTTCCGCATCGGAACGGGTGATCTGTTTCTTCCTGCCGCCGGATTTTTTCGTTTCTTTGTAATTTGAACCATCCTGTGCCTGATAGACAGGCTTTTTCCCTTCCTCCCGCAACAGCAGAGCCTCCCGGCGCAAACCGTCCAGACGATCCTGATCCCCCGCAAGATATGCTCCCGTTTTCGGCGAGATCCCCAGCACATCGGTAATGGTCTCACGATCCCGTTTCCCCGCGACCGAACGGGGTTGGATCCCGTGTTCTTCGTTGTATTGTGCCTGCCGTTTCCGGCGTTTTTCCGTAATATCCATCAGGGCTTTCATGCTGTCGGTGACATGATCGGCGTACAGGATCACATAGCCATCCACATTTCGTGCGGCACGCCCTGCCACCTGCACCAGCGACCGGGACGACCGCAGGAATCCTTCCTTATCCGCATCAAGGATCGCCACAAGCCGCAATTCCGGCATATCGATCCCTTCCCGGAGCAGATTGATCCCAACGATACAATCAAAATCACCGTTCCGCAATTCATTGAGGATCCGGACACGCTCAATGGCATCCAGTTCGGAGTGCAGATATTTGATACGGATCCCCAGATTGGAAAGATAATCGGCAATACGCTCCGCGCTCTTTTTGGTAAGTGTCGCCACCATGGAACGCGCTCCGGCATCGGTGCATTTGCGGATCTCCGCGATCACATCGTCGATCTGATCGGCAAGCGGACGGACTTCCACCGGCGGATCCAGCAGCCCTGTGGGGCGTACCACCTGTTCCACCACGCAGGGGCCGGATTGCTGCAGCTCCCAATCTCCGGGCGTGGCGGAAACAAAAACCGTCTTGCCCATCATGGAAAGAAATTCCTCGTATTTCAACGGACGGTTGTCAAGCGCGGAAGGCAGACGGAACCCGTAATCCACTAACATTTGTTTGCGGTTCCGGTCCGCTTTGTACATTGCCTGAAGCTGGGGAAGTGTCACATGGGATTCATCAATAAAAAGCAGATAATCTTTGGGGAAGAAATCCAGCAGACAATACGGGCGTGATCCCTCGGCACGGAACGCCAGATGCCGGGAATAATTTTCGATCCCGGAACAATAGCCGCATTCCCGCATCATTTCCACATCGTAGGTGACGCGTTGAAAAAGACGCTGTGCCTCCACCAGTTTTCCCTGTTCTTCAAAATTTTTCACACAGAGTTTCATCTCATCCAGAATATTGTGCGTTGCCGCCTCCACCTGTTCCTGCGGCATCACAAAATGCCGTGCCGGAAAAACAAGGGCACTGTCCGGTTTCCCCTTCGGACGGCGGCTCACGGGATCCAGCCGGATGAGGGCATCAATGGTATCACCCCAGTAGTCCACCCGCAGGATCTCCTCTTTCTGGGAAAGATAGATCTCCACGGAATCTCCCCGCGCACGGAACTGCCCGCGTTCCGGGGAAGTATCATTGCGGTCGTACTGCACTGCCACAAGCCGCCGCAGGAGATCGTTGCGGGAAAGATCCTGTCCCACTTTCAGACGGATGCTCATATTGTCGTAGTCGATCGGAGAAGTCAAACCGTAGATACAGGACACGCTGGCGACGACAAGGGTATCCTGCCGTTCCAGCAGAGAAGCGGTACTGCTCATACGGAGCCGTTCAATATTTTCGTTGATGCTGGCATCTTTGGCGATATAGGTATCGGTTTGAGGGATATAGGATTCCGGCAGATAATAATCGTAGTAACTCACAAAATATTCCACCGCATTTTCCGGCAGAAATCCTTTGAATTCGCTGTAAAGCTGTGCCGCCAGGGTTTTGTTGTGGGACAACACAAGAGTGGGACGGCGTCCCAGTTCCTGCAGCACATTTGCGAGGGTGAAAGTCTTTCCGGAGCCGGTCACCCCCAGCAGTGTTTGAAACGGCACACCTTTTTTCAAGCCTTCCGTAAGCGCACGGATCGCCTGCGGCTGATCGCCGGCGGGTGCATATTCTGAAACGACTTTGAAATCGGGCATGATCACTTCTCCTGTTGAAAAATCCGGTTCTGTTGCGGATAATATGCCCTTTTTTACAGATTTGTCAAGGGAAAGAAAGAAAAATTGCAATACTGCGGTTGAAAAAATCTTTCAGGCGTGATAAATTGATATGCTAATATAAATTAATTTCAACGGGGAAATATCTATGTTCAAAATCCGTTTCATACGGTCTGTGGTTTTTTCCGCCGCATGGCTCCTGATGCTTTGCGGCGCGTCCGTTGTGTCCGCACAGGATGATGACGGCAATCTGCAGGTATTGATGCTGGATTTTGAAGATGCCGCCACTTCCGATCATTACCGCTCCATGCATCTGGCGGAACGGTTCCGCACCATTGCCGCCAATGCCGTGCCGTCCTCCAAAAATTCATGGAAAGTCCAGATCGAATTGGCTGATGCCGATGCGGTACAGAAATTCGCGGCACGGGTCAGCACCCGGCAGAAGGAATTGAAAGTCACGATCCCCCTGAAATACGATTTGTGGAAAAACGATACCCATTCCCACGAATGGCTCATGTCGCTGCTGATCCTGGCTCAACTGGGGGATCCGCTGCGTGGACTGGATCCGGGCTTTGAAAACAGTCTGCGTTCCCATTGGATCGTCCGCGGGCTGGCACGGAAAGCGGGGACCGATCTGCGGTTTGTGAACCGTCCCTTTGCCCGGACTTTCCCTATGGCATACGCGCTTTGTTCCAACGGTATCACGCCCACGGTGAAACAGACTCTTTCCACAACGGCGTTTTTCCGGAAATCCGCTCTGTCCATGCTGGAAGCGGAATACGCGGAACTTTTTCTTGATCTGTGCAAAACAAAAAAATTCTATCGTTCCCGTACTGCCGAAACGATCCTCCGCGCGGCACTGGTCGCACCCGATGCAGATCCCTATACGGCTTTTCTCAATGCGTCTGCCGATCTGAATATCCCCCGGGATGTGGATACCTGGTTCCGGGAATATCTGGAAAAGACGCTCATTTCCTATTTTTCGCCGTACAGTCCGGAATATTTTGAAACGAAATACCGGGATGTCACCACTGTGAAATTCATGGATAAAGACGGATTCCCCCAGCAGTATTCATTGAGCGATCTGCCCGCACACCGGAAATCTTTTGAAGACTGGAATCAACTGCTGGACAGATTGCTTTCCGAATTGAACATCCTCGCATTCCGCGCACCCTCCGGTTTTCAGGTGGATCTTTCCCGGATCCGGATCGCGCTTTCCGGATGCCGTATCGATCAGACCGGAAAAGCGGCGCAGGCGTTGAAAAATGCGGAACGCGATCTGTATAAAAATCTGGCAAAGACCATCGAACGGGAACAGATCCTGCGTCAGGCGGAACAGAAATTCATGCCTCATGCTCTGCGGATGAAAGCGACTTTCGGTACGGCATCGACCTATCATGAAGAATCATTGGAAATCACTCCGGCGATCCAGGAAAAACTGAATCGCTGGGATGACTACAAATAAAAAAGGAGACTCGGATGAAACGGGATATCACATCAAAAGCCTGGTTATTGATCTCCATGCTTTTCTTTCTGCTGCTGATCGTGCTGGCGATCTCATTTTTTGTGCTTCAGCCCACATTGAACCGTTTTTCCATGGATTTTTATTATCCCGTATTCAAATTGACCGATCAGACTGCAAAAGTTGCCATCGATCAAACACTGCTGCTGGAAGATAAAAACACCCTCGCTGCTGCCATCAGACTGCTTCAGCAGCAGAACGATCAGCTCTCTGCTGAAAATGCGGCTCTCGCAGAATTGAAAGCGGAAAATGATGCCATGCGCAATCAGCTCCGGCTGGCAAAACGCAACGGATTCAAACCGGTTCCGGCACAGATCCTGCTGCGGGAGCCGGCAAAATGGCAGACGGAATTCACCATTGACAAAGGGGAAAATTCCGGTGTCAATGTGGGGGATCTTGTGGTGACCAATGTGTTGAACGAAAAAAATCAGCTTGTTTCCGTGGCTGTCGGCAGGATCCGGGCTGTGACGAAGCACTCTGCCGTGGTGATCACGCTGGCGAATCCGGATTGTCAGTTGAGTGCCTATCTGCCGGACAGCGGTCCCTACGGGATCCACGGAGTCACCGCAGGCACACAGAAAAGCGCGGATCACGAATTCATCCTGCTGCGGAATCTGCCGCGGGATGGAAAATATACGGTGGGAAAAGGAGTCACCACCAGTAAAATGTCCCTCCTGCTTCCCGCAGATATTCTGTTGGGGACTCTGGCGGCAACGCCCGAAGGCAATGCCGCGATCATTTTCGATGAAAAAGGCTTGAGTGTGTCCGCCCTTGTGAAACCTGCCGCCGATTATTCCCGGCTGCGGATGGTGACGGTGATGACGGCGGCGGCAGGAGAGGTAAAATGATCCGTTTTCTCTTTGCCGCGATCTGGGGTTCGCTTTGGATGATACTGGAAGCTCTTTTCCGGTCAGCCGGATTGTTTCTGCCGCTGACGGCATTTGCGGTATTTTATTTTTCCTGCACATACGGGCTGAAAAACGGATTGATCGCAGCGGCGGTGTTCGGAATTTTACTGGACGGGATCTACGGGCAGATCTCTCTGCTTTCGCCCGTTCTGCTGATGACGGCTGTTCCGTTTGCATTGCTGTTCCGTAAAAATATCACCAATTATTCCGCGCTGCTGCTGCCTGCGGTGGGCGGACTTCTGGCGATATTCATTGCGCCGCTGCATATTCTGAATCACAGTTCGATCCCGGCTCTGGTGGCACTGGCTCCCCATTTGTTTATCAGCGTGCTTTTTTCCGTTCTGCTGCTGCCTGCTGTAACAACACTTTCCGATCAGGTTTGTGCGCCGCTGGCATTGACGCGTTTTGCAGAGATCCTTCACCGTGGAACCGATGTTGAAATGGAATAAAGATATCATGTCAGATCAGGAAGAGATCAAAAATTTTCAGAAAGAACAGAATGTGCGGCTGCGCATTTCCCTGCTGCTGTTTTTTATCTTTCTGCTTTTTACGATCCTGGCTGTCAAACTCTGGGATATTCAGGTGATCCGCACCGATGAATATAAAAACAGAGCGCAGCAGCAGACCATCCGGAAGATCCGGATCCCGCCTGTCCGCGGCTGTATCCGTGCTTCCGGCGGCGAAGCCCTCGCTTTGAACCGGACTTCGTGGAACGTGTTTCTTTATCCTGCGGAAATGGGACGCTCCGGATTCCGGAAAAAAGTGCAAATGGTGATCGCGGCGGCAGATTCCGTGGCTGCCTGTATCGGACGGGAAAACACGCTTGACCGGGAAAAGATCGAAAGGCATCTGCACCAGACGCCGGGATTGCCCATTGAATTGTTCCGTGACCTGAACGAACGGGAACTGACGCTGTTGTGGGAGATGATGCCTCACATTCAGGGATTGGAGATCAGCGAGATGCCTGTCCGGATGTATCCCTTTGATACATTGGCGGTACATATTTTGGGGCATACCCGCAAATCCGATCCGTCGGCGGCAGATGACCGGAGAGAGTTCAATTATTATGTTCCGGACATTATCGGCGTGGAGGGGATCGAAGCGTTGCAGGATGAAGACCTCGGCGGCGATGCGGGAAGTGAAATCGTGATCGTGAACAGTGCCGGTTATGTAACAAGCCGCGTGGAGGGCGAAGGTTCATTTCCCGCCCTCAACGGCAATGATGTGTGGTTGACTCTGGATCTCTCCGCACAACAGATCGTGGAGGATCTGCTGCGCAGGGAACTGGTCAGGGGGCGTCCCGGTGCAATGGTGGTGCTGGATGCACAGACCGGTGCGGTCGTTGCCATGGCATCTTCGCCGTCCTTCTCCTACGGGGATTTCAAGTCCAGAGACAAATACAATGCCCTGAACGAAAATCCCGATAAACCGTTTCTGAACCGTTGTACCCGGGGGATCTATCTGCCCGGATCTGTGATCAAACCGCTGTGTGCGATCGCAACACTGGAAAACGGGATCAGCCCGGAAGACACGGTCTATTGTGCGAAAAAAGCCTCCGTGGGATACGGAAGCGGGATCAAATGTACCGGCTATCACCATGACATGGATGCGGCAAATGCACTGAAACATTCCTGCAATGTTTATTTCGTGGAAAATGCCGCACGGATCGGGATCGATGCCCTTTCCGAAGTTTATGCCACCGCCGGGATCGGCAGAAAAACCGGGATCGATATCCCGGAAAATGCCGGATTCCTGCCAAAACGCAATGTGTCTTCCATGCTTCTGCCGATCCTGCCCGCCTGCGCGGAATTGATGGCTCATCCCAATGAATTCGGCTGGAATAAAAATGAAACGGCGTATGTGGGATTCGGTCAGGGAAAAGTGGGGGTGACACCTTTGCAGGTGGCGGTGTATTATGCGGCTCTTGCCAATGGCGGTTATATGCTGAAACCTTTTCTGGTCGATTGTATCACGCCGCCGGGTGAATCCCGGGAAAAAGCATTCAAACATACCGATACACAGGTGGTGGGCAGACTCGCCGCTTCTCCGGAAACACTGGAGATCGTCCGTTCCGGACTTTTCAAGGTCGTGAATGAGGATGGCGGCAGCGGTCAGCGCGCCCGTCTGAAAAAAACGGTCATCTACGGAAAAACGGGGACTGCTGATGTGGAAACAGAAGATGCTCCCACAAAAAATGTGTGGTTCGCCGGGTTTGCCAGCCATCCGGTCACGGGAAAAACATACAGCATTGCCGTTATGATCGAACGGGGAGATTTCGGCGGAACGACCTGCGCGCCGCTGGTACGGGAATTCTTTGACCGGTTCTTTCCCGATATGGGACCGGAAGATGAGGAAGTCAGCGAAGAAGACGGTGTGGAAAACTGACCGTATCCACACCGTTGTTTCTGTTCATTTTTATTTCGATTTCAGGATCGGCGGCACAATGTCCCGCCAATCCCCGATGGTGTGATATCTGACTTTTTCCGGCTCATTTTTATCCGTATAAAAGATCAGCACCCGCAAGCCGGGATACTGCGATTTCATTTTTTCAGCAAAGTCGATCCCGCGCACATAAATGGCAGTGGAAAGGGCATCGGCATCAATACCGTTTTCCGCCACAACGGATACCGAGATCATATTTTCCACCGGCATCCCGGTTCGCGGATCCAGAATATGCCCGTACCGTTTGCCGTCAAATTCCACAAACCGTTCATAATTTCCGCTGGTGGAAACACACGCATCCAGAATATCCACATAAGCACAGGGCGGACCTCCGGCAGGATTCCGGACGCCGATACTGTAAAATTCTTTTTCCGGCGGCGGTTCGGAAAGAACAATCACATTGCCGCCCGCATTGATATAACCGCGGTTCAGTGTTACCAGTTTTTTCAGATACCAGGCTTCCGCAACTTTCATAAACGGTACATCTTTTGCATTTTCCGTACCGACCAGACGGGTCTTTTCTGCCCGTTCCGCGCACAGATCCAATGCCGCACCTTTGGCGATCCCTCCGAGGTCGACAGACATTCCCTCCACGGTGAAACGGACTGTTTTTGCTTTTTCGTCGAACAGGATCTTATCCAGACCGACGCGTTTTTTTGCCGCCGCAAGTTCCTCTGGTGCCGGTACAGATTTGCGTCCTTTGGCACGCCATAATTCAATGAAGGGTGTCACGGTCACATCAAAGCCGCCATCGGAAAGTTCATACATCTTTTTCGCTTTCATCAGGATCGCCCACAGTTCCGCAGAACAGACAAACGGTTCCCGGTATGCCGTCGCATTCAGACGGGAAAGTTCACTTTCCGGATCAAAACGGTTGCACATTTTATTGATGTCGCGGAACGATTGCTGTACCAGATGTGCCGCCGGAGCCACAGATTTTTTGTCCGGCGTGTAAAAGCGGAATTCCACCCGGGTGGACATGGAATAAAATCCCACATCCGGCTCCTGCCAGTAAATATTTTTTTCAGCAAAGATCAAATGAAAAACCAGCGCAAGGATCGCCGCAAGAGCCAGAGTCCGCAGCACGCGCCGGAGGATCAGTTTCGGTAAAGATTTCTGTTGTTCGTCCATAAAAATATCTTCCTGTCTGTCAGCTCACGCACGGGGATGAAACCGGCGGTGGATGGATAAAAGTTGTTTCTGATTCACATGGGTATAAATTTGTGTGGTGCTGATATCTGCATGACCCAGCATTTCCTGAATAACACGGAGATCCGCGCCGTTTTCCAGCAGATGGCTGGCAAAGGAATGGCGCAGCGTATGCGGATGGATATTTTTCCGGATCCCCGCCTGAAGTGCTGCTTCTTTCACCACTTGCCAGACGCGCTCGCGGTCAAGTCCTCTGCCGCGGACCGAAAGGAACATAAAGCCCGGATCGCAATCTTTCACCAGTTGAGGCCGTCCTTTTTCCAGATAGATCCGCAGCGAATTCAAAGCCAGATTCCCCACGGGGACCAACCGTTCCTTGGAACCTTTTCCGAATACACGGATCAAGCCTTCTTCAAAATTCACGGTGCCGCATTTCATGGTGGCACATTCCGAAACACGCAGTCCGCTGGAATAAAGCAGTTCCAGGATCGCACGGTTCCGCAGATTCAACGGATCGTGTCCGCGGTTGGAAAAAACATGCAGCAGCGATTCCACTTCCTGCGGAGTCAGAAAATCCGGCAGGATCCGCCAGAGTTTTGGAGATGTCATCACATCGGTGATGTCGGAAGGAACAAGCCGTTCCTGATAAAGATAGCGGAAAAATGCCTTGATCGCGACCAATCTGCGTGCCACACTGGTTGTTTCCATATCCCGGTCTTTACAATCACCGAGATAATCCACGATATCATCCCGGGTGATATCCGGAAAAGAAAGGATCGCATGTGTTTTCAGATAAGAAATAAAATCGGTAAGATCGGAACGGTAGGAATCGACGGTATTTTTGCTGCAGCCGCGTTCAATGGAAAGGAAACCGGTAAACTGGGTAAGGATGCGTTCCATATTGATTGATCCTCCCGCGTTGAATATTCACGGATGCGGTGCCATTTCTGAAAGAAAATGGCGGGAGCGACGGGACTCGAACCCGCAACATCCACCGTGACAGGGTGGCACTCTAACCAATTGAGCTACGCCCCCGCATCTCGTTATGCCATTACTATACACCACCGGAAAGAAAATGCAAGTGCAAAAACGAAAAAAAACGCAATTTTTTCCGTTTTTTCCGTTTTTTGCGTTGCAGAATCCCGTTTTTGTGGTATTTTCCCGGAAGACAAGCCACATCAAACATGGATAAATGAACATCGTTGAGGAATCAATATGAAAGAGATCGATCAACTGGAACAAGTCATGAAACGCCTCCGCGCGCCGGACGGCTGTCCCTGGGACCGGGAACAGACTCATTTGACGCTGCTGGATAACCTGCTGGGGGAGGCAGCCGAATTCATGGATGCTGTCACCGCAGAAGATGATGCGGAAATGCGGGAGGAATTGGGGGATCTTCTGATGCAGATCGTACTGCACGCATGTATCGCCGAAGAACGGAACGCATTTACACTGGAAGATGTCACAAGAGATATCAAGGAAAAAATGATCCGCCGTCATCCCCATGTTTTCGGCACGGAAAGCGTCAAAGATTCTTCCGAAGTTCTCAAACTCTGGGAAACGATCAAAAAAGAGGAAAAAGGCGGTAAACGCAAATCACTGCTGGACGGGATACCCAATCATGTGGCACTCCTTCAGGCGGAAAAAATGCAGAAGAAAGCCGCAAAAGCCGGATTCGACTGGAAAGATCAGAAAGATATTCTCCAAAAGATCCGGGAGGAGATCGATGAATTGGAGGACGCCCTCCGGATCGGTGATGAAAGTCATATTGATGAAGAAGCCGGAGACCTGCTTTTTTCCGTGATCAATTTTATCCGGTTCCGGAAAAAACATCCCGAGGATATCCTGGCTGCCGCAAACGCAAAATTTGCACGCCGCTTCCGCTGCGTGGAACAGAAACTGGCAGCGCAGGGCAGAGAATGGTCCGAAACCGGTCCGGATGAATTGGATGCCCTCTGGAACGAAGCGAAAAAATCGTAAAGGAAGGCGGTCAATGCACACTGCGGCGGGCGCGGCGGCGCCGGAAAATGCGGAAAAATTTTCCGCATTTTCCGGCTGATGTCCCGGCAGGAAAGGCTGGAAAGCCTGTTCCGCCGGGACATGGGTCCGGCTTGCTGCCGGACCTGCCGCCGCGCCCGCGAATGCCCGTATGGAGAAAAAAATCTGCAAAAAAATTTGCATTATCCGGAAAGAGTTGTATATTAATATACTATCGCCCTGAAACAGGAAACAACAAAAGGAACAATTTGTGAGAACTGAATCTGCCGTTGCCGGTCCTGCAAACATGCAGGAAAGTCAGTCGGAATCTGCCGACCCGTTGTCGTGCATCTGCGCACGGCGTTGCACCCTGTCTGAAACAGCCGGAGGTGCAAAATGATACCTACGATCAATCCCGAAGCAACCCTGCTGAACTGGATTATATTTTGCGGCAGCATCATGCTTGCTGTTTCTGTATCGTTCTGCTGCTCCCTTCTGGAATCTGCGCTTTTGAGTCTTGGTCCCTCCCAGCTTGCGGAGATCCGTAAAAAGAAAGCGAAACGCGCCGATCTCTGTACAGAATTGAGAAATAATGTTGAAACACCGTTGGCGGTGATCCTGATCAGCAATACTGCGGCGCATACCATCGGTGCTGCAGTCGCCGGTGCGGAAATTGCCTTTATTTTCGGCAGTGCATGGCTGGGTGTTTTTACACTGCTTTTTACCCTGATCATGGTCCAGTACACGGAACTTCTGCCTAAAACACTGGGTGTCCGTTTCAATGTTGAGATCATGAGTGTTGCGGCTCCGATGCTGAATGTGCTGGGATTTGTTTTTCTGCCGTTCATCCGTCTGGCGCACTATCTGAACCGTCCGTTTGAGCCGGAAGATGATGAGTCCAAACTTTCTGCGACTGCGGAAATTTCCGCGTTGGCGAGTATGGCGCGCAGTACCCGTGAGATCAGTTCCCGTCAGGAACACATCATCAAAGCGGCACCGCGTCTTTCGGAACAGACGCTTGACCAGCTGATGATCCCGAAAAATCAGATTTCTTTTCTTTCCACCACGCAGAGTGTGATCGATGCCATCAATGTGGCGCACATGGATTTTCATACCCGTTATCCGGTGTGTGAAAACGGCGACCGCAACGATGTGGTGGGTTATGTGAACTTCAAGGAACTGGTGGCGGCATTCCGAGCCAGACCGGAAACGATGAAGCTGACGGATATCATCCGCCCCATTGCATTTGTTTCTCCTGAAGATACCGGTGCCGATCTGCTGGAACGCTTTGCGGTGAAAAATGAACACCTTGCCATTGTGCGCTCCTCCAAAGGTCATACACTGGGATTGGTGACGATGGAAGACATTGTGGAAGAACTTGTGGGGGATCTGGATGATGAATTCGACTCCCTTTCCCGAACCTTCTTCTCACCCAACGATGGTGTTTGGGTTATCGGCGGCGGTCTTCAACTTTCCATGGTGGCTTCTGAAACTCATCTGATGCTGCCGGAAAGCAATATGAACGTTTCCGAATGGTTCTGCAGGAAAATCAAAAGTAAAGATAAAGTCAGACCCGGCGTGACCTACCGCATTGAAAATGCAGAGTTCACGGTCCGGAAAGTCCGTCGCGGCAGAGTGATGGAATTCAATCTCCGCCGGATCGACGAATAAGATTTTTACAGGATTTGCAGCGGGATCGCTCTGTTTTGCACAGGCGGTCCCGTTTTTTTTATGACAAATCGGCAAACCGTTGTTTTTTGCGGTATTCTGCCTTGATTTTCCTGCTTTCTGTTGTATATTTACTCAAATTAAAAAATTTGTTGCAACAGAAACCGGGATAAAAATGAATACGCCGCTGCTGGACCGGATCCGGTCGCCGAAAGATTTGAAAGAACTGGAACTTCAGGAGTTGACCGCACTCTCTGCCGAGCTGCGGTCCGTGATCCTTGCAACAGTTTCGGAAAATGGCGGACACCTTGCCTCCAATCTGGGAGTGGTGGAGCTGACCGTGGCACTGCACCGGATCTTTCAGGTGCCGGAAGACCGTATTTTGTGGGATGTGGGGCATCAATCCTATGTCCACAAACTGCTCACCGGCAGGGCGGAAACATTTCATACATTGCGTAAAACCGGCGGGGTGAGCGGGTTCTGCAATCCGCAGGAATCTCCGTGCGATGCATTTATTTCCGGACATGCAGGCAATGCGGTTTCTGCCGCAATGGGTATGGTTGTTTCCAACCGGATGGACGGAAAAGACGCTCATGTGGTGGCTGTTTTAGGGGATGGTGCGCTGGTGAACGGGATCTCTCTGGAGGCATTGAACAATCTGGAATCTGCCACCGGCAGAATGATCGTGGTGCTGAACGATAATAAAATGTCCATTTCCCACAGCACGGGAGCCATTCCCCGTTATCTGAACCGCCTGATCACAGGACGCGGCTACAATCAGCTGAAATCCGCCTGTAAACGCTTTCTCGCGAAACTGCCCGGAGGAAAAAAGATGATCCGCGGGATCCAACGGTGGGAAAGTGCAGTAAAAAATCTGGTGGTGCCTGCAACATTTTTTGAGGAAATGGGGATCCGGTATGTGGGACCTATTGACGGGCATGACCTGAAAACACTGATCAGAACTTTTGACCGGGTCCGGGATTTCACCCGCCCCGTGCTGGTGCATGTGATCACGGAAAAAGGACACGGCTGCGATTATGCCATGCGCGCGCCGGAACAATATCACGGAGTTTCCGCTTTCGATCCGGCAAACGGGAATGTCCGGACTGTTTCCGGGAAAATGACTTTTTCCAATACTTTCGGGGAAACATTGTTTGCGTTGGCTCAAAAAGACCCACGGGTCGTTGCCATTACTGCGGCAATGGCGTCCGGCTGCGGGATCACAAAAGATTTTGTTCATGCGTTTCCCGACCGTTTTTTTGATGTGGGGATCGCCGAAGAACACGCGTTGATTTTTGCTGCCGGTCTTGCTGCCGGAGGAAAACGCCCCGTAGTTGCCATGTATGCCACATTCCTGCAGCGGGCGTTGGATTGTGTGTTTCATGATATCTGCCTGCAAAATCTGCCGGTCCTGCTGTGTATCGACCGTGCGGGGATCGTGGAGGATGGTCCGACGCATCACGGGATCCAGGATCTCGGTTTTCTCGGAGCCATGCCCAATCTGGCGATCCTGACTCCGGAAAATGAATCTGTCCTCGCAGAAATGATGCACCTTGCATTGGAACAGGATCACCCGGTGGCGATCCGCTATCCCAGAGGAAATTCCGGACCTGCGGCAGAGATCAAGGCTCCGCCTGTCCGCTGGGGACATTCCTGCTGTCTGCGCGAAGGCACCGATCTGGCGATCTGGGCAAGCGGGAAGGAAGCCGGAGCTGCATTGGAAACGGCTTTGATCCTGGAACAGCAATACGGTCTTTCCTGTGCCGTTTACAGTGTGCGTTTCCTGAAGCCTTTTGACCGTGAGGCATTTCTTGCCTGCGCACAAAAAATGCCGGTCGTCACGCTGGAAGATCACAGTTTGCACGGCGGGCTTGCAGATATTGCCGCACGGATCCTTGCGGATGTGCATCATTGCGGATTCTTTTCCTTCGGATGGGATCCGGAAAAGATCGTTCCCCACGGGTCAGGCGCGGAGTTGCGGAAAAATGCGGGTCTGCTCCCCGGACAGATCGCGGAAACATTGAATCAGAAGATCAGAAAAATTAAATAATGAGGTGATGTGATGAAAATTGTAAGCAGTCTGTGTAAAATCCCCCTGCTGGTCCTGACAGCAGCATATCTGTTGATGCCGTGTGCGGCGGCAGAAAAGAGCGGATCGTCCAAACGCGGAAAATCCGGTGGAGAAGATGAAGGGATCGTGATCAAGCGTGAGATCAAGATGAGCGAAGTGCCTTATCTTTCCACCTACTACATTCAGCCGATCGTATCCCACAAAGAAAAAATCAGGATCAGTTTTTATGTGACGGACTGGTGGCAGTCGGAATACCGTCTGCTGGATTTCAGTCACCGTTTCGATGTTACGCTCACTTACGGGAAAGATGAAAATCCCGATGAACATGTGAAAGTGATGAAGGGGATCAAAGGCGGCGATCATACCTTTGAGATCGATCCACTGCCTACCGGGACCTATTATCTGGCACTTCATGTGGTGGATCAGCACGGACGGCACGGCAGATCCCTTTTTCACGAATTCCGTGTGTTGAATCTGGAGAAATTTGCCATTACGGAAGAACAGACCTATCGTATGAAAGAATCGGATCTGAAAAAATTTGATATTCACAATAAGGATACAGCCGGATCCATCCATTTCTTCGACGCCACCGGAAAAGATTGGAAGACCACACAGAAAATGGCTGAAGAACTTGCCAAAACGATGAAACCGGAAAGCAAAAAATATCTGGTGATCGCCGGCGGTGAAAAATATGATCCGGAAAAAAATAAAAATCATCGCGGCGCAAATAACGCCCCGCAGCCGGAATGGCTCCCCAATTCCTGGGGATGGAAAAGCTGCAAAGTTCTTTTTGCTCCGGACTACAATTTTGAAGCGGTGGAAAACCGTGCCATCCGCAATGGTGACCGTCTGAATATGCTGATCCGCGCGGCAGTGCGGAAAAATTACCGGAAACTTGTTCTGCTTCCGGGCGTTTACCGTATTTCCAATACGACACCGATCATCGTTCCGAAAAATTTCACCCTTGACCTGAATGGTGCGACCATCAAGATGAACCGTTTTGCCGGATCCGGTGCCACGATCATGGAAATCCAGAACGGCTACGATTCCCACATTGTGAACGGGATCGTGGAAGGGGATTATTTTGAACACGATTACGAAAATTCCCCCAACAGTTCCGAATGGGTCTGCGGGATCGGTATGAAGGGCGACTGCCGCTATTCCAGCTACGAGCGTGTTCTGGTGCGCTACATTACCGGATACGGTGTGAGTCACGGATTCAGCGGACAGTTTACGCAGGCGCGGAAATTCCCCGGGATCAACAAGGGGACTGTGGATTTGAAGACGGGCGAATATCTGCCGGAGAAGGAGAATTTTTATGTGACCGATCCATTGGATATCGTGGATTTCTCCTACAACGGCGGCTATATGACAGCATCCAAACTGCTGGGGTATCAGGGGATCGGTGCCGATGAATGGAATTTGATGTATCATTTT
Organism: Victivallales bacterium; assembly: GCA_045594005.1. Taxonomy (GTDB): domain Bacteria; phylum Verrucomicrobiota; class Lentisphaeria; order Victivallales; family UBA1829; genus SIG77. Next base: position 45,796 of record JAZNXT010000015.1, read on the forward strand.
TATGATGCGGACAACAAATATCTGGAAACGATCCACGGCGCACAATACCGCCGTGTGCGTATCCCCACCGGCGCACAGTATGTCCGCGTGACATCCTGGGGACCGCCGATCATTTTCAGTGCAAATATGTTCCGTATGCCCTGGAACAGTTGGTACGAAGATGTATTCATTCTCAGTGCGCGTTGCGTGGGTATGGCTCCGGGAGCCATGTATAACTTCAAGATAGCAAACTGTTCCTTCGTGCGCAGCGGCGAAAATCTGGCGAAATGTGCCTTTGACGCGGAAGACGGCTGGGATATGGTGCAGGATACCTGGATGTATCGCAATAAATTCTTCAAAAACCCGTTGAATGAACTGCTTACCTGTTCCGGACACAACTTTATTTTTGAAGACAACGAAGGAAAGATCTATCTATGGGAGCGCACCAATGCCTATGTGATCCGCAATAACGAATTTTACAGCGGATTTTTCGGCAGCGGCGGCCGTACCAGATCGCTGTATCCCCGTATCACCAACAATACCTTTATCAAAAGCGTGCAATTCTGCCGTCCGCCTAAAATCAAAACCAAAGGTCAGGGCGGTGCAGATGACGGCGGATCTAAAGTGGATGTGGCTGCTTTGCTGGCTCCCGGTGATGTGGAAAACCGTAACGCCGCAGAAGTTTCCGACGGGATTGATCCCAATGATGCCGATGCCGAAAGAGAAAAAGCCGAAAAAGAAGAAAAGGAACGGAAAGAAAAAGATTTCCTGCTGGATACCTGGTTCGTGGCGATGCACGATGTGGACAGCAGCCGGATCAAAACCATCGGTTGCGGCGTGAACGGGCTTCTGGTGAAAGCAAAACTGGATGGCGGGAAATACCGCGCGCTGAACCTGCTGAAAAGCTCGGTGAAAAATTCAGAAGTCCAGTTCGCCGGATCCAAAATGTATTACAGCACACTGGAAAAAGTGACCGGGCGTGTCTATGGCGATCTGCTCATGGTGGGATGCAATGTGAAAGAATTATCATCCGGTCTGGGGCCGGAAAGTTCAGTGGTGATCCGCGATTGCAAGATCAAAAATCTGACCTTTTCCTATTCCTACTGGACCAATCCCGGAAAAGTGAAATTCATCAACTGTACCATCGACAATGATGACAAGACGCTGCTGCGCATTCCCTCCTATTCTGTGGGTGATATCCAGTTCATCGATTGCAAAATTGATACCGGAAAAGCTCCGCTGATGGAGGTGTATGATATGCGTCCCAGTCCCGGTGATGCCATCGATGGAACAGTTACTTTCCAAAATTGTGATGTCAGAACCAGAGCCTCCCGGGTCGTCAAACTGCCTGAAACTCTCCAGGAAACAAAAAAGAATGTCACATTCAAAAGTGAAGGCAGCACATTCAATACCGCTCTGATCGGAGAAATGCCGCCCGCATGGATCATTTCCGCCAAAGATAAAAACGGCAGACATGTCCGCTCCTCCTCTCTTCAGAAACAGGAACGCAGCAGCAGTAAAGACCGTAAATCCAAACGCAACAAAAGACGGTGATCCTCCGGCAGGTTTTTTGTACGGAGGACAGATGGGTACGGAGAAAAAAAACTTCGGATTACGCCTCATCCGCGTCCCATAAGTCCCATAAGTCCCATAAGTCCCAGATGTCCTCCCGAAAATAAAAATCCCCCCTGCGCAGGCTTCAAGCAAGCGGCAAGCGCAGCTGAAAAGCCTTTCCCGGATCGGTGGCTCAACTGCGCTCCGCTTGTTTGCCACAGGCGGCACGCGAAGCGAGAGCCGCCCGATCCAAAAAAGCGTCAAAAAAAACGCTGAATATCAGGGAGTCAGGAGTTGTTTCAGTTCGGGATCCCGGGCAATTTCTGCGGGTGTTTTCTGACTTCTGCCGAGATTTGCTTTCTGCGACAGGAGTTTTTTACCGGCTCCGCGTTTCAGGAGCAATTCTGCCATGGCGCGGCTGTTTTTCATTGCGGCAAGATGGAATACATTGGTATTTGCTTTGTCGCAACGGTTCAGATCCGCACCATGATCCAACAGTAATTCCGTCACTGCGGGATCCCGGTGAAAATAAACTGCGTAATGGATGGGATAGACCTGATACTGTTCCTGAACGGGAGCATTGATATCCACGCCGGATTTCAGGAGTTTTTTCAGGATTTCGACCGGTGCATTTTTTTGCAGGGCAACACCGAGAATGGCATTTTTTTCTTGTTTTTTCAATGTCTTCAAAACGCCTTTTTCAATCAGGATATCGGCTCCCTCCGGATTGTTGGATTGAAATGCAACGGAAAGAACATGTACTCCGAAATGATCATGCGCAGTCAGATTTTTTCCATGTGCCAGCGCACGGACTTTTTCGTTATCGCCACTTTTGACAGCGGTAATGATCTCCGGCAGAGGCTGCAGTGATTTTTCAAGGACATCCAGATAATTCGGACGGAATCCGCCGATCCGCGTGATCTCCTCCCCATCTGCCGTCAACAGGACCGCTGTGGGATATCCGCCGCCTTTCATATATTTCCGCTGTAAATCTTTGTTATGCTGAATCTGCTCCTGAGAAAGTTTTTTTCTCTGGGGGAAATCCACATAAACCGGGACGATGTTTTTTTTGGCAAAATCTTTGAATTCCTGTTTTTCAAAAACATCTTTTTTCAGCTTAATACACCAGCCGCACCAATCGGAACCGGTGAAAAGCAGCATGATTTTTTTGTTCTGCTTCTGCGCCAGTGCTTTAGCCTGTTCAAAGTCCGTCAGCCATCCTTCCGGAGCGGTTGCTCCCAGGATCACAGCGCAGAAAAGCAATACCGCCGTCAAGATTTTTTTCATCATTTTCACTTACTCCTTATTATTTTTTTGTGTTGAAGAAAAAAACGGGTCATGCGTTGCCGCTTAAAGCGATCGCGCGTTTGATCCCGATTACGATTTTTTCCATTTCCGCTTTTACGGCAGCAGATTCTTCCAGACCTTCCGCGATCCTGCCTTCATCGCAATTTTTCAGGAACACGGGATCCATGGGGACCTGTGCCAGCAGGGGGATCTCAAAGTGATCTGCCAGTTTCTGACCGCCGCCGGAAGAAAAGAGATCATGCCGTGTGCTGCAGGAGGGGCAGACGAATCCGCTCATATTTTCCACGATCCCCAATACCGGCACGCCGACCTGTTCGCAGAAATCCAGACATTTGCGGCAATCCGCCAGTGAAACTTCCTGCGGGGTGGTCACCATCACAGCCTGCTTGTCGCCGGTGATCAGCTGACACGCAGAAAGGACTTCGTCGCCGGTTCCCGGAGGAAAGTCGAGGATCAGAAAATCCAGATCATCACCCCAGTTGACTTCTTCAAAAAGCTGTTTCAGCACGCCGATCTTTGCGGGACCGCGCCAGATCACGGCAGTATCGGCATCTTCCACCAGCAGACCGAGGGAGACCAGTTTCACGCCTGCGGCTTCTGCGGGGATCAGCCCTTCTTCATTGGCGTTCATGCGATAGTGTTTCAGATTGAAAAGTGTGGGTTGGGAGGGACCGTGAAAATCCACATCCAGCAGAGCCACTTTGTATCCGGCTTTCACCAGCGAAACGGCAATGGATGCCGCCATGGTGCTTTTGCCGACACCGCCTTTGCCGGAAAGGACCATCAGTTTGTGTTTGATCTTGTCAAGTCTGGATGGTTTCTGTTCTGCTTTGCGGTCGGAGCAGGACTGACCGCAGGAACTGCAATCGTGTGTACATTCGCTCATGTTATCATTCCTCATTTTTGATGATGCTTTCCATAATATACACCTTCACGGAGTTTTTTCAAATCTGCCCCGGTTGCACATCAGCTTTTTTCTGTGAAAAAACAGTTTTTTACAGTTGAATTTTTACGGGATTCGTGCTATCTTTACTTTCCAGTGATAACTTTATTGAAATACGGAAAGAACTTGATCATGGCAAAAAACAGTTTACCTGCCCGTTCGGAAATGGATCCGGCATACTGCTGGGATCTTACGCCCATCTATAAAGATGTGGACGCCTGGGAAAAAGATTTCAAAAAACTGGATCAGCTGCTGGAAAAAATTCAGACCTTCAAAGGACATCTGGCAGATTCAGCGGAAACGCTGCGCGATGCGTTCAAAGCGGAAGATGAAATGGCTGTTATCATCGACCGCCTTTATCATTATGCAGGACATAATCACGATGCAGATGTGACCGATCCGGTATATACGGCACTCCATGACCGTATTTCCGCACGGGATGCGGAGATCTCCGGCGATACCGCATGGTTCACGCCGGAACTGCAGGCGATCCCGAAAAAGAAAATGGAAGCCTATCTCAAATCACCCGTGCTGGCATTTTACAAACGGTCACTGGATGAAGTGGCGCGTTTCCGGCCTCATGTGCTTTCCGAAGCGGAAGAACGCATCCTCGGTTTGAGTGCCGATGCCCTTTCCACTCCCGGAAATATTTTCAAGATGCTCAACGATGCAGATCTTGTCTTCCCGGAAATTCAGGGTGCAAAAGGTAAAAAAAAGGTACAGGTCACCCACGGGAATTATTCTGCACTGCAGGAAAGCAGCGACCGCCGGGTCCGTAAGGATTCCTTCTCCGCCGTTTATGATACATACAAAGGCGTGGCGAAGACCTTTGCTGCGATTCTGGACGGGACCGTGAAAGCGGAAGTCCTGAGTGCAAAACTCCGCAATTACGGTTCCGCGCGGGAGATGGCTCTTTTCAATGACAATATCCCTTTGAGCGTGTACGACAATCTTATTGATACCGTCCATGCGTATCTTCCGGCACTTCACCGCTATTTCAAGCTCCGTGCAAAAATCATGGGTCTGAAAAAACTGGATATGTACGATATCCGCAATCCCCTTGTTCCGGGAAATGATAAAGCCGTCCCCTACGAACAGGCGGTAAAAATGGTCAAGCATGCCATGCTGCCTATGGGGAAGGAATATTGCAAGATCCTCGATCATGCGTTTACAGACCGGTGGATCGATGTTTTTGAATGTCGCGGTAAACGCTCCGGTGCTTATTCCGGCGGATTCTTCCGGACGCCCCCTGTGGTGCTGCTGAACTATTCCGGCACGCTGGATTCTGTATTTACGCTGGCGCATGAGCTTGGACATTCCATGCATTCCTATTTTTCCGATCACGCACAGGAATACCGCTATTCCAGCTACCGGATCTTTGCGGCGGAAGTCGCTTCCACCACCAACGAACTGCTGTTGTATCACGATCTGATGAAACAGGCACAGACCAAAGAGGAAAAGGCGTCGCTGATCAATTTCCTGCTGGATACGATCCGCGGGACGGCGTTCCGTCAGACCATGTTTGCAGAATTTGAACGGGATATTTACGGCTGGAGCGAAAGCGGCACCCCGCTCACGGAAGATGCGCTTTCCGACCGTTATTTTGAGTTGAACAAATTGTATCACGGTCCGGCGGTCAAAGCCGATCCGCGGATCCGTTATGAATGGGCGCGCATCCCCCATTTCCATTATGTTTTCTATGTTTACAAATATGCCACCGGCATTTCCGCAGCAGCCGCACTTTCGCAGGATATTCTCAACGGGAAGACCGACCGTTATCTCAACTTCCTGAAATCCGGCGACAGCAAGGATGTGATCGATATTCTGAAAGATGCAGGAGTCGATTTCACCACACCCGCTCCGGTGGAAGCCTGCATGAAACTTTTTGATGAAAATGTGAAAGCATTGGAAAAACTGCTGAAAGCATGACAATAAACCAAAAAAGAGTCCCCAGAAAGAATAAGGAAATAACAACATGATGAAACACACCATCCGTCTTGCCGCTGCGGTCCTGGCGATCGCAACCACTCTCGGTGCTGCCGAAGCTGCAAAACCGGAACCGAAACCGACCGTTTACACAAAGTATGTGGATTGGCAGTGGGTCCCGAAAACGATTCAGGACAACGACTCTGCAAACAATGTCCGTAATCAGATGGACTTCACCGTTCCCATTCACGGACCGTGGCTGACCAATCCTATGCCCGATGGTATGACGGTTACCTGGATCACCCGTGTAAAATGTGCCGGCGGGATTGAATACCGGGAAAAAGGCACGGAGGAATTCAAACGGCTGTGGTTCGTGAAATACGGTCAGATCGATTACAGCAAGGATCTTCATTCCTTCCATCTTACCGGTCTGAAACCCGGCACGGAATATGAATACCGCCTGCTTTCCAATATGGATCACTATTCCACTGCGTATCACGGCGTGCTTGCCGAGGGCAGAGAGATCTATTCCTTCAAGACCCTTGATCCGAAAAAAGATAAATATAAAGTCATGCTCACCGCTGACTTCCACGGAACCGCACGGCTCAGTCTGGATCCCCTCTACAAAGGAGTGGACGGCGACAACTGCGACATGTTCTTCTTCCTCGGCGACATTGTGGAAGACGGTCCCTACCGCGATATCCGCTACTACACCACTTTCGGATTCCTGGATGACATCACCCGCGTGTGGGGCAAATACAAACCCAGCATCTTCATCCGCGGCAATCATGATATCAACGGACGCGACACCTACAAGTGGGGCGATTATTTCCCGCAGCCCAACGAACGCACCTATCAGGCATTCCGTCAGGGGCCCGTCCTTTTCATCTGCATTGATACCATGTGGTTCTGCCGTACGAAACTGCAGGACGAGCAGCACATGAAATATCTTCAGGAACAGGCAGACTGGATCAAAGCTCTGAAGAAGACCAAAGACTGGAAGGAAGCCAAGTTCCGCGTTGTGCTGGGACATGTTGCGCCCTATTCCGGGGAAGGCGATAAACTGGTGGGGACCTACTTCAATGAAGTCTTTTCCGATGACAGCAAAAACGGCAGGATCCATGCTTATCTCTGCGGACACGAACACGCTTACTGGCGCATCAACGCCAGGAGCGGCGAAACCCGTTATCAGAAAGGACTGGATCTTTCCAAAGTCAAACGCCTCTTCGGCAATACCTGGAAAGAAGGTCATCCGGTAAAAGCTCCCTATACTCTGGTGGTGCTGCATCTGGTGGAAGGTATGACTTTGGAAGTTTCTCCGGAAAAACTGATCTTCAAGAGCCACAACTGGCACAGTGTCACGCCGGATCTCTATGATGCTTTTGAAATCTATCCCGACGGCAGTGTGAAAGATCTGATCGAAGTCCCCGTGCGTCCCATCGTGTTCCCCGTCAAGAAAGCAAAATGATCATGATGATGAGAAATTTTGATCTTGTAAAATTGACTGTACTGACTGCCGGTCTGCTGACGGCTTCCGCCTGCGCTCTGGCTCAGTCCGATTATGTCGATCCCGGAAAATATATCGAATGGCATCACAAGGGTGTTGAAGTTCAGGATCCGGAAGCGGAAAAGAATGTCCGCCAGCTGGGTGATCTGACCAAACCCATGCACGGACCGTGGATCATGAATCCCACCTACAATTCCATGACGGTCAGCTGGATCTCCCGTACAAAATGTGCGGCGGGGATCCAGTATCGGGAAAAAGGAACAGAGGAATTCAAGACCCAGTGGCAGACCACCTACGGTCAGCTGCATTTCTTCAAGGAAAACCATGCGTTCCATCTGAAAAATCTGAAACCCGGCACGGAATATGAATACCGTTTCCTTACCGCTTGGAATTATTATCAGGGAAAAGGTCACCGGATGTTCACCGGAAAAGAGATCTATACCTTCAAAACGCCGGATCCCAAACGGGATACCTACAAGGCAGCGTTCTTCGCAGATGTTCACGGAGGCGAACGGTTGAACCTGGATCCCCGGATGGAACGGACCGATGCGCTGAAGTCCGATATGTTCTTCTATCTCGGCGATACAGTGGAAGACAGTTTCTACGAACCGGCGCGTTATTATACCACATTCGGTTATCTGGATGATATCACCCGCTTCTGGGGAAAGAGCAAACCCACTATTTTCGTGCGTGGAAATCACGATGCGTGGGGCGTGGAATCCCATGAATACGGCGATTATATGCCCAGCCCGGACGGAAAGACTTATCAGGCTTTTTCTCAGGGACCCGTCCTGTATGTGGTCTTCGATTATTTCAGCGGTCACTATGGAAACAGTCCTGTTGCCATGCAGATCCGCGCCTATATGGAAGAACAGCTGGAATGGCTCCGCGCCCTGAAAAAGACCGATCAGTGGAAAAAAGCAAAATTCCGCGTTGTGATGGCTCATGTCAGCCCTCACGATATCGATTACAACAAGAATAAAGATTTTGCTGCAGGTGTGGCATGGCGCAAGGAACTCAACGGCAATACAAAAGAAGACCGGATCCATATTTTCCTTGCAGGACATGAACACCGCTACCGCCGCCTCGATCCCAGGCTCCAGAAGGTCAAAGTGGGGAAAATGCGCGGATTTGTCAACGACTTCAACTACACCAATGTCGTGTTGGATCAGACAGAATGTATGACTCTGGATGTTTCCCCGGAAAAACTGGTGTTCAAAAGTTATGACTGGACCAGAGGAAAAGATGTACTGCGGGACTCTTTTGAGATCTATCCGGACGGATCCGTTAAAGATCTGATGAAAGTGAAGGTCAATCCCCTTCTCACGCCGGAAGAATGGATGGAATTGCAGAAAAAACTCCGTCAGGAAAAGAAGAAAAAGAAATAACAGTAAAGGTTTGAAGCTCTTATGTGGCAGAATTTTACATCCGATGTGCCGGAAACTACCGGTAAAGTCCGTTATGCAGAAGCATCCTGCAAAACGCTGGACAATGTTTCCATCTGTTCTGCACGGGACGATGCGGAACGGTTCCTGATCGTTTCCGGTAACAGCACAAGTGCTGTGTTTCAGGCATTTGAAGGCATCGTTTCCGGCAGCATCAAAAAAGCACCGTACACCCATGCCAATGCCGAAGCTCTCCGGAAATATTTTCCGTGGACAAAACCTGTACCTGTGCTGCGGAAACGCTGTTCTTTCGGTTGCGGAGACCGCCTCGGATGTGCCACCAGTGCCCATGCCGAACTGTTCAAAAAGTATGATGCCGCACCGGTATTCGCACAGCAGTCCGTGCGGGAACTGACGCTGACACACCGTACCTTTGAAAGTGTGATCGATGATGCCACCTTCGAGGTCTTTCAGGCTGATTATCAGGGCGGTTTCGGCGCAGATGGCGATCACCTGAAAAGTTTTGAACATATCGGTGAAGCTGTCAAAGCCGGTGTGACCATGCTGACGCTGGATCTTTCCGAACAGCTCAAGCCCGAATTCGCCGGAGCCGATGAAGAAAGTATCCGCGCCGCATACGGAAAACTGGATGCGGATCTCCGCGCCCGGATGGAAAGTTCTTATACTTCCGTTCCCGCGCTGGGCTTGGAATTTTCCGAACTGGAACGGATGCGCTGCGCACTCATTTATACGCAGGCAATGGATTTTTCTGCACAGGTCCACAAATTCCTTTGCGAAAATGGCGGAGCCGATACCGATTTGGAAATTTCCATCGACGAAACCACCGCACCCACCATTCCGGAACACCACTTCTTCGTGGCGTCCGAACTCAAATTCCGCAATGTTCCCTTCGTTTCTCTTGCACCCCGGTTCATCGGCGAGTTTCAGAAAGGGATCGATTATATCGGCGATCTGGCGGAATTTGAAAAACAGTTCGCCGTTCATGCGAAGATTGCGGCATTTTTCGGCTTCTACAAACTTTCCATCCATTCCGGCAGCGATAAATTCAGCGCGTTTCCCATCATCGGAAAACTCACAGAAGGCAGAGTCCATGTGAAAACCGCCGGAACCAGCTGGCTGGAAGCCGCACATACCATTGCGATCGCAGAACCGGAATTGTTCCGGGATATGGTCAAATATGCCTTCGTGGTCCTTGCCGACGCACGCAAACTTTATCATGTCACTGCCGATTTTGATGCACTTCCTGATCCCGACAGTATCCCCGCTGATGAGCTGGTGAAACTGCTGGATGCAGACTGCATCGCCGGCAGACAGCTGATCCATATCACTTACGGCGGTATGCTGGGCGGCAGTGATCCGGATCTTACGAAACGGATCCGTAAAGCATTGCTGGATCATGCAGAGGGATATGTGGCGTGTATCGACCGCCACTTCACCCGCCATCTGGAATGTCTCGGGATTTCAAAAAAAGCCTGAAGATCTGATTTTTCCTGATCGACCGCGCACCGGGGACCCCGGTGCGCTTTTTTGTTTGTCATAAAACTGTGATTGTCGCAGTTTTGTCGCACCGTTCATCTGCGTCATTTTGTCGCATATTTCATCTTCTTTCTGCAAAAATCTGTATTGGCACGCCTTTTGCTTTTATCTGTTTGTCAAAACAAACATCAACCAAAAGGAGATTTTGACTATGGACATGCAGAAACTCACAGAAAAATCCCGCGCCGCCATGATGCGCGCACAGGAAATCGCATTGGAACACGGCAATCACGAGATCACCGGGGCTCATTTGCTTTATGCTTTGCTCACACAGGATGAAGGGTTGATCCCCTCTCTTTTCAAACACATGGGACTTTCTGCGGCAGATGCCGCCGTGAAAGCCGGACAGGAGATCGGCAAACTTTCCAGTGTTTCCGGACCGGGCGCACAGCAGCCCCACACCTCCCGGGAGTTCAGCGAAATTTTGATCGCGGCAAAGAACAATGCGGAATCCATGAAAGATGAATATATCAGCGTGGAACATCTTTTCCGGGGGATCATGGAAAAATCGCCCGCCTGCCGGACTCTTCTTCAGCAGATGGGGGTGACGGAAGACACATTTCTCAAGGCATTGATGGCGGTACGCGGCAATCAGCGCGTTACCAGTGAAACGCCGGAAGCCGCCTTTGAAGCATTGGAAAAATACGGAAAAGATCTGACACGCCTTGCCGCCGATGATAAACTTGATCCCGTGATCGGCAGAGATGATGAGATCCGCCGTGCCATCCAGATCCTTGCCCGCCGTACCAAAAACAACCCTGTTCTCATCGGGGAACCGGGTGTGGGCAAGACTGCCATTGTGGAAGGACTGGCTGTGCGTATGGTCCGCGGAGATGTGCCGGAATCTCTGAAAAACAAACGGATCATTGCGCTGGATATGGGCGCACTCATTGCCGGAGCAAAATACCGGGGCGAATTTGAAGAACGGTTGAAAGCTGTCCTGAAAGAAGTGGCATCTGCCAACGGTGATATTATTCTGTTTATTGACGAACTGCATACCGTGGTGGGTGCCGGTGCCTCCGAAGGCAGTATGGATGCAGGAAATCTGCTGAAACCCATGCTGGCACGGGGCGAACTGCATTGCATCGGTGCGACCACGCTGGATGAATACCGTAAATATATCGAAAAGGATGCTGCGCTGGAACGCCGTTTTCAGGCGATCCTCGCGGCGGAACCGGATGTGGAGGATACCATTGCCATTTTGCGCGGACTCAAAGAACGCTATGAGATCCATCATGGCGTCAAGATCCGCGACGGTGCAGTGGTGGCGGCGGCGACTCTTTCCGATAAATATATTTCCGACCGTTTCCTGCCGGATAAAGCCATTGACCTGATGGATGGAGCCGCAGCAAAACTGCGCACGGAAATCGATTCCTGTCCTGTGGAGATCGACGAACTGGAACGCAAAGCCATGCGGTTGGAAATCGAACTTTCCGCCTTGAAAAAGGAAAAAGACGACGCTTCCAAAAAACGCCGTGCCGATCTGGAAAAAGAATTGGCTGATGTGAAAGAAAAAGTCCATTCCTTCCGCGCGGAATGGGATGCGGAAAAACGCGCCATTGATGAATCCCGCACCTTGCGGGAAAGTCTGGAGATCGCCAAAGCAAAACTGGATAAAGCGGAACGGGAATCCGATCTTGAACGGGCGGGCGAACTGCGTTTTTCTGTGATCCCCGGTCTGGAAAAACAGATCGCTGATGCCAATAAACGCGCGTCGCAGGAACGGAATCTGCTCAAAGAGGAAGTCACCGAGGAAGATATTGCGGAGATCGTGAGCCGCTGGACTCATATTCCGGTGGCGAAACTGGTGCAGAGTGAACGGGAAAAACTCCTTCATTTGAGCGATGAACTCCATAAACGGGTGATCGGTCAGGATGAAGCCGTGGACGCAGTGGCAGATGCCGTCCTGCGCAGCAGAGCAGGCTTGAAAGATCCCAAACGCCCCGGTGCAAGTTTTATTTTTCTCGGACCTACCGGTGTGGGAAAAACGGAACTGGCACGCACACTTGCGGAAGAATTGTTCGACGACGAACGCGCCATGGTGCGGATCGATATGAGTGAATACATGGAAAAACACACTGTGTCCCGTCTCATCGGTGCCGCTCCCGGATATGTGGGATTCGATGAAGGCGGTCAGCTCACGGAAGCAGTCCGGCGCAAACCCTATTGCGTGCTGCTTTTTGATGAGATCGAAAAAGCACATCCCGATGTGTTCAATATCTTTCTGCAGATTTTGGATGACGGACAGCTCACAGATTCCCACGGCAGAACGGTGAACTTCAAAAACACCATCATCATTATGACCAGCAACATCGGTAGTGATCTGCTGCTGGATGCTGCCAGCGGTTCAAAAGACGGCAGTTTCGATTCGGAAGCACTGCGTCCGGAGTTGATGAAACTCCTGCGCACACATTTCCGTCCGGAATTCCTGAACCGTGTGGACGCCACGCTCATTTTCAAACCGCTCACAAAAGATCAGATCCGCAGTATTCTGGATCTGCAGATCGCTCATGTGGCGGCACGGCTGGCTGATCAGGGGATCGCGCTGGAAGTGGACGAAGCCGCAAAAGATCTGATGGCAGCGGAAGGATACGATCCCGGATTCGGCGCACGGCCGATCAAACGCGTGGTGGTGAAAGAGATCGAAACGCCGGTTTCCCGTATGATCATCAGCGGCATGGTAAAAGGCGGCATGGTGATCAAAGCGGGTGTGAATACGGAAGGCTCCGCCCTTGTCTTCACTCCTGTGGAAAAGAATGAAGAGCGCGTTTGATTTTCCCGTTTCAGCGTGTATATTATACGCTTGTGCGATTATTAACAGAAAAATGAAGGTGACTTATTATGGACCGGGACGAAGATAAAAAGATCAACGAAGAAGCTGTTGCAGAAGAAAATACTGCTGCGGCAGAAGAAGAAACGGCGTCAACGCCGGAAACGGAAAATGCCGGGATCGCGGAGGAAAAAAAGAAAAACTCCTGGAAGATCTTCGGCGGTAAAGATAAAAAGGAAGAAAAGAAAGAACAGACTCCGGAAGAACGGATCAATGAATTGACCGGAAAACTGGCAGAAGCGGAAAAACTGCGTCTGCTCGCTTTGGCGGAAATGGACAATCAGCGCAAACGCGCGGCGAAAGAACGGGAAAATATGCGGTTGAATATTACACAGGATACCGTGATGCCCTTTTTGCAGGTGTTCGACTTTTTCACCATGGCGGTCAAATCCGCACAGCAGAGTCAGAATCTGGATGCCCTGCTTCAGGGCATGCAGATGATCCAGCAGCTTTTTGATAAAGCGTTGGATGAACTGGGTGTGGAAAAGATCGAAGCGGTCGGCAAAAAATTTGATCCTGCGCTTCACGACGCAAAAGAACAGCGTCCTTCCGATACCGTTCCCGAAGGGATCGTGATCGAACAGTGGAACACCGGCTTCAAATTCGGAGACCGTCTGATGAAACCGGCTATGGTGATCGTCAGCTCCGGCAAAGAAAAAACGGAACCGGCAGCGGAGCAGGAAACGGAAGGCTGATCTTTCAGAATCGAGGTGAAAGATGGCAACAAATGATTACTATGCGGCATTGGGTGTCAATAAAACTGCCAGTGCCGATGAAATCAAAAAAGCATACCGGAAACTTGCGGTGAAATATCACCCGGATAAAAATCCCGGTGATAAAAATGCGGAAGAAAAATTCAAAGAGATCTCCCGCGCTTACGAAGTTTTGAGCGATCCGGAAAAACGCAAACAGTATGACCAGTTCGGTGCCGATTTCTTTGAAAAAGGCGGCATGGGCGGCGGCGCGTACAATGGCGGAAATCCTTTCGGCGGTGCCGGCGGTTTCCACGGCGGATTCAGCGATCCCCGGGATCTGTTCAGCCAGATCTTCGGCAATATGTTCGGAGGCGGCGGCATGGGCGGCATGGGCGGTGGATTCCACCGGAACGCCGCACAGAAGGGAGCCGATCTTCAGACGGCTATAACCATTGATTTTGAAGATGCGGTCCTCGGTGCAACCAAAAAAATCGCCATCAATGCCCCCGGCGGAAAACGGGAATTGCAAATGAATATCCCGCCCGGCGTGGACGACGGATCAAAACTGCGTCTTGCCGGAAACGGTGAAGCCGGAATCAACGGCGGACCGAAAGGGGATCTTTATGTGACGGTGAAGATTGCGCCTCACGATGTTTTTACCCGGGATGGCACGGATATTATCTGCGAGATCCCCGTTCCGCTGATGACCGCTCTTTCCGGCGGCGTGATCGATGTCCCCACCATTTCCGGAAAAACCCGGATCAAGGTCGCTCCCGGTACACAGAGCGGCACGATGATGCGGCTCCGCGGCAAAGGTATGCCCGCATTGAAAGGCGGCGCCAGAGGCGATGAATTGATCCGGATCATGGTGGAAACGCCATCCAATCTGACAAAAGAACAGCTTGCGGCACTGGAATCGCTGAATCTGACGGAACAGAACAGCCCGAAGCAACAGGAATTTCTGAAACGGGCAGCCCGGTTCCTGAAATAACTTTTTTTTGAAAGACCCCTTCTATGGCAAAAAAAGAACAACAGCAGAATGACGGCGGAAACGGCGTGATCGCGCAAAACCGTAAAGCACGGCATGATTACGAGATCCTGGAATCCATGGAAGCCGGGATCGAACTGCGCGGCACGGAAGCCAAAAGCTGCCGTCTTCATTCCGTACAGCTGCAGGACGCATTTGCACGGATCGAAAACGGCGAACTTTTTGCGTTCGGTATCCATATTTCCCCCTACGCATTCGGGAACCGGTACAATCATGAACCGGCGCGGCGGCGGAAATTGCTGATGCACAAACGGGAGATCCTGCGTCTTTTTTCCCGCGTCCGGGAAAAAGGCTGTGCCCTGATCCCTTTGAAAATGTATATGAAAAACGGCAGAGTCAAGGTGGAACTGGGTGTGGCACGCGGCAAAACCTATGAAGATAAACGCGAAACATTGAAAAAACGGCAGGATGATCTGGAAGCCCGCCGCAATCTGGGAGCAAAACGATGATCTTTGAATCCGCTCTTTTTAAACGGTCCGTACGGGGCAATATCTGGGAAGTGATCGTAATGGCGTTCCCGCTGATCCTGGCATCTGCGGCACATTCCATCAACCTTTTTGTGGACAGACTTATGCTTCAGCATTTTTCTGAAGATGCCATGAGTGCCGCGTTTCCCGCCGGATTGACCAGTTTCGCACTCTCCTGTTATTTTGTGGGAACTGTGGGGTATGCCAACAGCTTTGTGGCTCAATATTTCGGAGCAAAAATGTATCACCGCGTGGGTGCTGCAGTCTGGCAGGCGATCTATATGGCATTATTGGGCGGACTTTTTGCCATCGGGCTGACTTTCTTTGCCGAGGAGATTTTTGACTTTTTCGGTCACGAAGAACATCTGCGGGAAATGGAAGTGACCTATTTCCGTCTGCTGGGCTGGGGGACCGTGGCATATCTGCTGGTGATCGCCATGCTCTCCTTCTGGGGAGGTCAGGGAAAAACACACATGGTCATGTTTTTTGACCTGATCATCACTGCAGGAAATATTCCCCTCAATGCCATGCTTATCTTCGGTTGGAAAACGCCGTTTTTTGAGATCCCCTCCATGGGTGTGGTCGGTGCCGCGCTGGGGACGGTCGGTGCATCGTTGATCGGGTTGATCGTGATGGCGTGTCTGTTCTTCCTGCCGAAAAAGAACCGGGCGCGGTACCGTACCGGAAATATGAAACCGGATAAAGAACTTTTCCGGCGTCTTTTCAAATTCGGCGGACCCAATGGCGTACAGCTGTTTCTTGACCTTGCCGCATTCAATGCGTTTGTGATCCTGCTGGGGAAGATCGGGACGACTGAAATGAACTCCTCCGGCGTGGCTTTTTCCCTGAATTCGCTGGCGATGATCCCCATGTTCGGATTGGGTCAGACCGTATCCATTCTGGTGGGGCAGGGCGTAGGCGGCAACGATATCCCGTATGCAGAACGGGCGGTAAAAAGCGCGCGGTTCTGGCTGTATCTGATGATGGTTGTGATCGGGATCCTTTTTGTGGTGGTACCGAAACCGGCATTGACTCTGTTCAATCTGATACCCGGTACGGAAGCATACGATATGGCGAAGATCATGCTATGGTTCATTACCGCGTATCTGCTTTTTGATGCAACGAGTATTCTGTACGGCAGTGCTGTAAAAGGTGCGGGTGATACCAAATTTTCCATGTGGATCGGTTCCACTTTTGCGTGGGTGTTCTACGGTCTGCCCTGTCTGGCGGTCTATTATATCTTTACCAGACCTTCCGTGATCGAAAAGATGGGAAAAGACCGTGCCGACGCTTACAATCTCTGGATCCTCTGGACCATCTGTGTGGTTTATATTATGATCCTGGGTGTGACATTCTATCTGCGGTATCGCGGGGGGAAGTGGAAAAAGATGAAAGTCATCGAAAGCGAAGCCAACGATCATACCCGTGGCGCGATCCCGAAAGAAGTGGGTGTGGACGCTTATCTTCCGTAAAAGGAATGTAAAATTTCCTGAAAAATCAACTTTTTTTATTTTTTTCACTTGACATTGTTTCAGAGCGGTGGTATTGTAAAAAAGAATTTTGAGAATTGGAACAAGGAAAACAATGAAACAGTTTTTCAACAACATTAACAGCATTATTACGATTATCGCCATCATTATTATTGGTTGCGGTACTGCCGGTTGCTGTTGTTGAGTATGACTTGAAGAAAAGAAGATTCAGACCTCTCTGCGGTGATCAGCCACAGAGAGGTTTTTTCTTTTACGGGATTTGAAATGAAAATGAATATGATGAAGTCTGAAAACAGTTTTGCTTATGCTCCGGTGCATTGTGATGCAGCCGGATCTTCCATCATGTTCATTGCCGCCATTATTATGATCGCCATTATTATTATCAGCATCATTATTATTACGCCCCCCGGCACGGCATAACATTCGATCCATCAGAACACATTGAAACACAGCCCTGCCGGAGAAAAGATTTCCGGCAGGGCTTTTTTTATTCAACCCAAAATGAAAGCATACAGAAAAATGAAAAGATCAGGAGCAGCCATTGTAATTGAGGCATTATGCCGCAACAGCGTAGAAACGGTATTCGGTTATCCGGGTGGTGCAGTCCTGCCCATTTATGATGAACTGTATAAAAACGCCCACCGTATCAACCATGTGCTGTGCGCTCACGAACAGAATGCAGCCCATGCCGCAGACGGCTTTGCCCGTGTCACCGGAAAACCGGGTGTGGTCATCGCCACCAGCGGTCCGGGCGCGACAAATCTTGTGACGGGGATCGCCAATGCTTATCTTGACAGTGTTCCGCTGGTTGCCATCACCGGCAATGTGGCAGTGCCGCTGTTGGGCAGAGACAGCTTTCAGGAAGTGGATATCACCGGGATCACCCGGGAGATCGTCAAGCATAATTTTTCCGTCAGCGATGTCCGGGAATTATCCGGAACATTGGATGCGGCTTTTGAGATCGCCTCATCCGGTCGTCCCGGACCCGTGCTGGTGGATATCCCCAAAAGCGTTCAGACGGATCTGTGCGATGAATCGGAATTTGTGCGTCAGGAATTGTTTTTCAATGAATTACCGGAAGTCGATCTGACTGCTGCTGTGGCGGCAGTGACGGATTCCAAACGCCCGTTGATCTATGCGGGAGGCGGCGTCGTTGCCGCCGGTGCGAGCCGGGAATTGCAGGCTCTGTCAGAAAAGATCTCTGCGCCGGTTGCCTTCAGCATGATGGGCTTGACGGCATTGCCTGCGGATCATCCGGTAAATCTGGGGATGTGCGGTATGCACGGTTCGCAGAGTTCCGCAAAATTGCAGAGTGAATGTGATCTGATCATTGCACTGGGTGTCCGTTTTTCAGACCGTGCCACCGGAAATACTGCGAAATATAAAGAAGGCAGAAAAATAATCCATGTGGATATCGACTGTGCGGAGATCAGCAAAAATACAGCCACGGATATTGAATTGTGCGGAGATGTGAAAGATGTCCTGCAGAAACTTCTGGCAGTTTTGCCGCAGCAGGATCGTCCGGAATGGAAAAACAGAGTGGCAGAAGCCAAAAAACTGGATGTGCTGCCGGAAGAAAAAACGCTGACTCCACGGACTCTCCTGAAAACGGTTGCCAATTTTTGTAACGACGATACCGTTGTCGCCACCGATGTGGGACAGCATCAGATGTGGACCATGCAATATTTCCCGTTCAAATCGCCCCGGACGCTGCTGACTTCCGGCGGACTCGGCACGATGGGATTCGGGCTGGGTGCTGCGATCGGCGGCTGCATTGCAAACGACCGGAAACGGACTGTGCTTTTTACCGGAGACGGTTCTTTCGGGATGAGCCTTCAGGAATTGGTGACGGCAGTTTCCCAAAATCTGCCTCTTCTGATCGTGATCTTCAATAATGGTGTTCTGGGAATGGTGCGGCAGTGGCAGACCATGTTTTATGAAAAGCATTATTCTTCCACGACATTGAACCGGGAAACTGATTTTCCCGCATTGGCAAAGGCATTCGGTGCGGAAGGGAAAAAGATCACTTCCGTATCTGAATTGGAACATGCACTGAAAGATCTTGCGTCAGATGTGCCGACTGTGCTGGATTGTCAGCTGAATATGGATGAATTTGTATTGCCCATGATCCCCCCCGGTGGAAGTGTGCAGGATTTAATAACCAGGAGAAACTGAAAATGGAACATTTTATCGTGGAACTTACTGTGGCAAATCATTGCGGTGTACTCAACCGTATCACCGGACTTTATGCAAAGCGCAAATACAATATTGATTCGCTGACCGTGCATGAAAGCAATGATCCTGCCCTTTCGATCATGCGGATCGTATCCCGCGGCGATGCTGCGGTCCAGGTGCAGATGACAAGGCAGCTGCGCAAACTTTTTGATGTGAAAACCGTTGTTCTCCTGAACAATTCAATGCTCTGATATAACAAAAACTCCAAGGAAAGGAAAGAAAAAAATGAGCAAAATGTATTATAACGAAAACTGCAACCTTGAACTCCTCAAAAATCTGACTGTCGCCGTGATCGGTTACGGAAGCCAGGGGCATGCCCATGCACAGAATCTGCGTGACAGCGGCGTGAATGTGGTGGTGGGGCTTTATGAAAACTCCAAGAGTGCCGCTGTTGCAAAAGCAGACGGTTTTGAAGTCCTCAATACGCCCGATGCCGTCAGAAAAGCCGATTGGGTGATGATGCTGGTGAACGATGAAAAAATGCGTTCCATCTACGAAAACGGTGTGAAAGATAATCTTCGTCCGGGTATGACTTTGAGTTTTGCTCACGGCTTCAATGTTCATTTCAAAGAGATCGTTCCGCCGGATTTCGTCAATGTGGTTATGATCGCACCCAAAGGTCCCGGTCATACGGTGCGCAGTCAGTTCGTTGAGGGCAGAGGTGTTCCCTGTCTGGTGGCAGTTCAGCAGGATGCTTCCGGAAATGCCATGGATCTGGCTCTTGCTTATGCGTGCGGACTCGGTGCAGGCCGTGCGGGGATCCTGGAAACGACTTTCAGAGAAGAAACGGAAACGGACCTTTTCGGCGAACAGGCAGTTTTGTGCGGCGGAGTTACCGCATTGATGCAGGCAGGCTTTGAAACGCTTGTGGAAGCCGGATACAAGCCGGAAAGTGCCTATTTTGAGTGTATCCACGAAATGAAACTCATCATCGATCTGGTGGTCAAAGGCGGATTTTCCTTTATGCGTTACAGCATCAGCGATACTGCTGAATATGGTGATTACAATACCGGACACCGTCTGATCACCGATGCCACCAAAGCCGAGATGAAAAAAGTGCTTGCCGAGATCCAGGATGGCACATTTGCCCGTAAATGGCTGAAAGAAAATGCCGATGGCAGACCGCTTTTCAGCAAACAGCGTGAAGCAGCCAAAACGCATCAGTTGGAAACAGTCGGAGCTGAACTCCGCGCTAAAATGAATTGGAACAAATGATGAACAGCGATAAACTGACAACAGGAGTATCTGCCGCTCCCCAGCGTGCTTTGCTTGGTGCGCTGGGGTACACCCCGGAACAGATGAAACGCCCTCTGGTCGGAGTGGTCAACAGCTTCAACGAAGTCGTTCCCGGGCATACCCATTTGCAGCTGATCGCCCGGGCTGTGAAGGATGGGGTCCTTGCTGCCGGCGGAACCCCTATGGAATTCAATACCATTGCCGTGTGTGACGGATTGGCGATGGGGCATGACGGGATGCACTATTCCCTTGTGTCCCGGGAATTGATCGCCGACAGCATCGAATGTATGGTCAAAGCTCACTGTTTTGATGCTCTGGTTTTTATCCCGAACTGTGATAAAGTCGTGCCCGGTATGCTGATGGCGGCAGCGCGGTGCAATCTGCCATCCATCTTCGTTTCCGGCGGTCCGATGCTGTCACTTGACGGCAGGGATCTGAATACCGTTTTTGAAGCAGTGGGTGCAGTCAATGCCGGAAAAATGAGCGAAGCGGAACTCGCGGAAGTGGAGTGTTCCAGTTGTCCCGGCTGCGGTTCCTGTTCGGGAATGTTTACTGCCAATTCCATGAATTGTCTTTGCGAAGCGATCGGGATGGCACTCCCCGGAAACGGTACGATCCCGGCGGTTTATTCACAGCGCATCCATCTTGCCAAACACGCGGGAATGCAAGTTCTGGAGCTGCTTAAACGCGACCTCCGCGCCCGTGATATCATGACGGCAAAAGCGTTTCATAATGCGTTGACAGTGGATATGGCTCTTGGTTGTTCCACCAATACTGCATTGCATCTGCCTGCCATTGCCGCCGAAGCCGGAGTGGAGTTCGATCTCCATACCGTAAATGAAATCAGCGCACGCACACCCAATTTGTGCCGTCTTGCTCCGGCAGGGAAACACCACATGCAGGATCTTCACCGTGCCGGAGGTGTTCCGGCTGTGATGAAAGAAGTTTCTCATCTGCTGAATCCGGATTGCCTGACCGTTTCCGGTGTAACGCTCGGCGAACTCATTGCCCATGCGGAAGTCAGAGACCGTACAGTTATTCAACATTATACCGATGAGGGCGGACTTGCGGTATTGTACGGCAATCTTGCGCCGGATGGCGGGATCGTCAAACGGTGTGCCGTTCGCAAAGAAATGCTCCGTTTCACCGGCAGAGCAAGAGTTTTCGAGTGTGAAGAAGATGCTGTCAAAGCCATCCTTTCCGGAAAAATCGTCAAAGGAGATTGCGTGGTGATCCGCAATGAAGGTCCTGCCGGTGGTCCCGGTATGCGGGAGATGCTTTCTCCCACCAGTGCCATTGCCGGAATGGGACTGGATGCAGATGTGGCACTCATCACAGACGGCAGATTTTCCGGTGCGACCAGAGGTGCCGCGATCGGACATATTTCTCCTGAAGCGGTTTCCGGCGGTACGATCGCACTGGTGGAAGAAGGCGATTTAATAAAAATCGATATTCCGGATTATTCACTGGAATTGCTGGTGGATGATAAAACTCTTGAGGCAAGACGGGCAGAAAAAGTATTCTCCCCTCAACGGCAGTTGACCGGATATCTCAAACGCTATGCGGCACTGGTTTCCTCTGCGGACAAAGGAGCAAAGTTATGCTGACACTGGATAAAGTTTACAAGGCAAGTCATCTGCTGAAAAGTGTGGCTCGCTATACCGATATGATCGAAAGCAACGGCTTGACCGATGATTGTCAGCTGCGTTTGAAAGCGGAAAATTTACAGTTGACCGGATCCTTCAAACTGCGTGGTGCATTTTTCAAGATCGCCAATCTGCCGCAGGATGGCAGAGAGATCGTTGCCTGTTCTGCGGGCAATCACTCGCAAGGTGTTTCCCTCGCGGCGGGAAAATTGCATCGTAAAGCGGTCGTTTTCATGCCAAGTATCGCTCCCATATCCAAGGTGGAAGCAACCAAGAAACTGGGTGCTGAAGTCCATCTGGTGGATGGCGTTTACGATGACGCTTATCTGGCGGCAGAAAAATATTGCAAAGAGCATGACAGCATTTTTGTTCATCCCTTTGATGATGAAGATGTGATTGCCGGTCAGGGATCCATCGCGCTGGAAATTCTGGAACAATATCCCGAAGTCGATACGGTCCTCGTTCCTGTGGGCGGCGGCGGACTGGTTTCCGGGGTGGCATTCACTCTGAAACAACTGAATCCGGCGTGTAAAGTTTACGGCGTTCAGGCAGAAGGCGCACCGGGGATGTGCAAAGCGTTCACTGAAAAACACGGTGTTACGCTGGAAAAAGTTTCCACTTTTGCCGATGGGATCGCCGTAAAAACACCCGGCACACTCACACGGGATTTGTGCTGTAAATATGTTGACGGCATCGTTACTGTGAGCGATGACGAGATCGCCACTGCCATTTTGACTTTGATGGAAAAACAGAAACTGGTTGCCGAAGGAGCCGGAGCGGCAGGCGTTGCCGCCGTGCTGGCAAAGAAACTTGATCTCGCCGGAAAAAATGTCTGTGCCGTGATCTCCGGCGGAAATATCGATGTCAATATCCTCTCCCGGGTCATCAACCGCGGCTTGCTCTCAAGCGGCAGAGTGGCGGAGTTGAAAATCGCCATGCTGGATAAGCCCGGTCAGTTGCGGGAGGTGTCAACGATCATTGCCGACTGCGGAGCCAATGTCATTCAGGTACGGCACGATCCCGGCGGAGAACACGCAGACATCATCGGTTGTTATCTCCATATCAAAATGGAAACAAGAAACTTTGAACAGTTGAAACAGATCCGTCAGGCTCTTGCAGCTGCGGGTTATTAGATTTTGAATTGAAAGGAATTGAATATGAATACCATCGTATCGACATCCAATGCTCCGGCAGCCGTCGGACCGTACTCACAGGCAGTCAGATCCGGCGATCTGCTCTTTTGTTCCGGACAGATCGCTCTTGATCCGGCAAGTGGCAATTTGACCGGAAACGATATAAAAAGTCAGACGGAACAGGTAATGAAAAATATTTCAGCGGTGCTTGCCGCCTCCGGAGCGACTTTTGCGGATGTGGTAAAGACGACCTGTTTTCTTGCAGATATCAACGATTTTGCAGAATTCAATGCCGTTTACGCTCAATATTTCACCGGGAAACCGGCAAGAAGCTGCGTCGCCGCAGCCGCCTTGCCTAAAGGAGCATTGGTCGAAGTGGAAGTTATTGCAGTTGTCGGAGCAGAAAAATGATCTTGATTCTCCGGGATCAGGAGCGGACCACATGGTGAAGATGCACAGACGGGAAAAATCCGTTTTTTTTCATCATCCAACTTTTAAAATGAAAAAAATGTGATATAGTTCCATCGTGAGAAAAAATCTGTAAGAATATGCGCGATGGAGAAAATATGGCAGAATCCGATAAAATCACACCCATGATGAAACAGTATTTGCAAGCCAAAGCGGAAACCCCGCCCGGCTCGATCCTGCTGTTCCGGCTGGGAGATTTCTATGAAATGTTTTTCGATGATGCCAACCGTGCTGCACCCATTCTGGAAGTGGCTTTGACAAAGCGGGCAGGGTATCCCATGTGCGGCGTGCCGTATCATGCACTGGAAGCATATCTGCCGAAACTGCTGGAAGCCGGAGTGAAAGTTGCCATCGCGGAACAGATGGAGGATCCGAAACTTGCCAAAGGGATCGTAAAGCGCGCTATCACCAGAGTGATCACGCCCGGCACGATCCTGGATTCCAATTTTCTCAAACCGGGCGTGAGCAACTTTCTCTGTTCTGTCTGCATGAGTAAAGACCGTTTCGGGTTCTCCTGGCTGGATATCAGTACCGCAGAATTCAAAACTTGTGAACTTGCCAGCAGAGAGGAACTGGAAAGCGAACTGCAGAAACTGCAGCCGCGGGAATGTCTGCTGCCGGAATCCCTCCATGAACTCTGGACTGCCGCAAAAGGATTCCCGTTCACACACAAACCAGTGTTGTGGACTCCGGTGGACGACTGGATCTTCTCTCTGGAAAATACAGAAGATCTGCTGAAACGCCAGCTCCATGTTTTATCTCTGGACGGATTCGGGTTACGGGATGCGCCTCTGGCTGTTCGCGCTGCCGGTGCCGTGCTGCATTATGCGTCGGAAAATCTGCGGCACAATACAGGGCATATCCGCGCCATCCAATATGACAACTGCGGTGAATTTCTCGGTTTGGATCCTATTTGCCAGCGCAATCTGGAACTGGTGGAATCGCTCCACGGCGGCAATCGGGAAGGAACGCTTCTGCAGATATTGGACAAGACCGCCACGGCCATGGGAAGCCGTCTTATGCGGTCCTGGATCCTGAAACCTTTGTGCAACCGGGATCTGATCGTGGCGCGTCAGGATGTGGTGGGTTTGTTCCGGGATGATCCTTTTACTCTTGCGGAGATCCGGGAATGTCTGCGTGCCGTCCGTGATATTGAGCGATTGACCTCCAAATTGAATGTAGGTGCGTTCAACGGCAGGGATATGCTGGCTCTCGGAAGCAGTCTGGAAATGCTGCCGGGTCTGCAATCGATCCTGAATATCTGCGATCTGCCTTTGATCGAACGGTTGAAAAACAATATTCAAGCCACACCGGAACTCGTGAACCGTATCGCACAGGCGATCGCCGACGATCCTCCGGCAACGACGACCGATGGCGGTCTGATCCGGACCGGTTATCACGCAGAACTGGATGAATTGCGTTCTGCCGCCGCAAACGGAAAAAGCTGGGTGGCGGAACTTCAGGCAAAGGAACAGGAACGCACCGGCATCAAATCATTGAAAGTCAATTACAATAAAGTGTTCGGATATTTTATCGAGGTTACAAAGAGCAATCTTTCTCTTGTCCCGGATAATTATTTGCGGAAACAGACCATGGCGAACGGCGAACGGTTCATCACACCTGAACTCAAGGAAATGGAAAGCAAGATCCTCGGTGCGGAAGATAAAGCCAAAGCATTGGAAGCACAGCTGTTTGAAGAATTGCGTCTGTTCGCTCAGACTTTTACCGGTACGATCCAGAGCGCGGCAAAGGCGATCGCCGAACTGGATGTGCTGTGCGCACTGGCAGAATGTGCCGCAAAATACAATTATTGCCGACCCCGAGTGCAGGACGATGATGTATTGCGGATCATCGGCGGCAGACACCCCGTGATCGAACCGAAAATGGATACGGAGCGTTTCGTCCCCAACGATACCTGTCTGGATGGTGATAATAATCGTATGATGATCATTACCGGTCCGAATATGGCAGGAAAATCCACTTATATCCGTCAGACGGCATTGCTGGTCATCATGGCGCAGATGGGATCGTTCATCCCCGCAGATGAGGCGCAGATCGGAATCGCAGACCGCATCTTCACCCGCGTGGGCGCAATGGACGATATCGCACGCGGTCAAAGTACCTTCATGGTGGAAATGCTGGAAACCGCCAATATCCTCAACCATGCCACCAGCCGCAGTATTGTGATCCTGGATGAGATCGGACGCGGCACCAGTACATTCGACGGTTTGTCTATCGCGTGGGCTGTGGCGGAATATCTGTTGGAGCATCCCGTCTGCCGGACACAGTTCGCAACGCATTATCACGAATTGACAGAACTGGCTCTTACCCGGAAAGGCGTGAAAAATTATAATGTGGCAGTCCGCGAATACGGCGATCAGATCGTGTTCCTGCGGCAGATCGTGCCGGGGGCTGCCGATAAAAGTTACGGGATCCATGTTGCAAAACTGGCGGGACTTCCTGTGGAAGTCATCACCCGTGCCCGCGAGATATTGGAAAATCTGGAAAACAATGCCATCGGCGAAGCCGGTCTGCCGGCGATCATGCTTGCCCGTGAGGTGGGGCCTGCAGTTCATTACGATGCACAGGATGGCAAAGCGAAGACCCGCAGAAAAACAGTCAAACAGGGAAAAGCGGACAACGACAGCGATGAAGACGCTTTCCTCCAGTTGTCGCTGTTCGATTGATTTGCGGCACTTTCAAAATCTTGGATCAGAATAAAAAAAAGGATCGCTCCCGTTGTATGAAGCGATCCCATGATTTGCCGCAGAAATATCAAATATTATTTCTTGAACGCCTCGCCGATCTTGTTAAAGCCTTTTTTGAGACCTTTTCCGGTATCTTCCACTGCATCTGCCGCTTTTTCAATACCTTCTCCGGTGGCTTCACCGGCATTTTCCAGTTTGTCTTCCGTTGTTTCTTCGCAGGCACAAAGTGCAAGTGCAAACACCGCAACAGCTGTCAGCATCGAGCCGCGCACAACCGCAGAGATCGCTTTCAAAGTCATGATTTTTTCCTTTCCTGTTGGATTTAGAATTTTCCTTTTACCTGTTTCAAATATAAACTGCAAAATGTTTCTTTGCAAGCGGAAAAACAGGATTTTTACAAAAAAACGCCCCGCCGGATGTCCGGCAGAGCGTTTTCAGTGATACAAAACCGGATCTTACAGATCAGATGTTCTGATATGCAGCCCATTTCGGATCGTTTTTGAACTGGAACTTGTATTCTTCCGCGCCCACAAGTTTCGCAGCCGCAGCTTCGTCCAGAATGACGACTGCATCTTCATGCAGTTGCAGCGCAGTTGCGGAGATCATGCTGGTGACAGGTCCTTCCACGGTCTTGGAAACGATATCAGCTTTTTCATCGCCGGTGGCAACGAGCAGAAGTTTCTTCGCTTCGAGAATGGTGCCGACACCCATGGTGACTGCGCGCATGGGCATATCTTCGGGCTTGTCAAAAAGCGGGGAGTTCTGTTCGTAGGTCGTTTTGGTGAGCGTCACCGCGCGGGTGCGGGAAGCAAAGGAGGAAAGGGGTTCGTTGAAGCCGATGTGACCGGTTCTGCCGATACCGAGCAGCTGCATATCCACGCCGCCGCATGCTTCCATCTGTTCTTCGTATTCTGCAGCGGCAGCTTCCAGATCTTCAGCCACGCCGTTGGGAACGAATGTATTGCGTTTGTCAATGTTGATCTTGTCAAACAGATGGAAATTCATATAGTAACGGTAGGAATCCTTGTTGGATCCGTCGAAACCGACATATTCGTCCAGGTTGAAGGATTTGCACAGAGAGAAGTCCAGACCTTCGCTTTTGTGCCATGCGGCAAGGAAGGAATAAAGACGTTCCATGGTGCGTCCGGTGGCAAGACCCAGCGTGTAAGCCGGTTTCGCTTTCACGGCATCTGCAATGATCCGTGCGGCAAGTTCTGACGCCTTTTCGGCTGTCGGCATGATGATAACTTCCATTTTGAAGCTCCTTTCGGGCTTTTGCCCGTTTTTGTGATTTGGTTGATATTTGGGTTGTTGGTATTGTTTTTTCAGTTCAAACCGTAAAACGATTTCGGACCGCTGTAACTCATTTTGCGGACAAGTGCTTTGGCGGCATCTTCCGGGATCCTGCCGTGTTCCACCATGTCGCCGATCACATCGCACAACACTCTGCGGAACATTTCAAAACGGGAGGAATAACTCAACAGCTTTCTGGAGTCGGATACCATCCCCGCAAACGCAGAAAAAAGATCCACGCTGGAAATGTATTCCAACTGCCGCTTCATCCCGATGGGCGTATCATTGAACCACCATGCCGAACCCAGACGCACTTTCGTGCCGAAAGAACGGGAAACCGTCGCAAGAGATGCCTGATGTGCCGGTTCCAGACAGTACAGAACCACTTTGAGTTTTTCATCAAAGATGTTCAGGAATTTGCACAGCGGCTTAACAATGTCGATCACATGATCGGAAACATCCCCGCCCGTGTCCGGTCCGAGGGTGGCGTAAAGCACATCCCGCACATCCCGCACCGCTCCAATATGCAACTGGAAACACCAGCCTTTTTCTGCGTCAAACTCCGCAAATTTCCGCATCAGATAGGAACTCCACACATCTTCATCTTCCGCAGTGGCAGTTCCGCCGGAAAGCATCTTCTGCAAAATCGCATCCGCCTGTGCTTCCGTTGCCAGTCCGTCATAAGGCTTTTCCACACCGTGATCGCTGGCGATCGCTCCGTGCGCCGCAAAGAAATCATGGGACTTTTTCAGCACATCAATGAGGTCGGAAACCGATTTTATCGACTTATCCCAACGCAGGGAAAGTTTTTCCAGATACGCACAAAAATCAGCTTTGCGGATCTTCATCACGCGGTCGGGTCTCCAGGTCGGGCGGATCAGAATCTTTCCGAATGCCGCGTTGGCTCTGTCATGTTCCTCCAATGTATCCACAGGATCATCTGTGGAACACATTGTTTCAATATTCATGCGTTTAACCAGATTTTGAGGCTGATTTTCTTCCTTTGCCAATACTTCGCAACAGCCGTTCCAAAGCATTTCTGCGGTGTCTTCACACAAGAGAATATTGTCAAAACCAAGCACACGCAGATCCAGATGCACCCATTCATAAACAGGATTGCCCGCAAAGTCCGGAAAAACTTTCGCCATGGCAAGCCACTTGTCGTGATTTGAGGCTGATCCGGTGATCAGTTCTTCGCTCACACCGCATTTGCGCAGCATCTCCCACACATAGTGGTCGGTCGCCGCAAAAAGTTCCCACGGATCAGTAAAAGGAACATTGTCCGCAATCCGCTTCACATCCGCATGATTGTGCGGATCCACCACGGGCAGGGCGGCGACTTCCGGATAAAGCCGCTGTGCTGCACTGCTGCCCAAAAGATAATTGGAATCAAGAAATGCCATAATCACCTCGCGTGTGTTGATTTTATCTATTGCTATATAATATAACGCAGGTCCGCCGAAAATCCAGAGCAAAATCGAAAATATGTCAAGTTAGCCTCATTTTTGAGCGTGGATTGAGTGTGGATACAAACTTTTTTGCGATTTTTTTGCAAAACTGATTTGACAAATCGTGATTGAGGTGTATAGTAATGTCACAACGAAGCAAGAGTGCTTCACCGGTGAAAGTCCGGGTGATGATTGAAAGAGTGATTTAGAACTTTCTGGAAGCTTTTCAGAGTCGTGTTCGCGGTGAGCGCGGATGTTCTTCTCAAAGCGGTCCGGCGAAAAAAAAGTCGGAAAATTTTGAAAAGAGCATTTGACAAACCGGAAAACGATGCTATATTAAAGTTCTGTCGCCGCTGATGTGGCGTTGCTCCTGAAAAAAATGCGAAAGAGCGCGATGTGAAAAAAATCAAAAATTTTTCCGGATCGCACTTGACAAAACAAAAATCAGGTGTAAATTAAGAACTCGTCAACCGAAACGTTGATGAAAGCGAATCGATAAGGTTTGCGATGCTGATTCTGAAAAGAATTTCCGATCTGTCGCGGTGAGAACTGCGAAACAGAGATGAAAGATAAAATCAATCCGGTACATTGGTACGAGAATTCGAGCGAAGTCCATTTTTCGTGAAAATGGAGAAAGGACTCCGGCGGGGAATTTTGCGCTGTATGTACGGGGTGTTCCTTGAAAAATTGAATAGTGCGATGAGCCCAGTCAGATTGAGATAATAATATCGAGATCGTAGTTGGGAGACAGTGACTCCTTAAAAACACTGAAATAAATCAAACATTGAAAGCAACAGTCAACTTTCGATGGGCAAAAGTAAGATAACAACTTTGGTTGTTTAACATTTTTGTTCGGAGAGTTTGATTCTGGCTCAGAACGAACGCTGGCGGCATGGATTAGGCATGCAAGTCGAACGGTGAAGCGGGGCAACCCGCTGATCAGTGGCGCAAGGGTGAGGAACACGTGAATAACCTGCCCTCAAGTGGGGAATAGCTCCTGGAAACGGGAATTAATACCGCATAATACTCATTTACCGCATGGTGAATGATTCAAAGCAGCAATGCGCTTGAGGAGGGGTTCGCGCCCCATTAGTTAGTTGGTGAGGTAATGGCTCACCAAGACCATGATGGGTAGCTGGTCTGAGAGGACGATCAGCCACATTGGGACTGAGATACTGCCCAGACTCCTACGGGAGGCTGCAGTCGAGAATTTTGGGCAATGAGCGAAAGCTTGACCCAGCAATGCCGCGTGCGGGATGAAGGTCTTCGGATTGTAAACCGCTGTCAAGAGGGACGAAAATTGACGGTACCTCTGAAGGAAGCCACGGCTAACTACGTGCCAGCAGCCGCGGTAATACGTAGGTGGCGAGCGTTGTTCGGATTTATTGGGCGTAAAGGGTCCGCAGGTGGTTTGTTAAGTTTGACGTGAAATCCCGAAGCTCAACTTCGGAACTGCGTTGAAAACTGATGAACTGGAGTATCGGAGAGGAGATTGGAATTCCAGGTGTAGCGGTGGAATGCGTAGATATCTGGAAGAACACCGAAAGCGTAGGCAGATCTCTGGACGATTACTGACACTCAGGGACGAAAGCATGGGTAGCAAACAGGATTAGATACCCTGGTAGTCCATGCCCTAAACGTTGTCAACTTGATGTGAGCGGATTTACTCCCGTTCGTGTCGTAGCTAACGCGATAAGTTGACCGCCTGGGAACTACGGCCGCAAGGCTAAAACTCAAAGAAATTGACGGGGGCCCGCACAAGCGGTGGAGCATGTGGCTTAATTCGAGGCAACGCGAAGAACCTTACCTGGATTTGACATAATTAGGACCGTCGTAGAAATACGATTTTCCGCAAGGACCTTTTTACAGGTGCTGCATGGCTGTCGTCAGCTCGTGCTGTGAAGTGTCCGGTTAAGTCCGACAACGAGCGCAACCCCTGTTGCTAGTTGCTACCAGATAATGCTGAGCACTCTAGTGAGACTGCCTGTGTTAAGCAGGAGGAAGGCGGGGATGACGTCAAGTCCGTATGGCCTTTATATCCAGGGCTGCACACGTGCTACAATGGTTGTTACAGAGGGAAGCAATACCGTGAGGTGGAGCAGATCCGTAAAAGCAACCTTAGTTCAGATTGCAGTCTGCAACTCGACTGCATGAAGCCGGAATCGCTAGTAAAGGCGTATCAGCCACGACGCCTTGAATACGTTCCCGGGCCTTGTACACACCGCCCGTCACATCATGGGAGCTGATTGCACCCGAAGCTGCTGACCGAACCTGCAAAGGACGGAGGCATCTAAGGTGTGGTTAGTGACTGGGATGAAGTCGTAACAAGGTAGCCGTTGGGGAACCAGCGGCTGGATCACCTCCTTTCTAAGGAGCGAGACGATCGCCCGGCAACTCAGACAATCAACAAACTGAGGTGGCCGCCGGAGCCGAGTCGTCCAGGAGTAAACGTCAGGGGAGACTCTGATGAATACGGGTTCATTGCACTATTCAATTTTTCGAGGGTGTTCATTACAAAGATCATTACCGTAATTGGTAAGGAAGAGTTTTAAGGGGCCTTAACTCAGTTGGCTAGAGTGTCTGCTTTGCAAGCAGAATGTCGAGGGTTCGAATCCCTTAGGCTCCACCAGTTTTTTCTGAATTGGACCTTGGGCGTATAGCTCAGTTGGTTAGAGCGCGTCCCTGATAAGGACGAGGTCCTTGGTTCAACTCCAAGTACGCCCACCATATACGATAAATGATCATGCGGATTATGAAAAATCGGACCGATAGCAGGTCTGGTGCTCATTGACAAATCGAAGATGTTAGATGTTAGGGAAAGCCATTTTATATGGCAGGTTAACAAATTCGTAAACGGAACAGTAAAATGTTCCGGAGCGAAACAATGCGAGACAAAGCATTCAAAAATTTATGATTTTCTTGGTGGTCAAGCTACTAAGAGCGCATGAAGGATGCCTTGGTATCGGCAGGCGATGAAGGACGTGATAAGCTGCGATAAGCCTCGGGGAGCTGCACTTAAGCTTTAATCCGGGGATTTCCGAATGGAGAAATCCGGTCAGGGTCATGCCTGATCATCACAAACTGAATCCATAGGTTTGTGAAGCGACACTCAGGGAAGTGAAACATCACAGTACCTGAAGGAGAAGAAATCAAAAGAGATTCCGTCAGTAGTGGCGAACGAAAGCGGAAGAGGCTAAACCGGGTGATTTATCATCCGGGGTTGCGGGACCCGGTCATGAGACCGTTACAGTTAGCAGAATGTTCTGGGAAGTACAACCATAGAGGGTGACA
Source organism: Victivallales bacterium (assembly GCA_045594005.1). Taxonomy (GTDB): domain Bacteria; phylum Verrucomicrobiota; class Lentisphaeria; order Victivallales; family UBA1829; genus SIG77. Next base: position 77,943 of record JAZNXT010000015.1, read on the forward strand.
GTCCTGTATGCGAAAACTCAGACGGCTCTACGGGTATCCCAAGTAGGTCGGCACACGTGAAACTCCGACTGAATCCGGGGAGACCACTCTCCAAGCCTAAATACTAGCCGATGACCGATAGTGAACAAGTACCGCGAGGGAAAGGTGAAAAAGAACCCCTGTTAGGGGAGTGAAAAGTATCTGAAATCATGTGCTTACAAAGTGTGGGCGCTCCTTTTCTGGAGTCACCGCATGCCTTTTGCATAATGAGCTTGCGACTTACTTTACGTTGCGAGGTTAAGTCTGGATGACGGAGCCGAAGCGAAAGCGAGTGTGAATAGCGCGTTCAGTATCGTGAAGTAGACCCGAAGCGGTGTGATCTACCCATGGCCAGGTTGAATCTCCGGTAACACGGAGTGGAGGACCGAACCGGTTCATGTTGAAAAATGTTCGGATGAGCTGTGGGTAGGAGCGAAAGACCAATCAAACACCGTGATAGCTGGTTCTCTTCGAAATATCTTGAGGGATAGCCTTGCGTTTAATTAGATGACGGGGGTAGAGCTCTGATTGTTCGAGGGTCCTTACCTGGATACCAACAACTGTCAAACTCCAAATACCGTTATTCCGTATCGCAGGAGTCAGACTGTGGGGGATAAGCTTCATAGTCGAGAGGGAATCAACCCAGATCGCCGGCTAAGGTCCCTAATTAATACTAAGTGGTTCGAAGGATGTGGAGTTGCGTAAACAGTCAGGATGTTGGCTTAGAGGCAGCCATCATTTAAAGATCGCGTAATAGCGCACTGATCGAGTGATTCCGCGCCGAAGATGATCGGGACTAAGTATTAAACCGAAGCCGCGAATAAGATTTATCTTATGGTAGAAGAGCGTTGTATGAGGAGCGAAGCCGACTTGTAAAATGAGGTGGACTTCATACAAGTGACCATGCAAGCATGAGTAGCGAAAAACCGGATGAGAATTCCGGTCACCGATAGACTAAGGTTTCCTGGGGCAGGCTCGTCCGCTCAGGGTTAGTCGGGACCTAAGGCGAGGCCGAAAGGCGTAGTCGATGGACAATTGGTTCATATTCCAATACTACTTTGATGGAGTTTCAGTAATGACGCAGTATGCTAGGTGATGCAGGCTATATGTCTGTCGAAGGTCGTAGGAGCAATCTGAAAACTGACAGGTGGTGGAGCCTTCGGGTGAAGCCATTTCACTGACGCTCGGCTGACGAGAAAAGTTACTGTTGCGTTGAATTCAAGGTACCCGTACCGCAAACCGACACAGGTAGTCAAGGCGAGTAGCCTAAGGTGCGCGAGTGAAACCACTTCAAGGAACTCGGCAAATTGACCCCGTAACTTAGGGAGAAGGGGTGCCGGTGGGGTGAATAGCCCTTTCCGGTTTCAACAAAGAGGCCGCGGCGACTGTTTAACAAAAACACAGCTCTCTGCCAAATCGCAAGACGATGTAT
>JAZNXT010000016.1:0-22842 GCA_045594005.1 Victivallales bacterium
CGACCAGTCCGACCAGTCCGACCAGTCCGACCAGTCCGACCAGTCCGACCAGTCCGACCAGTCCGACCAGTCCGACAAGTTTGCCGCCATGGCTTTTTGCTCAAAAACTATGAGGATGTTGCTTATTGAACCGGGACAAGAGCGAGGCGGAAGCCGTTGTCGCTGCTCCGGCGGTTCGGGTAGTCGTTGCCCCGATCCGCCACTCGGCAGCCGTTCGCGTCGGAGACGATTCGGGAAAGTCAAGAAATGGCGGAGATATTTTCGTTTTTTTACTCCCCCGATCCTTTTTTTTCAAAGTTGGTATTGCATAACACATTATTGGGTATTATATTACTCAGAAAATCATCATCAACAGACAGGAGAGTGTGGCTTATGAAAAAAATCAGTTGGGTGAAATGTATTGTTCTGGCGGGATTGTTTTTTTCCGGGATCGCAGTGACGGCGGCAGATGACCGGGTAACGGAGCTTCCTCACGAATGTACCAGTTGGATCGTGCTTTCCGATCTGACCAAAAACAATACCAATATCCTGCACAAAAACCGGGACGCGCTGTCAAGAAAAAGTTGCGTCATGTTCAGCCCGAAAAATTCGCGGCGCAAGTGGATCGCCATCGGGGACGGCGGTCTGACCGCCATGGGGATGACTTCGACCGGGCTTGCCGGAGCGATGAACAGCGGCGAATTGTGCATCAACGCTCCTACCGACAACAAGAAAAAATCGCCATTGAGAGTTTTGCGCGCCGTGCTGGACAGCTGCGATACTGCCGCGCAGGCAGTCGATAAGATCAAACAACTGCTCGCCGCCGGTGATTACTGGTACAAAGGCAAAGGCTCCATCTTTTTCTTTCTGGACGCAAAAGAAGGTTATATTTGCGAGTTCACGGCAAAAAATTTTACGGTCCAGCACGTTACATCCGGCTTTTCCGTGCGGGCAAATATCTGGATGAATCCCGGAATGCAAACCTATTCCCGCAATACGGTCAGCAGTTATCTGGACAGTGCCGCGCGGATGTACCGGGCATATTCCGGCTTGAACGAGCTTCTGGATGCAAAAGGAAAAATCGAACTGTCTGATATTTTTGAACTTTCCCGGGTCAGTAAAATGCCGAAGGGATCTTCGCAGGGGCGCGCGCTCTGTTTCGGTGCGACCAACTCCGCTGCCAGCATGGAGATCGACCGCGAGTATCCGGATGTGCTTTCCACCATTTATGCGGCGATCGGACACCCCCGGCACACAGTTTATGTACCCATTCCCATTGGTACGGAACAGGTCCTGCCGGAAATGCTGAACGGCAAGTGGGATGCCGTCTCATGGAAACGGTTGAAAGAACTGAAACTGCACGCTCCGTTTCCGGAAGAATGGAAAAAATTTGAATTGGATTTTCTTGTGACCTATAAAAAAGCACAGGCGGATGCCCGCGCTCTGTTGAAACAGGGCAAACGCGATGCCGCAGTCAAATTGCTGAACGACACCGCCAATGCCATCTGGAAAGACGCCGCTGCATTGTTGAAATTGTGAACGGATGCAGCACTATAAAAAAAGCCTCCTCCGCAGATCACTTTGCAGAGGAGGCTGAAAATTTTTTACGGACCGGGATTCTGGATACTGCCGTCAAAACTGCAATAACACCGTTCCCGGATCCCTGTTTGATCAGACTTCGACTTCCTGATCCAGTTCGCTGGATTTGTAGATCGCATCCAGCAGACGCATCATCATGATGCCCTGTTCGCCGGTGGCGGGAACAGTGCCTTTGCCGCGGACAGCATCCGCAAACATGGCAAGCTGACGGGGGAACTGTTCTTCGTCTTTTGCGTAGTTCAGCGTGATGTCCGCCATCTTGGCATCCAGTTCGGTGCGGATGACAGCCGGTTTGCCCGGGCAGAATTTGATCCCGCCTTTGTCGCCGAGGAATTCAACGCTGACTTCATCTTCGGCATTGCAAGCCCATGCAACTTCAAAAGACATGGTGGCTTTTTTGCCGAAACGGACAAACCCTGCGGCGTAGTCATCCACATTGAACACGCCATTGTAATCCGGCGGACCTGCCCACATACCGATGTAATGATAATCTTCCATGGGGGAGCCGAACTTCGTGTAGGTCTTTGCGCTGACACGGGTGGGTTCCCAGTAATTGGTCAGATACATGGCAAGATCCAGGAAGTGGACTGCGATATCGATCAGACCGCCGCCGCCGGAACGTTCTTTGGTGGTGAACCAGCCGCCGAGACCGGGGATGCCGCGGCGACGGATCAATTTGATACGGACCTGATAGATTTCACCAAGTCTGCCGGAGTCGATCACTTCTTTGATCGCTTTTGCATCGGAGTGCTGACGCCAGACCATGCCCAGCTGCAGCGTTTTGCCGGAAGCGTCGCGGGCTGCAACGATCTGACGGGCAAGATCCGCATTCAGGGTCATGGGTTTTTCCAGCATGACGTGTTTGCCTGCCTTGAGGGCATCAATGGCAATAGGGGCGTGCATGTCGTTGGGGGTACAGACACTGACCGCTTCGATCTCGGGATCAGCCAGAAGATCGTGGTAGTTTTCGTACGTCTTGGCAATGCCGTGACGCTTGGATTTTTCTGCAAGGCGATCCGGAAGAATGTCGCAGAGCGCAACCACTTCCACCGTGTCAACCTTGGCATAAGAGTCTGCGTGGGTGGACCCGATGGTCCCGCAGCCAATAATGCCGACTTTCAATTTTTCACACATTTTTTTGTTTTTCCTGTGTTTTTGTTTATTGGGTTAAAATGGGGACTCGTATGAAGTGATTTCAACAGTCCTGATGACTTTTGCAATCACCTATTATAATTAGAGCATCACTCTTGAAAATTTCAAGTGAAACAAAGAAAAAAATAAATAAAATATGTGGTCATATCGCCTTGTAAAACGGTTTGCTGCAGTATATAGTGATACAAAATCGTAAAAAATCAACAGCAGAAACAGAAACAATTTTACCGAAAGATCATGGAAAAATGAAAAAGATCAAGTTCGCGGTGATCGGGTTAGGCAGAATGGGACGCGGTCATATCGATGAGATCCGCGCCGCTGCCGGAGATAAATTTGAACTCGTTGCCGTGTGCGATAATGCGCCGGACCGTTTGGAAAATCTGCCCGCCGCATGGGGCGATCATTACAAAAAATACAGTTCGCTGGATGATTTGCTTACCGACGGTAATGTGGAAATGGTCACGATCGCCACCCGGCATCTTGACCATGTTCCCATGGGGATCAAAGTATTGGAATCGGGACGGATCGCCGTGGTGGAAAAACCGGTCGCCTGCAATGTGGCGGAATTGAAAAAACTGTTGGATCGCGGGGATGCCCACCCCGGGAAACTTTTTGTGCGTCACAATCGCCGTTTTGAACCGGAATTCAATAAAGTGAAAGAACTGATGAATTCCGGGATCATCGGCGAGGTCCAATATATCAAACTCCATCGCTGCTGTTATTATTGCCGCAGAAACGATTGGATGACCGTGCCGGAATATTTTGGCGGACTGCTCACCAACTGGGGACCCCATATCATCGATCACGCATTGCAGCTGCTGGATTCTCCGGTGGTGGATCTGTGGGCGGATGTGCGCCATGTGATCAGTATCGGGGAGGGCGATGACCTGTTCAAAATCATCCTCAAAGGTGCAAACGGACGCCTTGCCGATGTGGAAGTGACCGGAGCCAATGCCTTTCCCGGACGGGAAGTGGAGATCATCGGCACGCGCGGTACCATCGTGCAGGAGCCGGGCAAGAAAGTCCATGTGCGTGCGATCGATCCCGCCATTGAGTTCAAAAAATTGGAAGTCCACCGGGAAAATCCACCGTTTCAATACGGAAATTTTGATGAACGGCTGGCGTTCTTTGATGCGGATTACGATCCCGCATTCACCAGTACAGCCGATGTCTGGAAACACGTGTATGCCGCAGTGATGGATGGTGTTCCGTATCCCATCAAAAATGAAGAAGTCATGGAAGTGGTGCGCGTGACGGAAGAGGCTCTCCGCAAGAGCGGTTTCGCTCCGATGCAGCAGTTCTGCACACCCGGCGGCACTGTGTGACCGGAGTGTTTGAGGTCAGGCGGTACGCGAAGCGAAGCCGCCCGATCCCAGAAAAGGTGCTATGCAACCCCGCTCGATAGTGAGAGGAAAAGTGCGTTCTTTTTGTCGGACCAGTCGGACTTGTCGGACTTGTCCGACTTGTCCGACAAACACTGATCTGTACGGACTCCGTACCCATCCGTACAGCACTCCGTTTATCAATAATCTTTGAGATAGATGGGGTTTGACCAGGCGACTTTTCCGTTGCGGTCGGTGATCTGGAGCCGCAGGAAATCGGATTTATTGTTGGAAAAATCGTATTCCAGCGTTGTGATATCCTGCAATTCCGCACCGTGCGGATAGTTCCGGCGGTCGCTGTATCCGAAGTAGAGATCCGCATAAAGCACTGCGCGGACGCAGGGGGAGAATTCGGCTTTCAGGACTTTGTTTTCCACCGTGATGGATTTGATTTCCGGACCGGTACTGGAATAGAAATCGCCGTTTTTCAATGCCGCAAGCACGGTGGCAGGCTCTTTATCATTGGCAAGGATATTGACCCAGCCGCCGCTGAAATGTTCGATCGTGTGGATATCATCCACCGCGAGGGCAGGGTACCGGAATCCGGCTTCCAGCAGTTCGTCCCAATGGATCGTATCGGTTTCTTTGCCCACGAAACGGCAGGAGTTGTTATAGACTTCCACACCCGTCAGACCTTTCAGTTCCATGATCTCATCGGTCCGCAGTGTACTCCAATAGGGATGCGCACAGAACACAAGGGCACCCACGGCATTGGCGGCATCCACCGATTCCTGACCGTAAGTGAATGTCATTTCAAAATCTTCCGGCAGACCCAGCGTCAGCAGATGCCACGGGATGTTGCGCGGTCCCATGGGGTGCATTTCCATGCCGGAGATCAGCGTCATGCCCTTGCCGTCGAAAGTGGAAACAGGATTGGTTTTGGAATGGTCGGTAAAAGCGAGGATATCATATCCTTCCGCCTTGTAAAGATCGATCAGCTCTGCGGGAGTGAGTTTTCCGTCGGAAGTCGTGCTGTGAGTGTGCAGTGCCGCACGGTAAACATTCAGTTCGCGTCCAAAAAAATTCATATTTTTCATGCTCCTTCAATGATATTTTTTTGTATTACACATGTAGCGGAATATAACACCGGAATCTCCCTCTTTCAAGTCTGCACAAGATTTTTTAAGGAGAATGACCGCAAATATTAGCCGGGATCAGCGCAACGCCACGCTCAAAGAAGCAATATCGCCGATGGTATCTGCCAATTCTGCGGGGACGATCCGGCAGGAAACACGATTTTTTGCAAGAGTTTCCAATTCCAGTATCTTTCCCATTTCCGGACGCAGCAGAGATTCGCTTCGCTGGAAGATACTGCCGATTACGATCATTTCCGGATTCAGAAGATCAATCATTACCGCGAGGGCTTGACCGAGTCTGCGTCCGCTTTCCGCCATGATGTTTTTTGCTGCCGGATCACCATTTGCCGCCGCGAGGGCGATCTTTTTTGCAGTGATCTCTTTCAGTTCCTGTTCTGTTTCACACCATGAAAGCGGCAGATGTTTTTCCGCGTAACTTTTTGCAAGCTGTGCAATACCGCCGCCGGAACAGAAACCTTCAAAAGATCCCCGTTTGCCATAGCCTTCCGGACCATCTTCCGCAAGGCGTATATGACCGCATTCGCCCGCCATGCCGCAGGCTCCGGTATAAAGTTTTCCGTTCAGGATCAAGCCGGCACCCATGCCGGTGCCGAATGTGAGGAAAATCATATTTTCCGTCCCCCGTCCGGCTCCATATTTCCATTCTGCCAATGCACAGGCATCGGCATCGTTGCACAGATTTACAGGAAGATGAAAATGATCTGTCAGCAGACGGCAGATGGGGACATCGTCCCAACCAGGCAGATTCGGCGGAGATTGGATGATCCCCGCCTTGCTGTCCAGCGGACCGCCGCAGCTGATCCCGATGGCTTTCGCATTGGCGTCCGGATATTTTTTCAACAGGATTTCAGCTTCGCGGATAAACTTGGCGATACACGTTCCGGGGGTCGGAAAATCGCTTGTGGCAAAAATACTTTTTTCAACGGCGCAGATCTTTTCTCCATCCGTTTTCCCGAGGATCGCAGCACATTTTGTGCCGCCGATATCAAAACCGAGCAGCCATTGATCCATGATCAGATCTCTCCCCGCCGCGAATCAATGTACCGTCGCGCCATGCCGTATGTCGTTTCCGAACAATAGACCGGGTCTTTCAATGCCCGGATCTGATCGGCAATTTCCTGTTCCGACGCATCCGCCAGTATGGTGAGTGTGAAATCCTGTTCCCCGAGATCGGTGATGCCGTTCCGGGAAAAATGATCCGGCACATAGGGATCGTGATGTGCAAAATACGGCGTGCGGAGCAATGTCAGCCGGGCAGTCCCGTCCGGCTGAACATCTGCGGAGAAAATATCGCCGCTGATCAGAGTCAGGGTATGCCCTTCGCCGGACAAAGCCATTTTGTTGAAAATGGGGTATTCCTCCCCGTTCAACTGCCGTTCCAGTTCGCCGCCGGGAATACCGTCGATCCTTTTTTCCACCTTGAACGCAGGCTTGATGTGGAGTTTGACCAGCTGTTGCGGACTGTGCCAGTTCAACCGAAGCCGCAGCCGGATCCCCGGGATCCCGTCGAACACTCCGCAATACCAGAGAAGCGTATTGCCAGCACCATCTGTTGTTTCTGCCGCAAGTTCGCTGTAAAACGGTCCGCTGATCGTGTTGTGCCATTTCCCTTTTCCGCGGAACGGATAAAGCGGTTCAGCTGTATAACCTTTGACTCCGTGTGTCCAGGTGTCACTGGGGTCCGGATAGACCACTGCTTCCGGCGCGGCAGCAAAAAATTCCGTTCCGTTCCGTCGGAGCGAGATCACGCCGGAGCGGTTCGTCTTTACGGAAATACGATTATTTTTCAGCGCGTTTTTTCCGTTTTTTACCGTGCATGGAACGGGCAATGGATCTTCATAATCCAGTTCCACGATTTTTCTGCCGCGGGGGGAAAGTTCCAGCGGAAAGATGAAGGCAAATCTGAAGTTTGTTGATTCTTCCGTTGCGATTTGCTGTGCGGGGAAGGGAGTGCCGTCGGTATTATAAAAGGATACCGGCTCGCCGTATTTCCATCCTTCGATCAGAGATGGCAGGAATGTGACAAAGCCCCGGAAGGGGTCGGAGGAGGTGTTGTCAAAAATGATCCGTTGCCGCGAAGCGGGAGGCAACTGCAGATTTTTCTGTCTTGACCATTTGAGAAAAGCCTCATAAACGGTTTCGCGGGCAGCACCGAGACTGTCTTCTACATCGTCATAACCTGTTTTGATGGAAGATCCTGCAAGAATATCATGGAAGGAGGCAAATAGGAGTTTTTTCCATGCCGCGTCCCGTTTTGTTCCGGAGATGAAATGATCCAGATTGAGCAGCATATTTTCTGTTTTCCGGACTTGCCGTTTGATCCTGGAATATGCCGAGTAACACCCCACAGCATGATGCTGAAGTTCCCCTTCGTACACTGGCAGATTGGCTTTTGCTGCCCGGACTGCTTCAAAATAGGCATCCGGGTGGCTGAAACGGAATTCTACGCCGGGAAAATCATTTTTATGCTCCAGAATCCAGTCGATTTCCTCCCGGAACGGACCGCCGCCGTGGTCGCCGAGTCCCCAGAAACACATCACATGCCCGATCTCCGGATCTGCCTGCTGCAAAACACTTTCCAGGTGTTCTTTGTTGTATTTGATATAGGTGGCATAGTGGGTGAGGATCCGGGAGGTCAGGACTTCGGAGCCATCCGGAGCGCGCCAGCGGAAATCGTTGGCAGGGAGAGTCATTTCTGCGGGGGAGGGACGCATGAAAATATAATTTTTGATCCCAGTCGCCGCATAAAAGGAGGGCAACATGGCTGTGTGTCCGAAACTGTCCACATTATAACCTGTTTGAACTGTGACACCGAATTTTTCCCTGAAGTAACGGCAGGAGATCTCGCCGTGGCGCAGATAGGTTTCCGGCGATGCCAGATTGCAATCCGGCTGAACATACCAGCCGCCCACGATATGCCAGCGTCCGGCGGCAACATGAGAGCGGATCCGTTCAAAAAGAGCCGGAGCATAATTTTCAATGATCTCATAAAACCATGCTTCGCCGCGGGTGATATGCAGTTCCGGATAATCGTCCAGCAGTTCGCAGGCGGTGCGTGCAGTGGAAAGAACTTCATCGATTCCCTGTTCCCGCCGCCACAGCCAGACCGGATCCAGGTGTGAGTTAACTATAAAATGTACGATCATGGTAAAATATCCTTTGTCTGTTTTCTCTTTTTTTGCAGATACAATATCATTCTGCGTACCTTTTTCAAGCGCAAACACAGAAAAACGGTGTTCAAATTATGAAAAAAGCAGAACCCGACTTGAAAAACAGTGAGGAATGTGATACTGTAAACACTGAAAAACCACAGGAGTAAATGAATATGAATACCCAAAAAATGATCGTTGGCGTCCTTTCCGGCTTCGGGCAGGAAATGGAAAATCCCTTCACAAAAATCGTGGAACACGGTGTTGATGTAACACAGATCTGCACCTGGAAAGTCGATCTGTGGACAAAGAAAAATGCGAAACTCATCAAGAAATATGCACAAGACAGCAAGATCCGCGTGAACTCCCTCTGGACAGGCTATTCCGGACCGGCAGTCTGGAACTTTATTGAAGGTCCCACCACCCTCGGACTTGTTCCTCCGGCATATCGTGAACAGCGTATTGCCGACCTGAAAAAAGGTGCGGATTTTGCGGAAATGATCGGCGCACCCGCCATTGTGACCCATTGCGGATTTATTCCCGAATATCCTGCCGATCCCCTGTATCAGGGAACACTGGATGCCATCGGCGAAGTTGCTCAATACTGTCAGAAAAAAGGTCTCGGCTTCTGGTTTGAAACCGGGCAGGAAACGCCCACCACGCTGCTGCGCGTGATCGAAGACCTGGGGCTGGATAACCTCGGGATCAACTTTGATACCGCCAATGTGATCCTGTACGGAAAAGCAAATCCGCTGGATGCACTGGATGTCTTCGGAAAATATGTGCGCTGTCTCCATGCAAAAGACGGGATGTATCCCACCAACGGCAGAAATCTTGGCCATGAAGTTCCCGTTGGCAAAGGCAAGAGCCAGTACAGCAAACTGATCCCGAAACTGAAAGAGATCGGTTATGAAGGCGATCTGATCATCGAACGCGAGATCGGCGGCGAACAGCAAACCAAAGATATTATGAAGACCATTGTCTATCTGCGGAAACTCATCGACAAAGCCGAAGCAAAATACGCAGATAAATGAGGTGATTTCAAAAAGTCATTCAAAAAAAGATGAAGATGCCCGCGCGGTGTTCCGACTCCCCTCCTGTTCCGCAGTGCGGAACAGGAGGGGATTTCTTTTCAGCGCAGGAAGCGGGATCCGCTTCCCGCGCTGAAAAGAAAGTTCCGGCAGGGGAAAAATTTTCCCTGCCGGAACGCCGGAACGCCGCGCCGTGCTATATGCCGCGTTCAATCGTTTTCAATCATGTTTCTTCGGATGGGGAGATCCCCGGATACAATCGACCGGGGTTTGGGGAGAGCCTTCTTTCCAATCGTTCCGTGCTTCATCGAAACGGATCCACACATTTTCAGTGGGATTTGCGTATGTGCCGACCGGCCGCATGAAATGCCAGCTTTCGCGCCGGTCCCCGGCAGGCATATAAGCGTGCGGTTCCCGGCAGGGGATCCCCCTGCGCATGGCATCTTTCAAATCATCCAGATATTTGCGGTACACATCCCGTGGCAGGCAATCGTACTTTCTGCAGATCCCGGCAGCGAGGGCAACCACTTCCCCCAGCATCCCCAGAGTCCGCATCACGCGCATGGATGCAAATGCCACATGACTGGCACTGATGCTCCGTCCCCCTAAAAACAGATTGGGACATTCCTCTGTATAAAGACACCGGTACGGTACTTCGCAAGTCGTTTTCAAATTCTGATGATACGCGCAGGAAAGGAACCCTTCCTGGAATTTATCGCAGTTTTCCGGATCGGGATAATGAAAATCAATACTCCAGGTGAGAGCGGCTGTGGCATCTTCGTGATGCTGATCTTCCAGAAGATCTTTTTCCGACATCACATACGCGCCGCGCACACGGTAGCTTTCCCGGCGTCCGCCGACAGGAGAGATCCAATCCAGAGCCAGATTCTGCCATGCCTCATTATTTTCTGCATGATTTTTCAGGAAGGACCAGTTCCCGATGATGGTCATCAAACCGTAGTCACGGATATATTCCGCTTCCTGAACCTGATTCCGGTACTGACCACATTCCCAATCCCAGCAGCAATCGAAACGGCGCACCGCATTTGCATCGTTGAATTCGATCCCCCAATCCACATCGGGGAACGCTTCTTTTCTGCCGCGGTCCTCCACTTCCCACAACACAGAATGACCCATCACCAACTGATCCGCCTGATCCGGTGCAAGAGATTCACCGAATTCCGCTTTCCCTTCTCTGCCGTACATCACCTGACATTTCGCAAGACGCGCCAGCAGGGCATCGCCGGTGCAATCGGAAAAAAGTTTTGCTTTCCGCCGTGTCCTTGCACCGGTCCGCCAATTTTTGGTGATCACTGCCCGGATCGAGCCATCTTCATTCTGTTCGATTCCCGTTGCGATTTCGTGAAACAGCAGATTTTCGCCTCTTTTCAGCAAAACTTCCTTGCGGGAATCTTCAAAAAGTTCCTTGTGTTTTTTCATGCCCGGCAATCCTGTGGCAGGTGAGATCAAACTGGCAATATTACCCAATGCCGGATATTTTCCCACATGCGTGCAGCCGCCGACCCATACACGGACTTCCGAACTGCCGCAGCCGCCGAGGACTTCCCGATCCTGTATCAGCAATGTTTTCAAGCCGCAGCGGACCGCTCCGATGGCAGTACAGGTCCCCGCAAAGCCGCCGCCGCAAACGATCAGATCATATTCTTCGGGATCGTCCGTGATCTCCGGTTCCGTCATGCAGGGGATTTCTGCGGCATCTTCCGCAAAAAAGATCCCCGCGCATCTGCCGTTGAATCCGGTCAGATCGTGAAGTGCGATCGTATGTTCTCCGGCAGAAAGGGCGATTTCGCCGGCTTTCTGCCATGCCCATTCTGCGGATCCTGTTCCCAATTCGCAAGGAAGGAGAGAGCCATCGACAGCAATTTGAAAACGCCCCGCAGGAGTGCCGCGCCGCCATACTTCCGTCCAGTCCCGCGTAAATGCGTGGATGTGATAGATCCCGCTTTTTTCAATATGGAACGATGTACTGGCGTCGGCAACACATTTACCGATCCCGTGTGCCATCAGATAGGCGGAATGGATCGTTTCCATACTCTGGGTATCGGCGATCCAGCCACCGTGATCGGAAAATGTTGTGGCGGAAAGATAAAAACCGGCCATAGATCATTCCTCCTTACATGGGGTTGATATCCTGAATCATCGGTTGGATCGTCACATCCGGTACAGCCAGATGATCCGGCACTTTGATCAGATCAAGAATGATCTGTCCCAATTCTTCCGGAGCGGTGCATTTTTCTGCAAGTGAGGGATCTTCCGAAGCTCCGCTGATGGATGCCGCTCGGTTGAAATTGGTCTGTCCCCAGGATGGTGTCACACACATTACCCGGATCCCGTGCGGACGCAATTCCGTATAAAGCCCGTGGCTGAATTTTGCCAATCCTGCTTTTGCCGCAGTATAAACACTCCAGCCGGGCCACGCGTACAGCGCGCACACACTGGAAATATTGATGATCATACCCGATTTCCGGGGGATCATGTGCTGTGCCGCTTTGGAACAACCGATAATGACTCCGGTCAGATTTGTGGCGATCACCGTCTGGATCCCCGCAGCATCCTGTTCTGCAACGGGGGCGATCCTGCCGCCGAATCCGGCATTGTTGATGAGAATATCCGCATCCGGAACGCTTGCAAAAACGCGATCCCAGTCCTTTTCATCTGCCGCATCCGCCGTGATGGCGTGGAATCCGTATTCAGCCGCCGCTTTATCCAGCTTGCCCTGATCCCGTCCGGTGATCCAGATTTCCGCACCGGCATCCTTCAAAACTTTTGCGATCCCCAAACCGTATCCGGAGCCGCCTCCGGTCACAATAACTTTTTTTCCGCTGATATCCATACTGTATATTCCTTTCCTGTTGCGTGAATACTGATGGATCGAATGGAAATTACAACCGGATCCCGTCATTTTCAAGCCAAATGAAAAAAAATTCCTTTTTTTTGTGTTTTTCCGCTTGACAAAATGCAGATCTGTGGTATATTAGATGCATTGACACGATCAACAGTGTGCATCCTTAGCTCAATTGGATAGAGCAGCTGACTACGGATCAGCAGGTTAGGAGTTCGAATCTCTTAGGATGCACCATTTTTTTTGTCTTTAAACCAAAAGCAGGAAAGGAATCGGGAGCAATGGAAAAAGATTTTACTCAGGTCATGCGGGATATCGACGCATTGCAGGAACGGCTCGATGAAGTGTTCAAACGCGTCAATGCCGATCCCATTTATGAAACCGAACGCGCCATTGCCGATGCCATTTCCGATAACCCCCGCTATTTTAATGACGACCGCCGGAAAGAACTTGCCGAAATCTTTTTTGCGATCCTTGATCAGATTTATGACCGGATCGTGAAACAGGATCAGAAAAATCTTTTCTGCAATCCCCAGGCGAATGATGGTTATCTCCCTGAAACAGAAATGCTTCTGCTGGATGTGATGCCGTTGGCATGGGCTCTTCAGAAACAATGGGTCAAGCCGGAACTCGCTTTCTCCTACGATGAATATGTTGGCGGATTCTCCGAAGCCGAAACACAGCTGGTATATGATATCCTGCTTTTCTTCGCAAACCTTTTTGAATCATTCAAAAAAGCTGCCGCAGATGTGATCGAATATTGGCAGCGTCTTGCCGCAGAACGGGATGCCATGCACGCCGAAACCGATGAAGATAAAGCTCTTTTGTTGTCGGTGTTGTTGGCGAAAAAAGCCTCAATGAAGTGAGGCGCGTTGTCTTGCAGGCTATTTCGGACCTTTGCTTGCGGTTCTTTTCGGTCATGGACCTTTAGTCCACTCCCTCAAAGCTTCCGCACAAAAATCCGAACTATCTCCGCAATACTTCCGCGCCTTTTCTGGATCGGTGGCTCAACTGCGCTTCGCTTGTTTGCCACTGGCGGCACGCGTTAGCGAGAGCCGCCCAAGAAACGGGTGCTTTGCACCCCCTTTTCTGGATCGGTGGCTCAACTGCGCTTCGCTTGTTTGCCACAGACGGGATATTATTTTATTCAAGGACTGATGGGACACTGGGGACATTTGGGACTGATGGGACACGGATGAGGCGTGATCAAAAGTTTTTTTTCATCCGTTGAACCGGAGGGCGGGAGCCGCACCACAAAAGACATTCTGAAAAAGAGCTTGCCATTCGGTCATCCTTTGTCCTATGAGTCCCATAAGTCCTATAAGTCCCAGAGATGCGCCTGCGGCACCGTTTGAATGATCCAGCCGGTGAGGATGGTGTGTAGGCGGCAAACAAGCGTCAGCGCAGTTGAGCCGCCCAATAAAACGGGTGCTTTGCACCCCGCCTTTTCCGGATCGGCTTCAAAAATTTTTCTGAAAAAAATCTGAAAAAGTGCTTGCAATATTGTGGAGATGGTGTAGATTGGCGTATAGTTAGTTCAAATAGGAATAATATTTTTTCAAATATGAAAAAACAAGCTGCCAATGAAAACACTGTCCCTGCGGTGGAAAAGACCGTGGCGATCCTCGAACTGCTGATCCGGTCGGAGGCGGGGCTGACGCACGCTCAACTGGCGGAACGCTGCGGCGTTACCGTGAGTACCTGTTACCGGATCCTGAAAAGTCTGGAAAAATATAATTGGATCGAAAAACATTCCGATGGAACCTTTGCGCCGGGGCAGGGCTTGTTCTCGCTTTCGGTGAAACTCTGCACAAATCAGACTGGAAATTGGGATCAGGCGCGTCAGATCCTTTCCCGTCTTTCTGCGAAAACCCGCCTTGCCTGCAAACTTTCCGTCCGGCGCGGGGATGATCAGGTGGTGACCGCCCGTGCGGAATCGCCGGGTCCTTTCAGTGTATCCGGCAAGACGGGTGCGACATTTCCGGTGCTGGAAGGGTCTGTGGGCGCGGCACTGCTGGCGGATGCATCCCGTGAAGAGTTGGAAGAACTTTTGAAACAATGCCGCGAACCGATCCCGGAAAAAGAAAATCCGGAATTGCTGTTTTCGGCGGTGGAATCGGTAAAAAGATCCGGTTATATTTTGAATACGGACAACAACCGCTGGCGGATCGGTGCGCTTTCTGTTCCGCTGCGGGATCCTTTCGGCAGGATCGTGGGTGCGTTGACCCTGCTCGGCATGGCGGATGATTTTTCGGGATCGCATGTACCCCAATATCTCAAAGCACTGAAACAGGCACAGGACTCATTTTTCAAGTGAAGCAGAACATACATAAAAATATAAGGAGCCAGAACCATGAATCCCAATGTTGATCCCTCCACACTGAAAATCACCGATGTCCGTTTTGCGGATATTGACGGTGCCCCGAAACGCTGTACGCTGATCAAGGTCTTTACCAATCAGGGGATCGTTGGCTACGGTGAAGTGCGGGATGCCTCCAGCCGTACTTATGCCGCCATGCTCAAAAGCCGGATCCTCGGAGAAAATCCCTGTAATGTGGAAAAGATCTTCCGCCGGATCAAACAGTTCGGCGGTGATTCCCGTCAGGCAGGCGGGGTGTGCGGTCTGGAAGTTGCCATGTGGGATATCGCAGGCAAAGCGTGGGGTGTTCCGGTGTGGCAGCTGCTCGGCGGTAAATACCGCGATCAGATCCGTATTTATTGCGATACCGATTCAGAAGGGGGCGGCCGTGATATGGGCAAAGCTCTTGCCGACCGCATGAAACAGGGTTATACTTTCCTGAAAATGGATTTGGGGATCGAACTCCTGATGAATGTGCCGGGTGCGCTTTCCGCTCCGTTGGGATTTCTGGAAAAGATGCGGGAATACAAAAAAACGGTGTTCAGCACACCTCACGGTTCCATTGATCCCCGTGCCATGCGGGGGGAAGCCTATGATCTTTTCAATACGGCACATCCGTTCACAGGGATCCATATCACGGAAGCGGGATTGGACTATCTTGAAAACTACATGGCGGAATGTCGTGCGGTGACGGGTTATGAGATCCCCATTGCCATTGACCACCTCGGACACATTCCGCTGGAAGACTGCATCAAGCTGGCGAAGCGTCTGGAAAAATTCAATCTTGCCTGGATGGAGGACCCTGTTCCCTGGCAGATGACCAATCAGTATGTGCGGCTTGCCAACAGTACCACCACGCCCATCGGCACCGGTGAAGATATGTATCTGAAAGAATCCTTCAAGCCTCTCTTTGAATCCGGCGCACTGGCAGTTGTCCATCCTGATGTGTTGACAGCGGGCGGTATTCTGGAAACGAAGAAGATCGGGGATATGGCGGAAGAATACGGCGTGCAGATGTCCATTCACATGGCGGAAAGTCCCATTGCCTGTATGGCGGCAGTCCATGTGGCGGCGGCAACGCGGAACTTTATGGCATTGGAAGTCCATTCTGTGGATGTGCCGTGGTGGGCGGATCTGATCAAGCCCGCATTGAAGATCGAAAACGGCTATATCGCGGTGCCGGATAAGCCCGGATTGGGCTTCGATGAACTCAATGAAGAACTCATCGCGGAAAAACTCCATGCCGATTTCCCGGTCGCATGGGAAAGTACGGAACAATGGGACAAGGAGTGGGCAAATGACCGCCAGTGGTCTTGACCGTCTCGGAGGCAGCACCATTTATCAGATCTTTCTGCGTCCTTTTACGCACGAAGGAACCATTGCTGCCGCGGAAAAACATCTCGCCGCCATTGCGGATCTGGGAATCAAGATCGTTTATCTCTGCCCGGTCGCATTTGCGGACCGTGACGAAAACCGTGACAACTGGTCGCCCCGTCAGAAGCAGTCCGGCTGCAACAACCCCCGCAATCCCTACCGGATAGCAGATTTTACCGCGATCGATCCGGAGTATGGAACGGAAGACGATCTGAAATCGTTTATCCGGACAGCCCATGAACTCGGCATGAAAGTCCTGCTGGATCTGGTGTATTATCACGCCGGACCCGGCTTTGGCGCGGCGCACCCCGACTTCGTCAAAGGGGACGGTGAATATTGTTTCCCCTGTCTGGATTTTTCTTCGGAAGGTTTGCGCGCCTATCTCGCGGAGAATATGCGCTATTATGCCATTGATCTGGATGCGGATGGTTTCCGTTGTGATGTGGGCGATAAGATCCCCATGGATTTCTGGGGACCTGTCACGGAACAGCTGCGCAGGATCAAACCGGATCTGATCATGTTCTGCGAGGGGGAACACCGTGCTGTGGAAGAACAATCCGACGGCGTCTTTGACCTGAATTACAATTTTTCCTGGTGCTATGCCTGCCGTGATGTTTACAATGGAAAAGAACCGGTGACCCTGTTGCCGGCCGTCTGGAAAAACAACGCCCGGTACGCACGGTATTTTGATAATCACGATGTGGCAAATGATGCTTACGATGAACGGCTGGAAAAGACAAAAGGCGCAAAAGCCATTGAATCTCTGATTTTTCTGTCGTTTATGATCGATGGTGTTCCGTTCCTTTACAACGGTGTGGAATTCTGCGACAGCAACCGGCACAGCATCTTCGCCAACCCCGGACAGTTCACCATCGACCGGTCCAATGATGCCCCCGTGCGCAAAGCATTGATCCGGAAACTTGTTGCCCTGCGGCTTGCTGAACCGCTGCTGCATCAGGGATCGACACAATGGCATGAGGTCCGTAACGATCTGCTGCACTTCACCCGCGGCGACAGGATCGAATGTTTCATCAATCTTTCTGAAGGTCCGGTAAAAATCACGATCCCGGAAGACGCAGAAGTGCTTGCTGCATCGGTTGATACAGCATCGCCGGAACTGCAGCTCGGATCGTACGGTTTTGCCGCTTACAAAATATAAAACCGACCGGGAGAAATGGAATCCTATGAATGAACTTGCACAGAAAATGATCTCCGGGATGACGGAGAAAAATTCCGAACTGGAATTCAAAATCAAAATGAACACGGAACTTTACCGGAAAGGCTTCGGGAGGATCTGGCTGTTCAATCCGGACAAAACTCTTTACGAAGGCAACGCACGGATACGGCTGAAACTGAAAAAGCACGAATATAAATTCGGTGCCAGTCTTTTTATGCTGGGTGAATTTCCGTCGGAAGAATTGAATGCAGCCTTTGAAGAAACGTTCAGCGATACCTTCAATCTGGGCGTGATCCCGTTTTACTGGAAGGATCTGGAGCCGGAACCGGGGAAACTGCGTTTCGATAAAAACAGTCCGAAGATCTATCGCAGACCGCCGCCCGATCTTTGCGTGGAGTTTTGTCAGAAATACGGGATCGCCGCAAAAGGGCATCCGCCGTTCTGGAATCAATGGCTGCCGGATTGGCTGCCGAATGACCGTCGGGAATTTATGCGCTTTCAGGAAAGACGCGTAGCTCAAATCGCCGAACGGTATGCGGATAAGATCTTTATCTGGGACGCCATCAACGAAGTTTTTTCAGCCAGTAGCGACATCAATACGCCGTATCCTGAAAACATTATGGAAGAAGCGTTCCGGCTCTGCGAAAAATACTTCCCCAATTCTCAGCTTGTACTCAATGAAGCTGCCCACTGGTGGACTTATCACGGGATCCACAGTCCGTTCTATCTGCTGACAAAGGAATTGATCCGGAATGGTTACAAACCCGGCGGACTCGGCTTCCAGTATCATTGTTTCCCCCAATATTTCACCGGCGCAGAAGAATACAAACGCTTCATGAATGCCGAAAATCTCTACCGGATGCTGGATGTTTACGGCAGACTTGAGATCCCCTGCAGCCTGACCGAGATCAGCGTAATGGCACGCCCCGATATGATGGGCGAAGACTGCAATGAAACACAGGCGATCGTAACGGAACGCCTCTATCGTCTCTGGTTCAGTCACCCCGCCACGGAAGCTCTGGTCTGGTGGAATCCGGTGGACGGAACTGCCGCAGGTGCCCCCTTCGGCGACTACGAACACGGCGAAAATCCGCTCCGCTCCGGACTTTTCTTCCAGGATCTCCGTCCGAAACCCTCCGGAGAAATCATCCGCAAACTGATCAAGGAAGAATGGCACACAGAAACGGAAGTTGCCTACGAGAACGGCGGCGACAACCGGTTCCACGGTTTCTATGGCGATTACGACGCCGAGATCTGTACCGATAACGGAACATACCACAAAACGATCACCCTCAGCAAATACGCCCCCACCAATATCCGGGTGAAACTTGCCGATGATGACGATCATTTCCCGGTCCAGTATCAGTGGATGAGATTGTGTAATAAATCCATAGTAAAATAAATATAAAACAGTATAAGGAGAACACATTATGCCGTCATTGCAGGACATGCGCCAACGCGCACAGGAAGCCGGACTGATGAAACTGGATCGTCTCATTCAGAACCGTCAGCACATTCCCACCAACGATTTTCCCATTCCGTTGAAGGAATTGTGCGAACGCTATGAAAAACTCTATACCGGCTGCATCAACGATGTTTTGCGGGAAAACTGCCTGCTGGACCAGAATCTCCCCAGCGATATCATGCCACTGCGGGATCACATGGTGGTGTGCGGGGAAGCCTTTACCGTGAAAAGCGCACCCAACTGTATGATCGAAGGGGAAATGACCTTCCGCGCTCAAATGCTGGATGATATGAAGCCGGAGGGATTGGTCGTATGGGATACATCTTCCGATACGGAAGCATCGCTGTGGGGCGGCGTGATGACCGCTACCGCAAAAAGCAAAAAGATCCGCGGAGCTGTGATCGCCGGAGGGATCCGCGATACCAAACAGATTCTGGAACAGGATTTTCCCGTATTCTATAAATACCGCACCAGCAACGGATCATTGGGCAGATGTATGATCACCCATTATCAGGTCCCCGTCAAGATCGGGAAAGTGACCGTCCGCCCCGGCGATATTATTTTCGGTGACATCGACGGAGTGTTGTGCATCCCCCGTGAGATCGCCTATCAGGTGCTTCTCCGCGCCGAAGGGATCGAACGGAACGAAGTGGATATTTTCTCCTGGGTCCGTCAGGGCGACAGTATTCAGGAGATCATTGCCAAGGGAGGCTATTTCTGATGGCAAAATCCAAAAAGAAAAATACCGACATGGTTCCTGTGATCGGGATGAAGGAACAAGCCGTATCCGGCGGAAATGATCTTGCTGCCGCTTTGATGGAAGATTTTATCCATCCCCGCGGCGGCGTGGAAGAACGGATCGGAATGGATATCAAACGCCACCGTATGGGGTGGGGCAGATTTGTCCTCACCGATAAAGACGGCAAAGCTCTGCCCGGTGCGAAGATCACGCTGAAACAGACAGATCACGAATTCCTTTTCGGCTGCAATCTTTTCAAATTACAGGATTTTGAAAGCAAAAAGGATAACGCGGCATTTGAAAAATATTTCAAACAGGTCTTCAATCACGGCACTGTCGCATTCTATTGGGATACGCTGGAACCGGAAAAAGGCGAATTGCGTTTTGAAAAGGGATGCCGTCACATCGGACGCAGACCGCCTACCGATGTGGCTGTGGACTGGTGTCTGGAAAACAATATCCGACCCAAGGGACATTGGCTTTTCTGCGATAATTTTGTGCCGCGCTGGCTGCCGGACAGCCCGAAAAAGATGATGGTGCTGCTGGAAAAACGCATTGCCCAGCTTGCGGAACGGTACGGCGAAAAAGTTACCATCTGGGATGCTGTGAACGAAGCCTTCAGCAACAACCGCTGGTTCACCAAGCATATCGGCTGGACGGTGACTCCGCAGGATTATGTGTATGAAGTCTTCAAACTGGCGGAAAAATATTTCCCCAATTACACGGAATTGTGCTACAACGACGGCAACTGGATCAGTTATCAGCCGTATGCACGGGATAATTCCCCCATGTTCCTGCTGGCGAAAAATCTCCAGATGCGCGGCGTCCGGCTCGGCGGATTGGGGATCCAGTATCACATGTACGGCGGAATGGAAGATTTTGCAAACAGTCCCGGCGCACACCGTTACTTTGATCCCATGCACCATTTCAAGGTGCTGGATCAGTATTGTATGCTGAATATCCCGCTGCACATGACGGAAACATCGCTGCCCACATTTCCTGCGCTTCCCCGCAAAGAAGCGGAAAAATTGCAGGCGGATATGCTGCACCATTTCTTCCGTTTATGGTTCAGTATCAAAAATATGAAATCCATTGTGCTGTGGAATTTTGTGGATAAAACGGCATACGGCGGCGAAAGCATATACGATGCGGGGATCCTGGATGAAAAATTGCGTCCGAAACCGGCATTTGAAGAACTCTACCGTCTGGTCAATGAAGAATGGCATACGGAAGTGACCGTGGAAACGGATCAGCGCGGGATCGCGGATTGGAACGGTTATTACGGGAATTATGATGTGGAGATCACACTCGGCAGAACAAAACTCAAACAAAAAATGCTCTTGTCAAGCGATGGCTGCAACGAGCATAGAATGGAGCTGATGTAATATGAAAAGCAAAGCAATGAAGAAGGGCTACTGGAATCTCTGGAATGATGATGTCCAGGCGCAGATCGACGAAAACATTGAAAAATTCCGGAAAGCGGATGCCAGCTGGAAGATCAAAGGTCTGAAAGCGGGTACCCCCGTGAAAGTGGAACAGATCTCCCACGACTTTATTTTCGGAGCCCATATTTTCAACTACGATCAGCTGGGAACGGATGAACGCAACGAAAAATATAAAGCTCTTTACGGCGATCTTTTCAATTCCGCCACAGTTGCTTTCTACTGGAAAACGCTGGAACCCGTTGAAGGCAAGGCGCGTCTTGACGGCGAATACCGGGACACTGCAGAATATTGGAACAGTGTGAAAGAACCGAAAATGGAACCCCATTGGCGGCGTCCTGCTCCGGGTCCGGTCATCGACTTCTGTGAATCCAAAGGGATCCGCATTCACGGTCACCCGCTGGTGTGGGGCAACTACAAGTGGCATTATCCGGAATGGCAGTTCAATTATATGCCTGCGGAATGGAAGAAACGGATCGATCCCGCCTGGAATCTCGATTGGAGTCCGGCGGCAGAGATTCTGAAGGATTATACTGCGGATCAGCTCCACAAACTGATGCCGGGTTTTGCCACAACATTGGAAACACTGATGGCAAAACGCATTGCCGAGATCGCATTCAAGTTCGGAAAACGCGTCCACAGCTGGGATGTGTGCAACGAAAGTGCCACCGATTACAGTCAGGGCAGAATGATCCCCGATGATCCCATCTGTCAGAGTGTGTACGGACCCATGCCCGGTGATTACACCTATCGCGCGTTCAAACTGGCGGAATCCATGCTGCCTGCCGGTGCAAAATTGAATATCAACGATTATTTCCGCGGCGATGCTTACGGCGAACAGGTCAAAGATCTTCAGAAACGCGGCTGTAAAATCGATATCATGGGGATGCAGATGCACCTGTTCAATCCCCAGCAGTGTCTGGATATCGCCGACGGAAAGACCGATCTGCGCAGCCCCGCAAGCGAATACGAAGTCTTCAATATGATGTCCAAATGCAAATTGCCTATCCATCTTTCCGAAATCACCATTACTGCACCCAATAACGATGCTCGCGGTCAGGAGATCCAGGCTGTCATCACCCGCAACCTGTACCGCCTCTGGTTCAGCATCGAACGCATGATGGGGATCACATGGTGGAACGTGGTGGATGATTGCGGCGCACCGGGCGAACCCTCTGTTTCCGGACTTTTCTCCCGCAATATGGATCCGAAGCCTGCGTATCATGTACTGAACGATCTTATCAACAACGAATGGAAAACGAAAGCCGATCTCAAAGCCGGTGCCAATGGCACAGTCAAATTCCGTGGTTTCCGCGGCAAATACAGACTCACCTGGACCGATGCCAAAGGCGAGATCCACATGAACTTCCTCGATCTGGAATAATACACAGGAAATCCTGAATATGTCCGTATTCCAAAATATGAACCTGACCGGAAAGCGCGCACTCGTTACCGGTTCCAGCCGGGGGATCGGTAAGGCGATCGCCTCCGCCCTGGCTGAAGCCGGAGCAGAAGTCGTTTTTCACGGCACAAAGGAAAGTCCCGCACTGACTGATGCCGTCGCTGCCGCAAAAGCAAACGGCTGGAACGCGAGCTGCATTACCGGCAGTCTCGGCAATGACGATGAACTGGAAGCATTGATCCGGTCCGCCGGCGATATCGATATCCTTGTACTGAACGCATCCGTACAGGAATATCTGCCGGTGGAAGAATACAATGCCGCATCCTTCGACGAACAGTTCAAAGTCAATGTGGGTGCCTCTTTCCGGCTGATACAGGCGTTTCTGCCAGCCATGCAACAGAAGAAATGGGGCAGGGTGGTCGCCCTCGGTAGCGTCAACCAGTGGCGTCAGTCACCGCGGCTGCCCATCTACGCGGCAACAAAATCCGCCCTCTCCAACCTGATCCAGAACTGCGCCAGAAAATATGCCGCCGACGGTATCACTTTCAATGTGATCGCACCCGGCGTCATTGCAACCGATCGCAACCGCGAAGCCCTCGCCGATCATTCCACCGTGGATAAACTGATGACCG